>JACMPK010000149.1 GCA_014377535.1 Gemmatimonadaceae bacterium
CATCGGGCGCGAAGGCATCGAACGCCTCGTCGTACGCCGGATGCACGGCCACCAGCTGCCCTTGCAGGTGCGTGCCAAGCTCGGTGATCTCGACGCCGTTCTGTCGTGCGACGCCGGCCAGTTCGTCGCAATACGTCTTCGACGTCGCAGCCTTCTTCAGGTCGATGAAGCGCGCGTCCCACGCCGGCAGCTGCACGCCGGTGAAACCCAGGCTTGCGGCCCACTTTGTGATGCCATCCCAGGTGTCGAACGGTGCGGCGTCGCCCGCAAACTGTGCGAGAAAGATGCCCGGGCCCTTGATGTTCGTCGGCACGTATCGCGTCTCCTGTACTGTGTCAGAGGTAGCTGTTGATCAGGTTCTCCAGGCGTTCCTGGCGGCCCGACACAGGCTGCGGTTCAATACCCTTCCGCTCCACCATCGCGGCGAGACTTGCGAGACTGCGCCGGCCCTTCAGGATAGCGGTCCCCTCCTTCGCATCCCACCCGGCATACCGCGCATCCACGTGCGCGGCGAGCACGCCATCGTCGATCATCCGTTCGGCCACGAGCAAACCGCGTGCACACAGGTCGATCGCACCGGCATGCGCGGCGACCAGGTCGTCCGGATCGATGGATTGACGCCGCAGCTTCGCATCGAAGTTGATGCCGCCCGTGCTGAAGCCGCCGCCCAGCATGATCTGGTACATCGCCAGCGCCACATGCGGCAGGTTGTTCGGGAACTGGTCGGTGTCCCAACCCAGCAGCTCGTCGCCACGATTCATGTCGATGGATCCGAAGATGCCAAGCGCCTGTGCCTGCGCAATCTCGTGCTCGAACGAGTGACCGGCGAGCAGTGCATGATTCTGCTCGATGTTCACCTGCACCTCATGCTCCAGGCCATGTGCCTGCAGGAACGCGAATACGCTCGCCACGTCGTAGTCGTACTGATGCTTCGTGGGCTCGCAGGGCTTCGGCTCGATCAGGATCGCGCCCGTGAAGCCGATCGCGTGCTTGTGCTCGACGACAAGATTCAGGAACCGGCCCAGCTGCGCCCACTCGCGCGTCAGGTTCGTGTTGAGTAGCGTGTCGTACCCTTCGCGACCGCCCCAGAGCACGTAGTTCGCGCCGCGCAGTTCGTGCGTGAGTTCCAGCGCCGTCTTCACCTGTGCCGCGGCGTAGGCAAACACCATCGGGTCGGGATTCGTGGCGGCACCCGCCATGTAGCGACGGTTGCTGAACAGGTTCGCCGTGCCCCAGAGCAGCGCGATACCCGTGTCGTCCATGCGGCGTGCGAGGCGCTCGCCGATGCGATGCAGATTTGCGTTCGACTCGCGCAACGTCGTGCCTTCGGGTGCGATGTCGCGATCATGGAACGTGAAGAACGGCACGTCGAGCAGCTGGAACAGCTCGAACGCGACGTCGACCTTCGCATGCGCCTGCTGCATCGCATCGGCGCCAATTGCATGCCACGGACGGTTGAAGGTTTCGCCGCCGAATGGATCGGTGCCCGGCCAGACGAAGCTGTGCCACCAGCAGACGGCGAAGCGCAGCTGATCTTCCATGCGCCTGCCCAGCACCATGCGATCGGCATCGTAGTAGCGATACCCCAGCGGACGGCGCGCGCTCGGCTTGAACTTCGGACCCTCGAACTGCAGCGGCTCCGTCAGCGTGAAGAACTGTCCCGGTGCGGCGGCTGGCGTAGAAACGCGGGATGCGGCCATGTCTCGGTCGGGTCCGTGGTCGAGTGTAAGTGTTCGTGGGTGTGCGATGGTCGATGCGTCAGGTCTTCGCGCGCTGGAACTCGTGCGACAGCTGGTACAGCGACTGCCAGTGCGCATGGCGCACGGCATGGTCTGCAACCGCATCGGGGCGAGGCTCGAACGTGCGGAGCCGCTCCGGCTTCGTCGCCACCTGAGCCACGGCATCGGCCGCACCGCCCAGCAGCGCCATTGCAGCCAGTCGTGCGGCGCCCAGTGCGCATCCAATCTCGCTCTGTGTCACCACGTGCAGCGGCATCGCGAGCACGTCGGCCATGAGCTGGCACCAGAACGGCGAGCGCGCGCCACCGCCAAGCAGGTCGGCTTCGCGCAGATGTGTGCCGGCGGCGGCGAGTGCCTGTTGCGCGTCGCGCATGGCATACGACACACCCTGCAGCACGGCGAGCGTCATGTCGGAGCGCGTGTGCGACGCGTCGAGTCCGGCAAAGCCTGCGCGGACGGCGACATCGTTGTGCGGCGTGCGCTCGCCGTTCAGGTACGGCGCGAAGCTCGCCGCGGTACGTGCGTCAGGCGCGAGTTCCGACAGCAGCGCTGCTTCCGGCTGTCCGCTGATGCCGGCCCACCAGCTGAGGCAGGACGCGGCGTTGAGCAGCACGCCCATCTGATGCCAGGTATCCGGCACGGCGTGACAGAATGCGTGCACGGCGCTCGTGGTATTCGGCGCGAACGACGCCGTGGTGCACCAGAGCACGCCCGAGGTGCCGAGTGAAACGAATGCGTCGCCGGCATGCACGGCGCCGGTGGCGACCGCACCCGCGGCATTGTCGCCCGCGCCACCGGCAATGATCGGAGGTGTGCGCATTCCCCACCGCGTGGCCAGCACGCGGTGCAGCGTGCCGGCGGAGGCACTGCCTTCCACGAGCCGCGGCATCTGCGCCGCGCTCAGGCCGCAGGTCGCGAGCGCGTCGTCACTCCAGCGCCTGTTCGCCACGTCCAGCCAGAGCGTACCTGACGCATCCGACATGTCCTCGATCATCTCGCCGCAGAGCCGCATGCGCAGGTAGGCCTTGGGCAGCAGCACCATGACGACGCGTGCAAAAAGCTCCGGCTCGTGCCGGCGGACCCAGAGAAGCTTGGGCGCGGTGAATCCCGGCATCGCGAGATTGCCCGTCACGCGTCGCGAGTCGGGCCAGCTTGCCTCGAACACCGCGCACTCGGCCTCGCTTCGGCCGTCGTTCCACAGGATGCAGGGCCTGAGCGCCGCGCTGCGCGCGTCGAGCAGCGTGGCGCCATGCATCTGCCCCGAGAGCCCGATCGCGCTGCAGGCTGCCATGGCGCCGGGGTGGCTGGTCCGAAGCGCATCGCCACACTGGAGCGTGGCGTCATACCACGATTCGGGGTTCTGCTCGCTCCATCCGGGGTGCGTGCGCTGCACCGTGAGCGGTGAGCTGGCGCTGCCGATCACGCGCTCGCGGCCAACGATCGCATGGTCCACGAGGACCAGCTTCACGCCGGAGGTGCCGAGGTCGATGCCGAGTGTGATCACGCGTTGATCAGCCCGCCGTCCGCAGTCCGCGTGCCCAGTCGTAGACACCCGTGTACTGCTGCGCCGCGCGCACCCACGAGTTGTCCTCGCGCATGCCGCGCTCGCGCAGGATCGCCCAGCTGGCCGACTCGCGATACGCAAGCAACGCCCGTTCGATCGCCTCGATGAAGTGACGCGCCTCGTACTGATGAAACACGAAGCCGTTGCCGTCCCACCCTTCACGCACGGTGTCGTTCAGGCCACCCGTCGCGCGTACGATCGGCACGCTGCCGTAGCGCAACGCGATCATCTGCCCCAGTCCGCACGGCTCGAAGCGCGACGGCATCAGGAACGCATCGCTGCCGGCGTAGATCCGCTGCGCAAGTCCCGCATCGAAGCCCAGGCGTACCGCGATGCGGCCCGGATGCGCCCGCGCATGACGCAGCAGCGCGTCCTGCAGGAATGGCTGGCCCGAGCCCAGCACCACCAGCTGCGCATCGGTCTGCAGCATCAGCCACGGTATCGCCGCATCGAGCAGGTCGAGGCCCTTCTGCTCCACGAGCCGCGACACGAGGCCCAGCAGTGGACGCGTGTCGGACGGCGCGAGGCCCATCTCGGCCTGCAGTTCGCGCTTGCAGGTCTGCTTGCCGGAAATCGCGCCTGCGCTGAAGCCTTCGGGCAGGTTCACGTCCGTTGCCGGATCGAAGGCCGCGCTGTCGATGCCGTTCAGGATGCCCGTGACGCGATCACGTTTGGACAGAAGCAGTCCGTCCAGCCGCTCGCCGTACTCCGACGTCATGATCTCCTGCGCGTACGTCGGGCTGACCGTGGTGACAACGTCGCTGTGCACGATGCCGCGCGCCATGAAGTTGAAAGTGCCCGCGGTGCCCGGCCCCATGCCATTCTCGATCAGGCCACGCTCGCTGAGACCCGACGCGCCGAGCGTCGCGGTACTGAACTGGCCCTGATACGCGAGGTTGTGAATCGTGAACACCGTCGCCACATGGCCGAAGGTGTAGGCATGCGTGGTACGGATGTAGTTCGACACCAGCGCGGCATGCCAGTCGTGTGCATGTACCACGTCGGGCTGCCAGCCGGCGACCTCGCGCAGCTGCTGCATCAGTGCCAGCACGCCGCGCGAGAAGAGGATGAAGCGGCGATCGTCGTCGCCATCGCCGTAGATGCTCGCCCGTTCGAACGCCGCCGGGATGTCCAGCAGGTAGGTCGGCGTCACCGCGTCCACCGCTCGCCAGATGCGCAGCTCCTCGTCGCGCTCACCGAGCGGCAGGAAGCTGGCGGCGATCGGTCCCTCGGTGGCAATGCCCCGATCGCGCAGTTGCCGGTAGTAGGGCATCACCACGCGCACATCATGACCCAGCGCGCGAAGCGACGCGGGCAGCGCACCGGCCACATCGGCGAGACCGCCGGTCTTGATGAGCGGGGCGACTTCGGCAGCGACAAACAGGACGTTCATGCGAGGCGAGGAAGAGGTCCGGAGTGCGGCGGCATGGCGCTCGTCGCCTCGGGGCGCAATGTACCGGATGCACCACACGCTGCCGGCCGTCCCGGCAGGGCACGCAGGACCGGATCACCGGTGCCCTACCGCAGGGCTGGACCCGCGGCGAATATCACGCACCTCCAGTCACGCCCCTCCCGCTGAAAACGACCCCGTCATGACGGCTCCACACCACCGCTCCGGTACGATCGCACGCACCGCGATGGCGTACGTGCTCGCAGGTGGCCGCGGTTCGCGGCTCTTCGAGCTCACCGATCGACGTGCGAAGCCTGCGGTCTATTTCGGTGGCAAGACACGCATCATCGACTTCGCCCTCTCGAATGCGCTGAACTCCGGCATCCGTCGCATCGGCGTGGCCACGCAATACAAGGCGCACAGCCTGATCCGCCATCTGCAGCGCGGCTGGAATTTCCTGCGCCCCGAGCGCAACGAAAGCTTCGACATCCTGCCGGCCAGCCAGCGCGTCTCCGAGACGCAGTGGTACGACGGCACCGCCGACGCCGTCTTCCAGAACATCGACATCATCGAGGCGTACGGCCCCGAGTACATGGTGATCCTGGCGGGTGATCACATCTACAAGATGGACTACGAGCTGATGCTGCAGCAGCACGTCGACCAGGACGCCGACGTGACCGTGGGGTGCCTGGAGGTGCCGCGCATGGACGCCTCCGGTTTCGGCGTGATGCATGTCGATGCGAGCGATCGTATCGTCTCGTTTCTGGAAAAGCCGGCTGACCCGCCGGGCATCCCGGGCAACGAGCAGATGGCGCTGGCGAGCATGGGCATCTACGTCTTCAAGACCAACTTTCTGTTCGAGCTGCTGCGCCGCGATGCGGCCGACCCGACGTCGAGCCGCGACTTCGGCAAGGACATCATTCCCTACGTCGTGGAGCATGGAAAGGCCGTAGCGCACCGCTTCAGCACCAGCTGCGTCAAGGCCGACACCGAGAGCGAGGCGTACTGGCGTGATGCCGGCACCATCGACGCCTACTGGGAGGCGAATGTGGATCTCACGAGCGTCGTGCCGTCGCTGGACCTGTACGACCACAACTGGCCGATCTGGACCTACAGCGAAATCACCGCTGCCGCCAAGTTCGTGCACTTCGACGAGACACGACGTGGCATGGCGTTGAACTCGTTGGTGGCTGGAGGCTGCATCGTGTCCGGGGCCCAGGTGCACGACTCGCTGCTCTTCACTGGCGTGAAGGTCCACTCCTACGCGCACCTGGTTGGTGCGGTGGTGCAACCGTACGTGGACATCGGACGCGGCGCCCGGCTACGCAATGTCGTGATCGACCGTGGCGTCGTGATACCGGCTGGCCTGGTGGTCGGTGAAGACGCTGCGCTGGATGCACTGCGCTTCCGTCGCTCCGAGAAGGGCCGCGTGCTGATCACGCAGCCGATGCTCGACAAGCTGCCGCAGTAATTCACGTCGGCAGTTCATACCGCTGCCATCGTTCGCCAGCATGCAGAACGCCCGGCCCCCGCTGCATGGCGGGCCGGGCGTTCAGTACGACAGGGTCGTCGTCGATCAGTGATCCGCGCGGTCGTCCACGCTCTCACGATTACGCTGACGCTCGCGGATCTGCTCGTCGGTCAAGGCCATCTGGCTCATGTCATCGATGCCAGCCGCGCGATTGCCGGTGGCGCTCTGTGTACGATCACGCTGCTCGGCACGCGCGAAATACGAGTCGTCGTCGCGACCGTGACGGCGGCTGCCGAAAAAGGAGCGCTCATCGAAGCTGCGATCAGCATAGAACGCATCCGACGACCGGGTGGACTGATTTCGCGTGTCGTCTGTCGCCTTGAGATCGGAATGATCATGCTGCATCCGCTCCGGCGGCACATCCGACGGACGCGCCGCATTCATGACGTCGCTCGACGCAATGCCACCGGTACTCGCGCCAGCATTCGCGCCGTAGCTCCGCACGATGTCCGTTTCGCGATCACGCGTCAGCGGCTCACGGTCGTATGCCGGAATACCAACCATCTGCGTGGCATGCGCATCCAGCAGCACGTCGTCCTTATCCTCATCGAGGCGAGCAATGCCGATGGGCACCAACATGTAGCGCGCAGCGTCAGGATCGCTCGTTCGATCATCTTCCGTCATCAACTGGTCCGCGAGGCGGCCGACCTGCGGAACATGATGCGCCGACATATCGGCGTTCTGTGCGACCTGGCGCGCAATTTCCTTGTCGAGACGAACCTCGATGTAGCGAACTTTCATCGCCGCGGTGTCGACCAGAAGATCCTCGACCTTGCCGATCTTCTGTCCATCGGTGCCTCGCACATCCCAGCCGCGGATGTCAGGCTCGCCCTCCGCAATCTTGAAATCGTCCAGGTCGTCGAAGTGCACCAGCTGGCCGGCAGCCACGGTGTTCAGCGAATCGGTGTCACCAAGCGAGACGTGCTCGTTCAGCTTGGAATGATCGTCATGATGCATCAGAAATGTCCTCGCAACCTGTCGGGGTATGCTGCACTGCAGTATCAGTCAGCACCGTACGCGCGGCATTGACGCGAATGAGTCGAATACATGCAGTCGTCATCGTGCACAAATCATCCGTGCACGAGCCGTACCAGTCAACGTGACTACTCGACCAACCGCCCTCGAGCGCTGACAGGCTCGAAGAACCGAACTTCAGCCTGGCGTAATCAGGTGATGCTGGTTTGAACGCACGAGCGCCGCGAATACTGTAGCGTCGACAAAGGGCAGCGACCCGGTCGTCGTGCCGCTCGTTGCACCGCGAGTGCGCGACGCATCATCACTGTTGCCCATTGCCATCCACGCGATGAGCGCGGCGACGATCACGCCGATGACGATCCACATGGTGTTCGACTTCCGCTTCTTCTCGACATGAAGCTCTGCCATTGTCAGCTCCTCTCACACATGAGATGATGATTCGACCAACGAACGCGCATCACAGCGACAGAACGCGCCCGCAATGTTCAGCCATTGCATGATGAATGCCGTGGTCACCAGTTGAGATCGCACGAATGACTGACACATCAGCAATTCACTTCTTCGCCGGCGTCGCACCGGCAAGGGTGCCATGCTGTTCGGATTCCGGCAGCGTTTCCGTCGTCCGCGATACTCGAACGGCGTGAGACGTTGGCCGGATGTCGCGTCCTCGGGCGCGCGCGTGCACCTGCGTGAATTCGGCGCCGAGCAGCATGATCAATGATGTGTAGTACACCCACAGCAGAACGAGCACGAGCGACCCGGCGGATCCGTACACCGACGTCGTGGCCTCCCGGCCGAGATACCATCCCAGCAGGACCTTGCCGGCCACGAACAGCGCCGCGGTGAGCACGGCGCCGAATCGCACGTCGCTCCACTCGAGGTGTGCGTCGGGAAGCAGCTTGAAGATCGCCGCGAACAGTGCTGCCACGACCACGAATGCGAACGCCGCGTTGAGTATCGTCCAGACTGCCCCCGGCACGGGCAGGATGTTGGAGATGGTGTCCACCGTGGCCTGCAGCACTGTCGTGAGGATCAGCGACGTGAGCAGCATGAACCCCGTGCCAAGCACCATCGAAAACGAGAGAAAGCGTTCGCGGAGCACCGTCTTGAGCACGCGGCCGGGCTTCGGCATCACGCCCCACACCGTATTCAGCGCATCCTGTAACTGACCGAACACGCCGCCGGCGCCGATGAGCAGCACCACGAGGCCGATGAGCGTCGCCAGGATGTTGTCCGATGGCTTCCGCGTGCGCATCACCATGTCCTGCACAGCCTCGGCCGCATTCGCGCCAATGGCGGAGCGGAGTTGGTGGGCCAGCAGCCCGCTCGCGGCCTCTTCGCCGAAAACGGCGCCGGCGATCGAGATGGCGATCAGGATCAGCGGGGCGAGCGAGAATATGGAGTAATACGAGAGCGCCGCACTGAGCCGCGGCACCTTGTCGTCAATGGCCTTGTTGATCGTATCCTTTGTCTGTTCCCACGCCTGCATGTGCCCTCGCGCGATGATGGTGTCTCCTCGACTGCGGGCGCCATAAGCACGTTGCACGCCGTGCGCATCGTGTGCGCCAGCAACGCGAGACTCAACGCCGGCCGCTGATCCCGTACTTCGCCAGAATCGCACGCACCTCATCGATCGGCAGTGCCTCGACGCGCGAGAATGCACCGACCTGCGTGGTCGCACGGAAGAGCGAGTTGTAGATCGCCTCGACCGTCGCATCCACCGTGGGCTCGAACAGCGAGCCTGCAAGCTCGTTGCCCAACTCCACGGAGCGGATCGAGTCTGGCGGCGTGCCCGACGAACCGCTCACGCCCACCCGTCGCACACTGGCATGCGTGGAGAACGCGATGGCGTAGTCGCCCGAGCCGTTGGACGCGTAGCCGCCCGTGCGGCTGATGCCGAGCAATGCGCGCGAGGCAAGGCGGCGCAGGCTGCGATCCGAGAGCGGGGCGTCGGTCGCGATGACGACCACGATGGAACCACTCGCGCCCTTTCCCTGATTCCGTGTCACGCCGCCGCGACCCAGCTCGCGGCCCACAGGCACGCCCTGCACCGTGAGGTCGCCCCAATCGCCGAAGTTCGACTGTACCAGCACGCCGACCGTCCAGCCACCGCGTGGCACCACGCGCGAACTGGTGCCGATGCCGCCCTTCCATTCGAATGCCACCGTGCCGGTGCCCGCGCCGACCGACCCTTCCGCGACCGGTCCGGTGGTGGCACCGGCCAACGCCTGCACCACGTCGGCGTCGGTCACCGGCATGGTACGGATCGCGTTCAGCGCCCAGCCGTCGTTGGTCTCGCCGACCACCGGGTTGATCGAGCGCACCCGGTCCATGCGCGGCTGGGCAAGCATCCACTTCGCGGTGCTCTCCGCCACCCGCCAGACGCAGAGCGTGCAGGTGAGCATGACGGGCGTCTCCAGTTCACCGAGTTCCGCGAGCTGCGTGGAGCCGATGAACTTGCCGAAACCGTTGCCGACCACCGCCGCCGCCGGCACGCGACTCTCGAACGGGTTGCCGGCGTGGGGGAAGATGGCCGTGACGCCGGTGCGCACCGAGTCACCACGAATGACCGTCGCGTGCCCGATCCGCACACCCGGCACATCGGTGATCGCGTTCAGCGGACCGGGGGCGTACGTCCCGATAGTGATGCCCAGGTCGCGGGCGCGGGGACGAGCCTGCGCGTCCGCCGTCGCCACGAGCAGTGCCATGCAGAGCGGAAAAACGAGCGCCGGACGGACGGGCGACCGACTGATTTCCGGTCCGCCCGCCGGCGCGAGCGCCACGCGGGGGCGTTGATCGCGCCACGCCGCGTCCGGCACGCCGCAGTCACGGGCCGTACTGACGGGCGGGCTCACGACGCGCGTCATGTCACAGCCCCGAGCACCACGTCACACTCAGGCAGTGACTCCAGGAACCCAGACCCGAAGGCACTCGATGGCGTGTGATAGCCCGGCCCAGGCGGGTTGGTCAGCACACGATGCGCACTCTCGACCGCGGCGATGGCGGTGAGCCGGTAGCCTTCCGGCGTCTCCGCGGTGCCCTGCACCGTCCGGCCATCGGCATGCGTCACCCGCCCCCAGACATGCATGCGTGTGGAGTTGCGGCGCCGCTCGCTGGGCCCGCTCACGCGTGCGTCAATCTGGGCCTCGATCAACTGCCGGACCATCGGCATCGCCATCAGCGAGTCCAGGTGCCGCATCAGTTTCATGATCATCACCGCGTTCTTCGGCAGCACGAGATATGTGTGGATGTTCGGAATGCGGGTGGACCAGAACGCGGTGGAGACGTCACCCCACGGAATCGTCGTGGCGAGACGTGCGCGATCGCGGAATGGAATGATCTGCTGCTTCCAGCCGGCGGGCACGCGCGTGATGCGTCCGTCCTTCCTGATCGCACCCCCCTGCGGAGCGCCCAGCACCATCGTCTTGAGCGTCCCAGGGCTCACGCCGCCGCCGCCGGTGAAGGCCAGCCCCAGCAGCTGTCCGCCCGTGAGCGCCTCGTGCAACCGTGCCGCGAGACAGTCGGTCGGCACCACGTCGAAGCCCACACCAGGCATCACGATGACCCCAGCCGCCTTCGCGGCGGCGTGCCCCGCGCGACACGCCTCGAACACCACGATCTCACCGGTGATGTCCAGATAGTGCGCTCCATTGGCTAGGCATGCCGCCACCATCGGCGCACTCGTCCTAAAGAACGGCCCCGCCGCATGAAGGACCACCGTCACACCGGACAGGGCGGCGGCCAGCGACGCTGGATCGTCCAGCGTCGCGATGCGCGTCTCGAGCCCGTACATCGCAGCAAGCGACGCGAGCGACGCGGCACGACGCGCGGACAGGATCGGACGCATGCCGCGTCGCACGCACTCGGCCACGATCAACTGACCGGTGTATCCATTCGCACCGTAGATCAGCAGCATGTCAGGGCAGGTCGGAGATGAGGGACTACGGCGCGAGGTTCACGCAGTATCACGGTGCAGCCCACGTGGGGAGCAGCCGTATCGTTCGTCAGCGCATGTCACGGTGACTCGCACCACCGCCGTCACGATCCGTGCATCACCAAACGTTTCACGACTTGCGAACGTATCGCATGCGTCGAGACCACGTCCCTTCGGACAGCAGACCACGCATGCGCTCCCTGACGTTGCCACGCGCGCCGACCCGTCGAAATTGCGAGCGCACGCCATGATTACCGGCGAGACTCCCGCGCATGCGGACACACCGGAGCTGCCCGGCCTCGCCGATCTCGAGCAACGCTTTTTTGCGCTCTCCGTCGACCTGCTCTGCTGCCTGGACTTCAGCGGTCACTTTCGTCTGCTGAGTCCGTCGTGGGAGCGCGTGCTGGGGTTCACGCGCGAAGAATTGATGTCGCGGCCCTTCATCGAGTTCGTGCATCCTGACGATCGTGACCGGACCATGAATCAGAACCGCGGCGTGCGCGGAGGCGACACCGCCCTGATGTTCGAGAACCGCTATCTCTGCAAGGATGGCACGTTCCGCTGGTTGCGCTGGAACGCAGCACCTGACGCAGAGCGGAGCGTGATCTACTCCGTCGCTCAGGACGTCACGGAATCCAGACGACTCGAGGCGGTGCGCGAACTTCTGGTGCACGAACTTCAGACCGCGCTGACCGAGGTGCAGGCGCTGCGCGGAATTCTGCCCATCTGCTCGTACTGCCGCAGGATCCGGGACGACGAAAATTACTGGCACACCGTCGAGACCTACGTCGCCCGCTACACCACGACGCGCTTCAGCCACGGCATCTGTCCCAGCTGCATGACGAGCGAGGTCGAGCCGCAGCTCCGTCAGCTCGAAGACGAGTGACGAGTGACGAGTGACGAGCGGCGAGCGGCGAGTGACGAGCGACGAGTGACGAGCGGCGAGTGACGAGCGACGATTGACGCCTTTCGTGACGCGTGACCTGCACCACGTGACGATGCCGGATGCTCGGGAACCCACGAAATGCCCCGACCGCATTAGTATGCCGTCATGACACCATGGGTCACTCGGCTGATCATCGCAAACGTCATTGTTTTTCTGCTCCAGATGACATTCCCGTTCGTTACGGGGTGGCTGGCGCTGGTGCCGGTCGCGCTGCCTACGCACCCGTGGACGATTCTGACGTACATGTTCACGCACAGCACGGGCAGGCTGACGCACATCCTGTTCAACATGCTGGCGCTCTACATCTTCGGTCCGCGGGTCGAGTTGCGGCTGGGTGGCACACGCTTCATCCGCATGTATCTCATAGCCGGCTTCACGGGTGGGCTGCTGTCCCTGCTCTTCACGCCATATGCAGCGATCGTGGGCGCGTCGGGCGCGGTTTTCGGCGTGCAGCTCGCCTTCGCGAAGTTCTTCCCCCGCGACAAGATCTACATCTGGGGCGTGATCCCGATCGAGGCGCGCGTGCTGGTGGTGATCATGACCGTCATCACACTCTACGGCGGTCTCTCCGGCGGAGGCGGCGTGGCCCACTTTGCCCACCTCGGCGGGTACATCGGCGCCGGGCTTTACCTGTGGCGCGTGGACAAGAATCTCCCCGCTGCCAAGTGGCAGGAGAAACTCGCCGGACCGACAGCCAGCTCCATCGCACTGGGCGACTGGCGCAACGTCAACATGAGCGCTGTCCACGAGCTCAATCGTGACGAGGTGCAGCGGATCGTGTCCAAGATCGAACGACAGGGCGAGGAGAGTCTCACGTCGCAGGAACGCGTGTTTCTGGGCCACTTCACGCCAAAACAGTCGTAGCGCCGCTGAGGCTTCTTACATCAGCAGCTGAGCGTTACTGCTGGCCTCAGCTGCTATCCATAGCTGTTAACGCAACTGATGACAGCAGCGGCTTTGACGCAGAACTGTTCGACGCAGAACTACCCGACGCACAACAGCAATGTTCGAGACTGAGGCACAAGAAGTCGCCGTACGCGAAACCACCCAGAAACGTCAGAGCTCCGAGGTCGACGCCTCCGCCCCGTGCTCTGTCGACGGCTTCTGATCGACACCAACCCGCGCATACGGAATGATGTCCAGCCGCTCGAACGGGATCGGCTCACCCGACTGCTCATCCATCCCGAACGTCTCCGGCGTCGTCGCCATACGCGCCAGCGCTGCGTCGATCTCGCCCAGCTCCTGCGATACGCGTGAACCGATCGAGAGCTCGATGTCCTCGTTGCTCACGTCGGTGCCCAGGTCTGCCGGGTGCGTCGGATACTTGGACAAGTCACCCGAACTGTCCTGCATGCTTTCGGGTGACGTGGTCTCCTCGAATCCGTGCAGCTGATCTAGCAGCCGGGCTCGCTCTTCGTGCAGGCGCTTCTCCAGATGCTCAAGTTGTGTGGGTGTCAACGCCATCTCATTCTCCATGCGTCCATTGATCAGCGACCAGTCGGGACCGAGTGTCACGGCGGCGGTCTGCTGCATCATACGTCATGCACGGACTGTTCCGTAGCGTGACGCCTGGCGGCGCCAGACTACCGTCAGTGCCGACGGAGCCAGTCCAGCGTCACGCCCATCGCCTCTTCCCACGGTGCCATTGATGTCAGGTGCCCGGCACCACGTAGCTCGTAGCTCGTGATGGTGGTGGCGAGGCGAACCGCAGGTGTGGCGCAGCGATTCGTAAAACGGGCGCACTGGCAGCGCGCGAGCGGCTCACGGCATCGATGCCGAACGCCACGAATCCCGCCGCGGCAGCACATTTAAACTCGGCCGCATCCGCAAGCGAATCAGAGGAAGCCGTGGCACCAGAGCACGGCCGGGCGGGGCACAAGCGCGTCGTGCGGAACCGCGAGGCGGCAGGGGACACCGGCCCGCACATGCGCTGTGGTCGTGATACGCATCAGGAAAGTGTACGCCATCGCCGATGCGCGAAATTGAGGTTGCGCTGTGCCGGCCCATGACGAGCGACGCTGCACTGACGCGCCTTACAAGCAAATCGAGTGCAATTATTGAAGCGCGATCTCCCCCTCATCCTCGCCCTGCCAGTACGCAACGACACTTGGCGTGACCTTGATCAGCACCACATCCTCGCTCTCCGGCCCGTCTTTGAACCAGCGTGCAAGATCGTCGATCCAGAGTTCACGCTTTTTGTCCACGTCGCGCACGATGGTCGCCGTGCCGCTCATCGACACGAAGCGGAAGGTCTGGGTGTCGGCGTAATTCAGCTCGACGCGTGCTTCCGTTTCGATGTCAGCGACCTTTCTGGTGTCGGCACCGCTGAAGAACCAGACGTCGCCATCGAACTCGACTTCGCCATTGTTCGACATCGGACGTGACCGAAGCTGCCCGTCGTCTGCGTGTGTGGTGAGCATGCAGAAATCGAGGTCGCGCATCATGTCCGCAACCTTCTTGAGCGACGCGGTGTTTTGTGAAGCCATTCGCACTCTCCGGGTGGTGTCCGCCCCTGTGTGACGAGTAGTCGAGGACACTGCCCGACCAGCATCGTACCTGCCAGCCGCAGGATGCAGTCACCTCCACATTCAAGTTCCGTGCTCACCAGCGCAGGTACGCCATCGCGATGGTCTCGATTGTGCCGGAATGAGCGCGCATCGTACAGTCCTGTGCCCACTCGTCATCCAAAGTTTCACGGCCGGTGTGGCCTGCGTCGGGCAGGAGTTGCGACAGTCCCCCAGCGACGATTTCACCCGCGGATGCGATGAGCTCACTTGGATGGATGACGGCAGGCGGCGCGCTCCTGCTCGTCATGGCGCTCAGCTCGTCGCAGGTCGAGCGCCTGCCGATTTCGACGTCGTTCATCTACCTGCTCATCGGCCTCGCGGTTGGCCCGCTGGGACTTGGACTGCTGCGCATCGACTTGGTCGCGCAGCGCGAGATGCTGGAACGCCTGTGTGAGTTCGCCGTGATCGTATCGCTGTTCGTTGGCGGACTGCGGCTTCGCCTGCCCCTCCGCCACAGTTCGTGGCGACCGGCGCTGCTGCTCGCAGGTCCCGTGATGGTCGCATCCATCGCGGGCGCCACGATCGTGGCCGCATGGTTGCTGCAGCTACCCATTTTGCTCGCCATCCTGCTCGCCGCCATGCTGGCGCCAACGGATCCCGTACTGGCGTCGGCCGTGTCGGTAAATGATGCCGAGGATCATGATCAGGTGCGTTTCGCGCTTTCCGGTGAGGCAGGCCTGAACGATGGCGCCGCGTTTCCCTTCGTCGTGTTCGCGCTGGAAGGGCTGCGTGCCGGCGGCATCGGCGAATGGGTCGGGCCATGGTTCATCTCGCGCCTCCTGTGGGCTGTGCCGGCTGGACTGGGCCTGGGGTATCTGATGGGCCTTGGCCTGGGCCTCGTCGCGATCAGGATCCGTGTGCGCCAGCCGCAGAGCAGTGCGCCGAACGACTTTCTGGCGTTGGCGCTGATTGCGCTGTCGTACGCGGCCGCGGAAGGCGTGCATGCCTGGGGATTCCTGTCGGTGTTTGCCGCGGGTGTCGGCTTGCGGCACGCGGAGGTCCGCGTGGTGCGCGCGTCGCCGCATCCCGACGCAGTGGTGCGCGACGGCGCCGCGCACTCACCCACGCGCGGCGACGACGTCATTGCACATCCCCCATCGGAAACGCTGCTGCCCCTGCGCGTCAATGATGCCGCGCTCAAACAGCCGAGCATCGCAGCGGGCGTGCTGATATCCGAGGCGATCTCGTTCGGCGAAACCGTCGAACGTTCGCTCGAGGTTCTGCTGGTGATACTCATCGGCATCGTGCTCAATCAGGCCTGGTCGTTCCGTGCCGCGCTGCTGGCGCTCGTGCTGTTCTGCGTCATCCGGCCCCTTGCGACGATCACCCTTCTTCGGGGCACGCGCACCACGTCCAGCCAGCGACGCCTGCTTGGGTGGTTTGGCATCCGCGGCATCGGGAGCATGTACTACCTGAGTTACGCGCTCACACACGGTCTGCACGATGAGCGCGGCTATCTGCTGGTGCAGGCCGTGGTCACGGTGATTGCGTGCAGCATCGTGCTCCACGGTGTTTCCGTGACACCAGTGCTTCGCCATTACGAGCAAACGCTGGCGACGCGCCGAGCGTAGGCAGGAATCGCGGTGGTCGGATTCAGCGGGCGTTTGCGCCTCGCACTACGCCACAAAGTCACGCAGAAAACGCGAAACTTTCTCGAGGAGACCAAAGCAGCCATAACAGCATCGTTACCGCAAACACGCAAGTCTGCTACAAAATAAAGCAAATTTGCAGTTGCAAAGAGAAGCTGGAGTCGTTTTACTATAGCAAGTAAGACTTGCTGCACTGTAACCTGTTATAACAATTGTCCGACTCACCGTTTCCAGGATTTCGACCATGGACTCACGCCCGCTCCTCGCCGCCATCGCCTCAATCGTCACGCTCACCATTGCCGCCAGCCCGCTCGCAGCACAGCAGGTGCCTGTCGCACCCGAACCGCTTGCCCGCGTCGTGGCCAGCTACGATCTGCGGAACGGCCCGCGCGAACTGGATTTCCCCCGCAGCGTGACCGTCGCCGACTCGGCCGGTACCATCCTCGCCCGTGTGAACGTCGCAGGCAGCGCGCGCTCGATCCCGATGACTGTCACCGTCATCGAGTCCGACCTCGTGCTGCAGGGTCTGACGTCGGCTGGTGTGCTGACGCTGGTGCTCGACCGGCAGAACGAAGGCGGCGAGACGCGCCTCGCGACGGGCAGCTGGACACTTGGCCGCACTCAGGGCCTGCTGCGAGCGAAGAACGCGCGCTGACCTGCAGGTGAGCACGGTGTAGCTTGCGAGGTCATCCCTGTCTCTCATGCTGAGTACCGTGTCCCGCTCGAGCCCCGCCGCCAGCAAGCATCACGAAGTCTTTGCCACGCTCCTGCGAGAGATCCAGAGCGGGCAATGGAAGGAAGGTCAGCGGCTGCCCAGCGAGGCGGTGCTCGTCGACCGGTTCGGGCATTCGCGCATCACCGTGGGTCGTGCGCTGCGTGACCTGCAGGCGGCTGGCGTCATCAGCCGCCGCGCAGGATCAGGAAGCTTCGTCAGTCGCTCTCGTGAAGGGGCCGCCCGGTCATTCGGGTTGCTGATTGCGGATCTTGGCGAAACCGACATCTACGAGACGATCTGTCGCGGCATGATGTCATCCCCCTTGGCGCTGGACAACGCGCTGGTCTGGGGCAGCGCACCGGCTGACACGACGCCCGGCAAAGTGGGACGTCGCGGCGAACGTGCCTGGCAGCTCTGTCGGCAGTACATCGAGCGACATGTCGACGGCGTGTTCTTCGCGCCGGTGGGCATGTCGCCCGCACCGGACGATGTGAATCACCGCATCGTTCGCGCGCTCGACGAGGCAGGCATTCCCGTGGTCCTGCTCGACCGCCCGGTGACGCCGTATCCCGATCCGGGCCGCCACGATCTCGTCGGAATCGACAACCGTCGTGCAGGCCACGTCATGACGGAACACCTGCTGCAGAGCGGCGCGCGACGCGTGATCTTCGCGCGGCAGCACGAGAGCGCACCAACGGTCGACGCGCGCGAGTCGGGCTACCGGCGCGCGATGCTGGCCAGTCATGAACCCGTGGAAGGCGTGCGCCTGGATCCGGGTGACAGTGATGCGGTGCAGTCCATGCTGCGCACGCACACACCGGATGCCATCGTCTGCGCGAACGACCGCATCGCCGGTCGGCTCATGCACACATTGATGCGCCTTGGCGTGAAGGTGCCGGATGACCTGCGACTCGTCGGCATCGACGACGTGGATTACGCCACGCTCCTGCCCGTGCCGCTCACGACCTATCGCCAGCCCACGCTGCAGATCGGCGAGGTCGCACTGTCCATGATGCTGACACGCGTCGCGAATCCCGACCTCCCCGCGCACGACATTCGGCTCCGCTGCGAGCTGGTGGTTCGTGATTCCTGCGGCAGCCGGCGCTGGCGTGCCGCCGGCAGCCGCAGCGTCACGCGCTCACTGCATCGGTCGGCGATGCACCACGGTGTCTGTGTATTGCTGGAACTTCACGACCTTGCCGTCGGCCAGGGTCCACGCGTGGGCAAACGGGGCGGTGAAGCTCTTGCCCGTCGCCTTGTAGGTCGCGCTGTAGTTGCCCAGTGCAACGATCGTCTCCGTCGTGCCCACGATCTGTTCCGGCACGGCCGCGAAGCCATCCCACTCGGTGCCAAGCTTCATGAATACACCATCGAGCACCGCTGCCGGTCCGACATAGACACCGCCATATGGTCCGCCCTCGGCCTCGGTCCAATGCACATCGGCCGTCATCGCACCGAGCACATCTGGCACGTTTCCAGCGGCAAAGGCGGCGTAAAGGCCACGAATGATTGCGGCGTCGTCGTGCATGTGGAGCGCTCCGGCAAAGAGGTGATCTGATGACGATCGTCCGGCGGGCGCCATGCATCGCTCTGGCGAGACATGCCTCACCGGTGGGTCAATGCTAGCAGAGCGACACCATTCGGGCCTGTCGCCTGGTCAGATTACCCGAACGATGACCTGCCGAGATGTACCGGTACGCCACGGTGCGGCGAGCGGCCACACGCAGTGGAACACGATCGCTTCGACTGGCGCGAATAACGCCTGATGCTCATCGCGCGACTGCAACGCCCAGCGAGACCAGCGCCGCAGCCAGCGCGATCGCGGCCAGCCCGAACGTCACCGCCGTTCCGGTGCGCCACTGCGACTCGGCGCGCTGCAGCGCCTGCGCAAGCGGCTCCACGGCAGCTGCCTGCGCGGGTTCGTCACCGCTGAACAGCGACTGCTGCATGACCGACTTCGCCGCGACGACTTCCTCCATCGCACCTGAGAAATGCCGCTGGTGGATGCGCTTGGCCTGGTCGGGGCCAGGTTCCGCCGCTGCCGCGACTGCCGCCTTCAATACTGCATTCTTGATGTCGCCTCCGCTCGCCGGAAAACGCTCGGCCAGCGCTCGGAAGTCCACATCCTCGGCCAGCGGCGTGTATTGCGGATGGATCTGCACGGTCCAGATGCGTTCACGCTCGTCCACACCCGGCATCTCGAAGCGGACATGCGTGCGGATGCGTCGCTCGAATGCCGGGTCGAAGTTCACGGCGAGATTGGTCGCGAAGATCACCACGCCGTTGAAGCCTTCCAACTCGCGCAGCAGCACGTTCACCGTGGTGTTGGACTCGCGCTGCATCGGCAACCCGACGCCGACGGAGCGACGCGCGGCAATGGCGTCGGCCTCGTCGAAGAACAGCACCGCATCCTGCTCCGCGGCGTTGCGGAACAGCGCCGCGACGTTCTTCGGCGTCTCGCCAGCCCACATCGACTCGACCTCGGCGTAGTTCACCGAGAGCAGCTTTTTCCCCAGCGCACCGGCAATCGCCTCGGCGCAGATCGTCTTGCCCGTGCCCGGCGGCCCCGCGAAGTTGAACGCAAGGCCCAGTCCGGTGCTGTGGCGCTCGCCCAGCCCCCACCGCCCGAAGATCAGCGCATGATTGCGCACCTGCGCCAACGCGCCATCCAGCATTTGACGCGTTGCCACTGGCAGGATGACGTCGGCGAACGAGCGGACCGGTGTGATGGTCTCGACTGCGGGACGCGCTCGAAACCGGCCGAAGAACGAGAGCATTGGCGGCGTGGGCATGCGCGCCGGGAGTGCACGAGTCGCGCCAGTGGACGACACCCCGAACGATCACGAATCATCACGAACGATCACGAACGATCACGAACGGCCCATGGTAGCTTGCATCACGCGGCACGATCCGTTGTCGCGCAGCATGGAGCGTCGCGCATGTCGATGGCATTTCTGAGGGACGATGCGGAAGGGGAAATGCCCCGCCGCCATTACGGTCTTCCGGCTCGTGACGATCCGGACTACGACAGGGTCTGTGCACGCGCGCTGCTCGAGGCCGCGCGCGTGGACGAGACGCAGCTGGCCGAACGTGCCACCGGGTACTACTGGGGCGAGCCGTGCCTGCGGCCGCATGTCGAGGTGATCCGACTGGAGGCCGAAGCCGCGAACGACGAGCGTCTGGAACAGCTCGCACGTCGCTTTCAGCGGACCTGACCACGCGGCGTCGACATCAGCCCGTGGCGTCGCGACGTCACCCAGCCTGATGTTCCACCGCTGCACGGGGCGACGGCGCAAGACGCTGTAGCAGCCAGCCCGCAGCGTCATCGAGCGCATGCGGCGGCAGATGATGCCCCGCCTCGTACCAGCGCAACTCCTTCGGCTCCGTCGCCGCATCGAAGAGTCGCTGTGCCCGATCCGGGCGCACGGTCAAGTCGCGGCGACCGTGCAGCATGAGCAGCGGTCGTCCGTCCAGCTTGCGCACGGCGCGCACCGGATTCGAGAGCAGCCGCAACGCACGCGCATACGGCATGGCATCGGGAAGATCACCGCCGGCCGCGAGCACCAGCGCACGGACTGCGGATTCGTCAGCCGCCGTCTGCACCCCCAGGAAACTGCCCATGCTGTAGCCCACCACGGCGAGTCGTGCGCGATCCACCTCCCTGCGTGCGCCGATGTACGCCAACGCGAGCTTCGCATCACGCTGCGCCGTGCGCCACGCGCCGGCAATCGCGAGCGGGCTGCGCATGGCGCGTGAATCGAACGAGCGCTCGTAGCCGCCCACGATGCCCCACGACGTCTCGTTTCCTTCCTCGATGCGCGCGCCATGCAGCGGCAGGTCTATCGACAGCGATGCGATTCCCTTTGCGAGCAACGCCACACCAACCGTCTCGGCCATCTGCTCCTTGCGCGAGCTGAAGCCATGCAGCAGCAACGCAGCGGGCGCGGGCATCGCGTCGGATGCGGGCAGCAGCAGTACTGCCGGCAGGCGAGCGTCGTGACCGTCACGCCCGAACGCCAGCTCGATGCGGCGACCATGTGCGATCTCGTACGTGGCGTTGACGGTCTGCGCGAGGCGGATGGGCATGTGGCGACGGCTGGTGCGCTCAGGGCGCAGGCTCGCGAACCACCGGCTGCTCGTACGTCCTGCTCAGCGCCTGCTGGTATTCGGAGTACAACCCCTTCAATCCCGCGAACTCCGCCTTCACTGCAGCGCGGAAGTCTGCCTTGGTGGTGAAGTCGTACAGCAGCGCGGCCATTGCCTGCGCATCGACCACGAATCCGCCGTGACCAACGGGGCCGAGCGCATCGGCTTCCATCTCGTAGGTATGGAATCCTCCGTTCGACGTCCAGGCGCTGAATCCCACACCCGGCACGGCGCTGGAAACGCTGCCCGTCTCCTCCCATCCCTGCGGCTTGCCCGGCTCAGCTTGGATCCTGCCGCCACCATACCGCTTCACGTGCACGAACGCCGCCTCGTTCAGCGTGCCGAGCGAGATGCCGTCGCGCATGGAGCCATAGGTCTCGATCTTCACCTTGGTGCCCGTCGCGAGTGCGGCGCCCCGTGCCGCGTCGTCGATCAGCTGCCGCATCTGGCGCAGGTATACCTCGTCCGGATAGCGCACGTAGAAGTCGGCAACGGCGCGATCAGGCACCACGTTCGGTGCCTTCCCACCTTCCGGGATGATGCCCTGGATGCGCGCTTCAGGACGGAACGTGCCGCGCAGTGCGTCGATGCTGCTGAACAGCTGACGCACCGCCGTCAGCGCATTGCGACCATCCCACGGCGTCATCTGGTGCGCCGGCGCACCGCTGAACGTGTAGCGTACGCCGTCGATGTTCAGGCAGCAGCTGCCGAAGCCTGCGCCGGCACGCTGCGTGGCCAGGCTCGAGTGGCTGCGCACCGCGATGTCGAGGCCATTGAACACGCCTTTCTCGTGCATCACCGTCTTCGCCGGCGGCGGCATCATCTCCTCGGCCGGCGTGCCGATCACGACGACCGAGCCGGGCGTCTTCGAGGCGACGAGCCATTCCGCGATCGCCTGCGCCGCAGCGAGGCCCACGGGCCCTTGCGTGGAATGCTGGTCGCCGTGGAAGTCGCCGTTCGTGCCACGCAGCGCGTCGTACTCCACGACGATGCCAAGCACTGGCCCGGTGTTGGCCTTCCGGTGACGCGCGGTGAACGCCGTCGCAAAACCGCCCGATCCCATCGTCACGTCAAAGTCATGCGCCGTGAGCCAGTCGGTGATGATCTTCACCGAGCGCTCCTCCTTGAATCCGATCTCCGGATGCTTCGTGATGTCGTCGGCCATGGCCAGCAGCTCGCCATCCATCAGCGCCTTCGCACGCGCAGCGATGCGATCACGCGTGGCATCGGGCATGGAGAGTCGTGCGGTCCACCCGCTCACGTCGACCGTGCGCTGCAATACCGCCAGTTTCTGGATCACGTCGCGTGCGGCGGTGCGCTCGGTCGGTGTGTCCTGCGCAGCAAGCGGACGTGCGCTGCAGGCAACCAATGCCACAAGCGCGATGGTGCGGGGGATTCGCATGACGGGGAAGGTGAATGGAGAAAGCGGTGCGTCGTGCATCGAGCGTCGAGCGTCGTGCATCGTACGTCATACGTGTCGTGCATTCTTGCAGATCGTGCGTCTGCGTCGCGCCTCGTTCGTTCGGTGCGTGCCGTGTGTTTACTGATACTGAATGTACGACAGCGCCGGGCTGAGCTTCAGCAGTTCGCGCGGCGTGAGCAGCGCATCGCCTTTCTTCGTATCGTTGTGGTAGAACAGCTTGAAGCCGGTGAACTGCACCGGATGGTTCACGATGTACGCCGCGTACGAATCGAACTTGAGCCATGGCGGACCCCAGCCGTCCATGTGCATCACGACCTGCACGTTGCGGGTGGGTCGGATGCTCTCCGCATCGGGCACCATCAGGCGCGTGAATCGATGTACGACGAGCACCTTGGGCGGCAGCTTCCTGTCGGTGACGAGCTTGTCGAGCGTCCGGATGACGTAGTTGATGTCGCTGGCCATCATCTGGCCGATCCGGCTGCTCGGGCGCGCGCCTTCCTTGTCATAGTGCATGTAGAACTCGGGATCCACGCCGAGGTGCACGTCGGGGCGCTCGAGGTATGTGAGCAGCGGGGGAAGCTCCTTCTGCAGCGTGCTGTGCGACGCCTGGATATCCAGGAACAGCACGCCCTTGCGGCTTTTGGCCCACGCATACGTCTTCTCGATCATCGACGCATCCTCGCGACGGCGCCACATGCCGTCGGCGCCTGGCGCGCCCTGCGCGACGACGGTCACCAGGTGAATGGCCGGCACGACTGGCGTTGCGGGATCTGCGGCGTTCCACTCGCGAACCGTGCGATCCAGCATGCCGAGCATCTGCGCCTCGGGATATTCACCGATCACACCCATCTTCTTCGAGTGCGGATTGCCGTAGTACGCCACGATGCGCTTGCCCGGCAGCAGTGCACCCGGCGCAGCAGCCGGGCCATTCGGCCAGCTCGCAGTGCGTGCGCGGCCAGCGCGGATCGCGGCGTTGTACGAGGTCTGGTCGCGCGGCTTGCGACCGACGGGCAACCTGGGCATCTCACCCTGCACGGGCGCGACTGCGGCACTGTCAGACGTAACCCTCGATGTGTCGGCGCTCGCGGTGGAACTGGGGGGCGCTGCGGCATCGCGGTCGCTGCCAGCCAACGGCGCGCGGGAAGCTGCTGACGTGATGATGCTGGTATCGGTGACCGACGGCGCGGGTCCGGCACGCGCGACATCGTTACTGCAGGCGCCGAGTGCGAACGACGCACCGGCAAGAAACATGGCGGAATTGCAAACCTTCAGCAGCATGATGGGAAGTGGCGTCACATGAGGCGGTTGCGTCCGCGTGCGTGCACCGAAGTGCGACGCTCGTGAAACGAGTATGGAGGAAATCGAAAGCTAGCCGCACGGTTGCTCCCGCTGCGCGCAGCACGTGACGCTCCCGGCGGCGGCAGCCCGCGCGCGGCATCGACCGAACGCATGCACATCGCGCTGCGCACCCTGACAGGACTGCACGGGAGTATTGCCCGACGGATTAGCTTGCGATGGACATAGACCGGGGTGCCCCGTGCCGCTTCTGGCGCGATGGCTGAGAGAGTCCCGCAGAACCTGATCCGGATCATACCGGCGTAGGGAGTCACGCATGACCAGTCACGCCTCCGCGGCTTTTGTCGCGCTCGCGTTTGCCGTCGGCACCGCCGACGCCCAGCAATCCACCTCACCCGCTCGTCGCGACAGTACCCGTCGCGACAGCCTCGCGCGCGCCGGCTCGCTCGAAGGGGTCATCGTTCGCGCGGTGCGCGCGAACGGCAACGCACCCATCGCACAGACCACCATCACGACGCGCACCATCGAGCGCCGCAGCTTCGCGCAGGACGTACCGATGATGCTGCAAGGCACGACCCCGTCGCTCACGGCGCATGCGGAATCGGGCTCCAATTGGGGCTACAGCTACCTTCGCCTGCGCGGCATCGACCAGTCGCGCATCAATCTCTCGCTGGACGGCATTCCGCTGAACGACCCGGAAGACCAGGTGTTCTACTTCGCGAATCTGGCCGACCTCGGCGCCAGCATGCAGTCGGTGCAGGTGCAGCGGGGCGCGGGCACCACGGGCACGGGCACGGCGTCGTTCGCGGGCTCCATCAATTTCGAGACGAAGCGCGTGCTCGGCGTGCCGCGGCAGGCGGCGGCGGAGATCCAGGTCGGCTCGTTCGGCGCGCAGCGCCTGATGCTCGAAGCCAACAGCGGCGCGCTGCCGCATGGCTTTGCCTCATCGGTGCGCATTTCCGCGTTGCGCAGCAACAGCTTTCGACGCAACGCGGGTGTGGAAGGCATTTCCGGACTCGCGCAGCTGGCCTGGCTCGGCACGCGCGACGTGGTGAAGCTCATGGCGCTGAGCGGCCGGTTGCGCGACACATTGTCGTATCTCGCCGTGCCGGTGCAGGACCTGCAGCGTGATCGACGCATCAACCCACTGACGCCGGAGGAACAGGATCGCTTCAGCCAGCACCTGCTGGCCCTGTCGCACACGCGGCAGCTGGGCACTGGCGTGCAGTACGCGAGCACGCTGTACCGCATCGCGGCCCGCGGCAACTACGACGTGCGCTTCGACAGCACGACGATCGGCAACTATGGCCTGGACTTCAACTGGTACGGGCTGACGAGCGCCGTGAATGTCGATCGAGGCGCGCTGAAGCTCACGGCCGGCCTGAACGCGAACACCTATGCGCGCGATCACTTCTCGTTCATCCGCCCCGACCTGCAGCGCTCCGTGTATCTGAACACGGGGCACAAGCAGGACGCGGCGTTGTTCACGAAGGTTGCGTACGCGCACGGGCCAGTGACCTGGTTCGGCGACCTGCAGGTGCGGCGCGCCTTCTTCCGCTATGCGCCCGATGCGGCAGCAGGCTTCTCCGGCGACGAACCGTCGATCGCGTGGACGTTCCTCAACCCGAAGGTCGGCGTGACGTATGCCGCGCGTTCGAACGTGGACCTGTTCGCGTCCATCGGTCGCACCACGCGCGAGCCGACACGCAGCGACGTGTTCGCCGGCAATGACGACGTGACGCGTGACGTGTTGAACGACCTGGGCGGACTGCAGCGCGTGCGCCCGGAGCAGGTGACGAACACGGAGACGGGCGTGCGCCTGCGGAGCGGGACGATGCAGCTGGAGCTGAACCTTTTCCGCATGGACTTCCGCAACGACATCGCGCGCATCGGTGCGCTGTCACCGCTTGGCGTGGAGCTGCGCAGCAACGTAGGCAAGAGCCTGCGCCAGGGTGTGGAGTTCGACCTGCGCACGCGACCGACATCGTCGCTGGTGCTTACCACCGTCGGTGCGATCAGCCGCAACCGCATTGCCGGCTTTACCGACAGCAGCGGCACCACACCGGTGATCCGCCGGAACGTGCCGCCGCTCCTGTCGCCCGCGGTGACGGGCACGCAGCGCATCGACTGGCGTGCGGCGCGCTGGCTGGATGCAGGGCTCGAGGCGCGCTACCAGGGCCTGAGCTACCTGCGCAACGACGGCGATCGCACACTGGTGCTGCCAGCGTACTGGATGCTGGATGCGATGGTGCGTGTGCCGCTCCGGCAGCACGACATCACGGTGCGCGCAACGAACCTGGGGAACTCGCAGCAGTTCGGCAGCGGGTATGCCACGGGTGGCGTACCGAACTACTTCATCCTCGCGCCACGATCGGTGTTCGTGACGGTGCGACTCGCGACGCCCCGGGCTTCGCGAGACTGAGCTGCGAGCCTGCCGTTCAACGCGGCGCTGTGAGCGCTGGCGTGGTGGCTGGTGGCCGGCGGTGCTTCGTAGCCTGCTCGTACGCGAAGGCGTAGCCGAGCAGCTGCGCCTCGCTGAAGGGGCGGCCGAGGAACTCGAGGCCCACAGGGAGCGTCTCGGCCGTGAAGCCGGCGGGCACCGTGAGGGCGGGAAAGCCGAGGAGGGGACTCAGGCCGCGGTTGTCGCCGCGGCCGTAGCCGTCCACGGGCTTCGGGTTCGTCAGCACATCACTCGCGATCACAGTCGGTGGTGCGTCGTAGGTGGCGTAGACCAGCACGTCCAGATGGCGGTCCGCCATCAGCTTGAGGATCGCCACGCGGAGCGCGTCGCGACTCTTCAGCACCGTGAGGTAGCCAACATCGTCGGTCGACTTGCCCAAGTAGGGCACCAGCGAGCGCGCGCGCCATGGTGTGACCGTGCCGGCGAGGATGATCTCGCGCAGCGTGCGCACGGGTGCATTCGGATGCTGCGCGAAGTACGCGTCGGTGGCCTGCTCGGTCTCGAACGAATTGTCGACGCGACTGCCCGGCACCGTCGGCACCTTCAGCGAGTCGATCACGATCGCACCCTGCGCGCGCAGGTCGGCGAGTGCGCGTTCGAACACCGGCGTGACCTTCGCGAATTCGACCTTCAGAACCCGCTCGACCGAATCGCGACGCATGGCAGAGTCGCGACGCGCGAGCGAGTCGCGCTGCCGCGCGGTCACTGACGCCGTTGGTGAGGTGGCCACGGTGCCGGCCGCGCCACCACCTGTACGGGCGCCGGTGGTGACGGTCGCGCCGCCGGGCGGCAGACTGCCCTGCACACCAGTGCCGAATCGGAGCGTGGTACTGTCGGCCGGCAGCGTCGGTGGCGCATTGTCCGGGGCCGTGTCGCGAGGGAATCGCAGCACGCCGATGCGCGCGCCGCGCAGTGCGCCCGGCAGGAGCGCGGTGGTGTACGTCGCCGGCACATGCCCCACCGCGAAGGCGGTGATTGGATCGTTGGCGTCGTACCCGGCGATCACGTCCAGTACACGCGCAGCATCGGCCACGGTGCGCGTCATGGGCCCCATGGTGTCCTGCGTAGGATTCGCGGGCAGCATGCCGAAGCGACTCACCAGTTGCAGCGTGGGTCGCAGGCCAACCAGGCTGCTCACCGCGGCCGGGCCGCGCACGGAGCCACCGGTGTCCTCGCCGATGCCCACGAGCCCGAAGTTCGCCGCGACGCCGGAGGCCGAACCACCGGACGAGCCGCTTGGATTGCGCGTGGGATCGTAGGCGTTGCGGATGATGCCGGCGGCGGAGCCCACGTAGCGCTGCGCGAACTCACCCATCGTGGTCTTTGCGAGGATGATTGCGCCCGCACCCTCCAGCCGCTTCACGATCGTCGCGTCGCGCGTCGGCGTGAAGTCCTTGTAGATGATGGATCCGTAGGTGGTCGGCATGTCGCGCGTCTCGACCTGGTCCTTGAGCAGCACGGGCACGCAGTGCAGCGGCCCGCGCACACCTTTTGCGCGCAGCACGCCATCCAGCGAGTCCGCCTCGAGCAGTGCGCGTGCATTCACATGCTGGATCGCGTTCAGCGCAGGGCCCGTCTTGTCATACGCCGCGATCCGGTCCAGATACGCCTGCACCAGGGCGTGGCAGGTCAGCTGCCGCGCGACCATTGCCGCCTGCACCCCTGGAATCGTCGCTTCCATCACCTCGAACCGCTGCTGCGCCATCAGTCCGGCAGGCATCAGCACTGCTGCCGCCGCGATCGTCGCGATTCTCGTCGTCCTGTGCATCGTGGCTCTGGTGTCGTGTTGAAGGCGCCTGCATGATGGTGTTCGCGATAAAACTGCAACAGCTTCTTCACACAGTACTGAACAGCCGCAGAACAGATTCGAGCAGAATCGCGAAGCCGCGGACCCTCACATCGCGATCTTCTTCTCGCTCTTCGCCTTCGGATCGAGCAGCAGCTTCCGCGACCGGAGATGCTCCTCCATCCTGAGCCGCGACACCCCGTTCTCCATCCAGGCCGGCGCCGGCTTGTTCTGCAGGAAGTGATCGAACCATTCCTGCATGCGCACCGCGTAGTCCTTCTGGTTGATGGGGCGCGCCAGGCCGTGGTTCTCACCGACGTACTCCAGCAGCACCACATCCTTGCCCAGCTCGCGCAGCGTGTTGTAGTAGGTGATGCCCTGGTTGAAGTCCACGGCGCCGTCACGATCGTTGTGCAAAATCATGAACGGGATCTGCACGTTGTTCGCGAAGCGGTTGGGCGAGTTGCGCAGGTAGGCGTCCGGATTCTTGGCGTAGCTGGAGCGAAAGCGGCCCTGGCTCGAGATGAAGATGCCCTGGTTCGTGTTGCCCGAGTTCCAGTACACGGAGCTGAACATGGACACCATGTCGGTGAGTGGCGCCCCTGCGATGGCGGTCTTGAAGATGTTCGTCTGCGTGGCGATGAAGCTCGTCTGGTATCCGCCCCAGCTGTGCCCCTGCAGGGCGACGTTGGTCGAATCCACCACGCCGCTGGCAATCGCGGCCTTCACCGCCGGCACCACGCACCACACCGCCGAACGCCCCGGATCGTCCAGCTTGTACGCAATGTCCGGCATGAAGTAGGCATAGCCGCGCGAGGTGTACACACTCGGATTCGCATACCGCGTCGCGTTCGGCTGCGCATACACGTTGAAGCTCTGCGACAGCCGCTCGTAGATGTACGTCAGCGTCGGGTAGCGCTTCCCTTCCTCGTAACCGGCCGGCAGGAAGAGCGCGCCCTGCAGCTTGGTGCCCGTGCTGTCGCAGGTGTACTCGATCAGCTTCGCACCGGCGCTCCACGCCACGTCCCTCTGCTGCGGGTTCGCGTCGGTCACACGTCGTGCGTTGGCCAGCCCGGCATCGGCCACGTACCAGTCCGGGAAGTGCACGAACGACTGCCGCGTGTAGGCCCAGATGTCGGCGTCGCGCGCGCGACGGTAATCCACCTTCGCATCTTCCCACGCCAGCACCCGCACACCGCCCCGCATCGCATCCACCGCGACCAGTCCTTCCTTCTTCGTGCGCTCACCGTAGGTCTCGATGAACAACGGGGTCGAGAGATCGATACCGCGCTCGCGCGGCGGCACGGCCACGCGCGCCTGATAGCGCACGCCGTCGGCCCTGCCGTTGCGCGTGACGTTCACCGGCGCGCCACCGCCCAGCGGTACGCGCCAGATGTCCCAGTTGTCGCGCAGGAACACCGTGCGTGCATCGCGCGACCAGCCCAGCGGTGCGGCAGCCGGCGGCTTCACCTGATTGTGGTCGTCCTCGTCATCCCAGAAGCTCGTCGCAATACCGTCGGTGATCCGGCGCGAGGTGCGCGTGCCGAAGTCGTACACGCTCCAGATGCCGTTGTCGTACCAGACCGCGCGCTGCCCGTCGGGTGAGAGCAACTGCGCGAATGCACCACCCGGATTCTCGATACCCTTCGCGATGATCGTGCGCGCTCCGGTCATGGCGTCGATGGCGTAGACGTCTCGACGTGCGCGACCATCCACACTGGCCTGCCGCTCGTACGGCGACACGTCGGCACCCAGAGCCCAGCGATCACCGTAGCCCACCGTGACCGTGCGCACGGTCTCGTCACTGAGCTGCACGACCGTTGGTGACGCGAGGTGCCAGGCGGCGAGATAGCTGAAGGTGCGGTCGCTGTTCTCCTGCACCTGCTGCGCGCTCTGCAGGCGCGGATCCTTCCAGTGCCAGAGGATCAGCGACGGCGTCTCCTCGTCCTGCTTCGCCGGTGCCACCTGCCCACCGGCACCGGCACCCGGCGCCGGTGCGCTGGCACCACTGCCGACCGGGGCCGCCGTGGACGATTCCGCGGCGGGCCGCAGTTCGCGCAACCCGAAGTAGAGCACCGTCTGCGCGTCATTCCACTTCGGCGTGCGATCGGCGCTCACCACCAGTCCGGCCTTCATGCCTGCACTGTTCGCGTTCACCGACACCGCCACCGGCTTCGCCGACGACAGTCGCGCCCAGCCCATGATGGTACTCAGCGTGTCCTTCGTGGCACTGTCGGCGACCGAACGGATCACGGCCAGCGCGTCGCCGCTGTCGGCCCACGTCAGGCGACGATACATGGCCTTGTCGCCATCGAGCGCGCGCACCACACCGGTGGTCAGGTCGCGCAGCTGCACGCCGTTGCCCAACTGGTCGCGCTGCTCGATGGTGTAGGCCAGGAACCGTCCCGCCTCGTCGAAGACATACTCGCCGACACCAGCCAGCGTGACGGGTGCTCCACCGGTGAGGTCGACGAGCTGCACGACGCTGCCGCTGGTCGGGCCACTTGCAGGCGGCGCGCCGGCACCGGGCGCTGGCGCCGGTGCGTCGGGCGACATCAGCGACAGTGCCAGCACATTCGAGCGATCACCGGCGAACCGGAAACTGCGCACACGATCGAACTCGCGCGTCGTGCCCGTCGCGAGCTCGATGACGCCGACCTTCGTCGCGAGCGTCTTCCGGTCGCGACGCGCCTTCTTCGCCGCGTCGGCGGTGGGATAGATGGTGTACGCCACCCACCGGTTGTTGCCCGAGATGGCGAGTGACGGACCGGCGCCGAATCCGGCGGGAGGCTCACCGATGGCGATGCGCGTTTCCTTGGCGCCAGCTGCCGTGCCGCGCACGATGAATTCGCCGTCACCCTCGTTCGGGGCGAGAACGTACGCCATCCAGCGCCCGTCATTCGAAAGCGCCGGCGAACGGATGCCCTTCCACGACAGCAGGTCCTCCATCGAGAGGGGCCGCCTGCCGCCGATGACCGCTGGCTGTGCCGCGGGGCTGGCGACGGTCTGCGCGACCAGAGGGCCGGCCACGATGGCAACGGCGACCAGTACGGACGCGACGCCGGACAGGGCATGCGTGGGACAGCGGAACATGGCGAACTCCAAGTCTGTGATGGCGCGCCGCGCTGGCGGTACGCGGGAACCCGCAATCTGCGCCCGGAATCGGGTGGGCACCACGTCCGTCCGATCACCCACGCAGCGCCGGCAGCCGATACGCATCCCGCCCGTCACGGGGCGTGCATCACCGCCGACGTACACCTCGGGCGCTCAACGCCGACTCCGGATTCCCTATCGCGAAAAGACTGCTCCATGCGGCGCTGCGGTTCCGGCATAGGCGCTGCGCATCGTCCGACCGGTGAGGCTCACGCCCGCGTTCTGCGCACCCGCATCACGGAACCGCGTATCGAGCGTCAGCGCACCCGTCGCCGGATCCAGATTCACCACGTAGATCCGGCTGCCGGGAGAGGCCGAGTTCACCGTGATGCGTCGGCCACTCCGGTCGATCGCCGCCCAGTGCGGGTGCTCGGTGGAGTCGAACGTGACGCGCGACACCTCTCTCGGGTGCTCGACATCGCTGATGTCCATCGCCACCAGCGCATGCACCTCGGGCACGGTCTGCAGCCAGTAGTGACCCGTGAGCACGGGCACGCCGCAGTCCTTGCCCTGGAATCCATGCACGAAGCTCGCGACCGGCGTCGGCTGGTCCACGCCACGCACCAGGTACAGCCCGCACATGAAAGTGTGGATGTACACGTTCCGTCCGTCGGGCAGCAGGCGCGGCTCGCCGGTGAGGCGATGCTCGTCGCCGCGCGGACCGGGCTTCAACGCAATGCTGCGCAGCAGCGTGAGATCACTGAGCGTCCAGACCTGCACCCACTCTGCCGTCGCCCTCGCGTTGCCGGCGTTCATGTCGGTGGTGGTGGATACCGCGCGATTCATCGACGGCATCGCCAGCACACTGTACGGATAAAGCAGCCGGTCGCCGATCGTGGTGTCGGACGCGCTGCCGCGGCGGATCACGGTGCCGCGTTCGTCCATCTCGACCAGTCCGCCGGTGCGGTGTGCAACCGTCGGTATCGACGAACGTGGCAGTTCCGACGCCGCCGGAGCCGTCGTGCCGGTCGCGCTGCTCATGCCGGTCATGCCTGCATGCTCATGCGACGACGACGCGACTGGCGCCGAGTCTGCCGCGTACTGGAATGCCGCGAGCACGTTGCCGTTCGCGAGCCGCAGGAAGCTGTGCGGATGACTGAAGCCGGCGCGGTCGTCGAAGTGCGTGAGCACCTTCGGCGCACGTGGCGTGGTGAAATCCACCAGCCATGTGCGCCCGGCACCGAAGCCATTCGCGAGCAGGTGGCCGCTCGCGGGCATCTCGGCCTCGGTGTGATGCGGGTGTGCACCGGCCTCGCCGACCTCGACCCTCGAGACGACGGCGCCATACGTCGGCGAGTCGGGCGCCGCATCGATCACGGCCAGAAAATCGCTTGCCTTGCCCGCAGAATCGCCGGCCCAGACATACAGGTACGACGCAGCTGACTTCGCGGTGGGCTTCGGCGTGCAGGCGACGCCACCCACCAGCATCACGAGTGCGAGGCCGACGCGACGGGAACGTGCAGACATGGCGAACTCCGGAAGTGGTGACAGCGGATGTGTTGCCCTGCACTGACGTCGCAATCTGCGCCAATGCATCACCGCGCGCGATACATCAGCTTTCACGCCATGCAACGCAGAGAATTCATCGCGGCCACCGCTGCCGGCACCGCCTCGCTCGGCGCCGCAGAGCTGCCCTTCGCTCACCTGATCCCGCGCGACATGACCGACGACGCACGCGACGCCACCACCACCGCCACGGCGAGTACACGCAGGATCCTGATTGCGGGCGGGGGATTCAACCGCGCCTTCATTCGCTATATGGCGGCACTCACCGGTGCCAGGCGGCCACGGATCTGCTACCTGCCGACAGCATCGGCTGACGATCCCCAGGGCATCATCAACTTCTACCAGCAGTGCGCGGCACTCGACGTCGAACCACATGTGCAGCGCAGCTTCATCGAGAGCCTGAGCCAGACGCAGGGCTGGGACGAGGTGCTGCTGTCCATGCACGGCATCGTCGTCTCCGGCGGCAACACGCTGAACCAGCAAGCGATCTGGAAGGCGCAGGGCATCGACGTGGTGCTCAAGGCCGCGTGGGACAAGGGCGTGGTGCTGGGCGGTGCCAGCGCCGGCTCGCTCTGCTGGTTCGAGGAAGGCACGACGGATTCGCGACCCAAGGCACTGTCGATCGTGAAGTGCCTCGGTTTCCTGCCGGGTAGCCACTCGCCGCATTATGACGCCGAGCCTGGGCGACGACCTCTCTACCAGAAGCTGATCGGCGAGGGGACCATGAAGCCCGGCTACGCCTGCGACAACAACGCCGGCATCTACTTCGAGGGCACGTCCGTGACGCGCGTCGTCGCGACCACACCAACGGCGAAGGTCTACCACGTGAGCGTGGTGAACGTCACCGTCACCGAGCGCGTGATGGAGCCGGAGCAGATCAGCTAGTCGCCGCTCGTTCCGGCAGCGCATGCTGCGAGCTCAACCACACCATTGTCCTGCAGGCGCGACGCGGCAGCGCAGAGCGCGTCGCGCCTGTTCCGGCGGGGCCGCGTCACTCCGCATGCAACGACTGAGAAGTTGACGCGCACGACATCGTCATGACTGCCGTAGCCCCCGCGGATCACACAGCCGCGTGCGAGTTGTTCCTGAACGGAGAGAACCATGCCGGAACCGAAGAAGCGAACTGGCACCAGGCGCGCCAAGGATGCGCCACCATCGGCACAGGGCGACGCGGCAGCGGCCAGCGCCGACACCGCATCGCCAACAGATGCGCCACTGAAGCCCGGGCAGCTCGAGGCACGCGAAGACCTGCGGCGCAACATGCTCCGCTCCATCATCACCGAACCGCTGCTGTCGAAGATCCAGATGGATCCGACCGGAACGTTCGATGTGATCATCTCGCTCAACGAGCTGTTTGGTGGTGGCCTCGCGGCGGCGCTGGTGCTGGTGAAAGAGCGTGCCGAGCTCTGGGACGTGGGCTTCACCGAGGTATCGGGTTACATCTTCGGCCGCCTGCAGGCTCCGCAAATCCAGCAGCTCGCCGTGGAGTCGCAGCAGCTGAACTCGGAGAATCGTCGCAACGAGGCGGTCGTCTACCGCATCTGGGAAGACAGCGACATTGCCGTCACACTCACGCGCTCGCTCACGACGATCAAGGCGGATGCGGCCCAGCGCTCGTTCCACGCATTGGGCGAGGGCATCGTCTGGGCGGTGCTCGATTCGGGCGTCGATGGCACGCATGTGCACTTTGCCGAGAAGCAGTCGATGCATGGCCGCATCGACACGCTCGGCGTCCGCGCCCCCGTGGAGCATCGTGACTACACGCCCGATGGTGTTGCACAGGCGGAGGAGCTCGCCGCCACGACGATCACGCCCGACCTGAAGCGCCTTGGCGCACCGAGTGCGCTGATGGATCGCCTCGGCCATGGCTCGCACGTTGCGGGCATCATCGCCGGCTACTGGACGACCGAGGCGCCCGAGGGCCTGATGGTCATCGGCACCGAGGTTCGCGACGAGACCGCAGCGACCACCGGCCGTGACAAGCTCCTCACCTCGCGCGAGGCGCTCAAGTCGATCAGCGGCGTGGCACCACTGGCGAAGATCATCAGCATGAAGGTGATCGCCGACGTGACGCGCTCGGATGACTACAAGCAGACCCGCGGACAGGGAAAAGTCAGCTGGGTCCTGCGCGCGCTCGACGACATTCAGCAGTGGAACCAGTATGGCAAGCGCCTGGTGGTGCATGGCGTGAACATGAGCATCGGCTACGACTTCGACCCCCGCTGGTTCGCGTGCGGCCAGAGCCCCATCTGCGTCGAGGTAAACCGGCTGGTGAAGTCCGGCGTCTCGGTGGTGGTGTCAGCGGGCAACAGTGGCTACTCGTCGTACATCACCGGCGGGGGCACGGAGGAGAGCAGCTATCGCAACCTCACCATCACCGATCCGGGGAACGCGGAATTTGCCATCACCGTGGGGTCCACACATCGCGAGATGCCGCACACGTATGGTGTGTCATACTTCTCGTCACGCGGTCCCACCGGCGACGGCCGACGCAAGCCTGACCTGCTGGCTCCCGGTGAGCGGATCCGTTCGTGTGCAGCGGGACGCGAGCAGGATCGCTACAAGATCGCAGAGACCACACCGGTGCCGGTGGCAGCGGCCGATGCCCTGCCCGAGGCGCCCGGCACCACGGCACATGCCACCGAGGGTGCCACGCTGACGACTCCGATCGCGCCCGGCAGTGCGCCGGAAGATGGCAGGGTGCTGTATTGCGAGCAGACCGGCACCAGCATGGCGGCGCCGCACGTTTCGGGAGCCGTCGCGGCATTTTTGTCGGTCCGCACGGAATTCATCGGGCAGCCGGAACGCGTCAAGGCGCTGTTCCTCGCCAACGCCATCGACCTCGGACGCGAACGTGCGTTTCAGGGCGAGGGCCTGCTCGATCTCATGAAGGTTCTGCAGGCCTGCTGACCACTCATTGCACGGAGCACCACATGGACACTCTCTCGGGATTCGACTTCGTCGCGCTCGACTATGACGGTGACGGCAAGCCGACATCGACGACGCTGACGGACTTGCAGCAGCATGTCGCCAGCCACGGCACGACCGACCTGATTCTCATGGCGCACGGCTTCCGCAACAATGCATCGGACGCACGCCGCCTGTACGGCGACTTCCTTGGCACCTTCCGCGCGAACATGGTGCGCCCGGAGCTCACGGCGCGGCTCGCACCGCGCACCTTCGCCGTCGGTGGCGTGTTCTGGCCGTCGAAGCCCTTCAACGAGGGCGACAAGATGGACGAGGGTGGTGCGCAGAGCCTGGGCGATGCGGGAGACGAGCTGGAGGCCGCGCGCGCGCAGCTGGTGGCGATGCGCGACGAGGACGTGAAGCCGGAGCAGCGCGCCATCGTGGACCAGGCCATCGCACTGCTGCCGCAGCTGGAGGACGACGCGGCGAAGCAGGACGAGTTCGTGGCCCTCCTGCTGTCGGTGATCGATGCCGACGAAGATGACCCGAACGAGGGATTCAGCGAATTGAAGTCGCAGCGTGGCTCGGAGCTCCTCGAGAAGTTGCGCGCGCCGATCATCCTGCCCACACGCCGCAGTGACGACGATGGTGGCGTGCAGGCCATCGGTGGCGGTGACGCATCGGGCGACGGACGGCCGCTCTTCATCGGCGGGCTGTTCAAGAGCATCGCCGGTCGCGTGGGCCAGTTCCTGAACATGGGACTCTGGTACACGATGAAGAAGCGGTCCGGCATCGTCGGCGCGGAGGGCGTGGCGAAGGCCGTGCGCACGCTGAAGCAGGGCAATCCGGCGCTGCGCGTGCATCTGGTCGGTCACAGCCTTGGTGGTCGCTGCATGACCGCCTGTGCGAACGCGCTCAGCGCGAGTCCCATGATACGGCCTGATTCCGTCTCGCTGCTCGAGGCGGCATTCTCGCACTACGGGCTCAGTGCGAACAACGGCAAGGGCGGTCGCGGCTTCTTCCGCGACGTGATCGAGAAGCAGGTGGTGAAGGGCCCGTTCATCTCGACCTTCTCGTATCAGGACACCGTGGTCGGCAAGGCGTATGCGATCTCGTCACGCCTGGCAGGTGACAACACGAAAGCGATCGGCGACAAGGACGACCAGTTTGGCGGCATCGGTCGCAACGGCACGCAGAAGTGCGTCGAATCCACGACGCAGCCCATGAGCGCCGCGGGCAGACAGTACACGTATGCGCCGAACGTCGTGAACAACATCGACGGCAGCGGTGGCTTCATCAAGGATCACGGTGACGTGACGAATGCCGACGTGACGTATGCAGTCGCCTGCGCCATCGCGACGACCTGACGCCGCGATCGACTGGCGAGCCACGCGATGATCTGAACGACGGACCGACGACCTGCGCAGGTGCTGCCGGCATCACGACGGGGCCCGATGTCGGCAGCAGTTCGTCGCTGTCACATTGGCCAGATGTCGGCGCGCGGGCGTGACCACGGGACGTCTGACGCGGGGCACTGGGCGGGGGTGCGTGGCAGCGTGAACCGTGCGACGCTGACGCGCGCATCACGGTCGTAGCGCAGGTCGCCGACCAGCAGCGAATCCGGTCCGGCGGGGAGCACGAACGGCACGCGAGCGAACTGCAGCCATGCCGCCACCTGACAGTGTTTGCGTGCGAGGGTGGCCAGCGGCGTGCGCGGCGCGGTCCATGTCCAGGTCCAAACGATCGCGCGGGTCATGGGGGTGCGTAATCGCGTCATGGGCAGGTGCTGGGCACCGCGCATGGTGTCGGCGTGTGCGGCGCGCGAGCACCAGTGGGCGCTGACCAGCTGCGGCACCGCCGATGCCCACGCCGTGGTGAGCCGGTAGCGCGACGCGTCGGCTTCCACCGTGATCACACGCGAACAAAACGGGTTGGCCGGGTTCGCGCCCGTCACGACGTCCATCAGCTGCATGCGCTCCGAGGCGTACGGCGGCACCGTGTCGGCGATCGCGCCGCGCGCCGGTGCCGCGACAGGCACAGCGTCGGCGATTGCGCCGCGCGTGCGCATCGCCGCGATCACGTTGGCGCGCACAGTGCCCGTGCCTGCCGCAAAGCAGGCCGTGACGGCCACCCATGCCCCGATGCCGCAACACGCCGCCCAGCGCACGGGCAGCGCGCACACGAGCAACACGGCGAGCGCGGCACCGGCGCTCACCCCGATCGCGGCCGCCGTGGACACCTGCGGCACCAGCCAGCTGAGCGCGAGGCCCAGCAGCAGGACGAGACCGAGCAAAATGCGAGTGCCGCGCGAGATCGCCGTGCGCAACAGTGGCGGAACCGCGGCGATCCAGAGCCATGGTTCGATGATGAAGATCGCGTCGCCGTAGGACCACTGGTTGCTGAACGGCGAGAGCAGATGCACGCCGTAATCGTTCGTGAAGTCCAGCAGCAGGTGACTGCACACCGCGAGTGTCGCGAGCAGCAGCAGCGCATGCGCCTCGCGCGTCGACTCGCCCGGGGAAATGCGCAGGGCGGCGTCGCTTCGCACCCGCCATCGCCGCAGCAGCAGCGCCAATCCCCACAGCAGCGGAATCGCGACCACGCACGCCAGCAGCGTGTGCGTGCGACCGCGGTGGTGCAGCAGGACCAGGATGTCGTCGTACACGCCCAGCGCCCGCAGCAGCATGCCCCACGGAACGTCGAGGTCAGGGAGGTTGGCGCCGATCACACCGACCAATGCGGCGGTCCTGGCGAAGGACCGTGTGGTCTCAGGCACCGACTGCGGCATCGCTCCCGTGCGCGGGGGATCGGTGCGGTAACGCGCCCCGAACTGGACGACGGCGCCCGCCAGGAGGAGGCCGGCGAGGGAGTGCGTGATGTTGTCCAAGACTCGGGCGCGAGACGGTGAACGAGATGGCGAGTGTGCGGTCAGTCAGCGCACGTCACGCTGCCCACGGATCGTGCGAGCCTGCCCTCGACACGACCCCTGCGCCAAAACCCCGGGACGCGGTCCCTGCGAGCATGTCACCCGCACGCTGCAGGCCGCGTCCAGGCACACTGCGCCTGTCAGAACGGCGTGTAAACCGGCGGCGTCACGCCGTTCATCCGCAGGTAGGGCACCGTCTGGCCCAGCGTCCACGGAAAGTGATCGAGCAGCTCGATGAGGAAGCGGTAGCGCGGCTTCGACATGTTCATCATCGTGATCGGCTGCGCGAGCGACGCATCCGTCACGCCCCGCAGCATGTCGAGCGTGTGGTCCATTGACGCGACGACATACGCACGCAGCGCTGCCTTGCTGTGACGGAACACCGCCGTGTCGCCAAAGCTCGGCAACTTGTTGCTGCCCGTGATCGCGACATGCGTGATGAACACGTCGGCGGCAGCGGCATGCTCGATCTGCTCGGCGAACGTGCGCACACCGGGCGTGGGGCGGAAGCCGAGCATCGAGTCGGGTGCGGCGTCCAGGTAGCGCAGGATCGACGCCTTGTGTGTCTCGACCACATCCACGAGCACCGACTTCGGGATCTGTGCACCTGCCGTACTCGCAATGGCGAGTGACAGGCCGAGCGTGATGACGTGACGCATGGAACGCATGAGAACTCCTGGTCAGAAGTGATTTACGAGGAACGCTTCGATTTTTTGCGCCAAACACAAATGTCGCGCGTGCACTCGATGCGCGCAGCCCACCTTCGCGTGGTCAACTCCGGCCGGCCGCTCGTTGGTGCAGGTCGCGCGCTCCTGGTACATCGGTAGTCGAGCTCGCGAGGCACGGGAAATGCTTTGCTTCATCACATCCCGTGCGTCGGTAATCACAGGCCCCGTGAGGTCGCGAAACGCTGGCGCATACGCACGTGTCACGCACTCGGAGATCATTTCATGACTGACCACGATAATGACGGACTCGAGAACCGCATCAAAGGTGGCGCGAAGCAGGTGAAGGGTCGCGTACGAAATGCCATCGGCGGCGTGACCGGCGATACCAGCGAGCAGTTGAAGGGCAAGGCACAGGAGCTCAAGGGCAAGGCTCAGAGCGAGCTCGGCAAAGCGCAGCAGAATCTGGATGACGCGGACCGGAAGCACTGACACGCATCACCATCAACGGCCTGATCGAGTTGATGTCTCGGTCAGGCTTGAGTCGATTCGTGCGCTGTGGACTTGTGGAGCGGGGCCTGCAGCACGCTGCCGGCTCCGCTCCTCACACATGCGCGGCCCTCGGCAACCGGCGGCGATGACCGTATGTTCCATCCACGGTCTGCAAGCTCAGCTGCACGAGCATTACAACCGCATGAACATCGACCCTGACGGCGAGTAGCGCCTTTCTTAGCCTTCTCGCTGCACTGCACCGCACGGAGTGGCACGTTGCGCGAACTGACATTCGGCTTTTCGCCGTGCCCGAACGACACATTCGCGTTTCATGCACTCACGCATGGGCTCGTCGAGGTGCCGTTCGCCGTACGGCCAGTGTTGCTGGACATCGAGGAGCTCAACCGCCGCGCTCACAGCAGCGTGTTCGACATCACGAAACTCAGCGTCGGTGCGTTCGCAGACATCGGTGATCGCTATCGCCTCATCCGGAGCGGAGCGGCGCTGGGCAAGGGCGTGGGTCCGCTGGTTGTCGCACGTACCGCCATGTCAATGGTCGAGGCTGCGCGCGGCAGCATCGCGATTCCCGGCCGTGAGACGACCGCCTACCGCCTCCTCCGGCTGGCCGCGCCGGAGGTGAACGAGCCCGTGGAAATGCGCTACGACCGTATCCTTGCGGCTGTCAGCAATGGCGAGGTGAACGCAGGCCTGATCATTCACGAGAGCCGCTTCACGTTTGCCGATCACGGGCTCGTGAAAGTGATTGACCTGGGCGACTGGTGGGAGCACGAGACGGCGCTGCCGGTGCCACTGGCCGGCATCTGCGCCCGCGCCGACCTGGATCACGAGACCGTTGCAGGTATCGAGCAGGCCATCCGTGCGTCGGTGCAGTACGCCTTCGATCATCCGGATGCCAGCCTCGACTACGTGCGTGCGAACTCGCAGGAACTCTCCGACGAGGTGTGCGCCGCGCACATTGCGCTGTACGTGAACGAGTTCAGCCTCGACATCGGCGATGACGGGCTGCGGGCCATCGCACGACTGGTGAACGCGTCAGTCTGATGACCAGGGCGGCGGGACGTCGGAGTGTTCCTCGGGCCACCCACCGGCAGACCTGAACACGCCGAGCCAGGCGATTGACGTCGGCACGCCGGGCGCAAGACGCGGCAGGATCGTGTCGGCACCAAACAGCAGCGCGAAGCCACCCGCGAGCAGCACACCGATGTTGAGGCGGGACATCATAAACGAGATAATACGAAACGATACACGTTCAGGCGACGCGTACCACCGCAGGCCCGGGCATCAGGGCTTGGCGCCCGTGCGCCGCTCGATCGCCTTCAGCCGGAGCAGGATTTCCTCTTGGCCGCGCTGAATTAGAATGAGCGTTCGAAAGATCCAGATGATACCAATCAGCGGTACGACGACGTATAACAACAGCACTGCGATCGAACTGAAAGCGAACATGTCGTACATTGCAGCCTCCGATGCTGAAGTGTGTCATGCGTATCCGACCTCCTGCGGCGGTACTGGCGGGAAGACGATCGTCGGTCGCATGTTAGAGTCGATGTCGACGGAGCGGGCACGTCGCTCGACGACATCCCGCCGCACGCCGCGGCAATGACGACGCAGCACGTGATGCTCAATAGCCCACCGCCATGCCGTCCTTCCGTGAATCGCTGCCGGCACCGTAGCCCTTGGCCAGTCGCACGATCGCCTGTGCGCCACCGAACGACACCGGACGCTCGTCGATCAACGCATGCCCCATCGACGTCAGCGTCGCGCGTATCGCATCACCCACGGGCTGTTCGAGCGCCAGGCGCTGTCCGCTGACATGACGGAAGCGCGCGGCATCGATGGACGACTGCAGGTCCATGCCGAACAGCAGGTGATTGAGCAGGAACTGCACATGGCCCTGTGCCTGCATGCCGCCACCCATCAGGCCGAAGCTCATGTACGCTTCCTCTCGCGAGCCCGCCGTGCGCGTCACGAAGCCCGGAATCAGCGTGTGGAACGGGCGCTTACCTGGCGCGGCGGTGTTCGGCATTCCCGGCGCGAGCGTGAACGCGGCGCCGCGATTGTGCAGTGCGAAGCCGGTGCCCGGCACCACGATGCCCGAGCCGAACGCGTCGTAGTTGGAGTTGATCAGCGAGACCATGTTTCCCTCCGCATCGGCCGTCGTGAGGTACACGGTTTCGCTGGCGGTACGCATCGGACCCGGTTCCACACGCTCCTGCGCACGCGACGCATCCAGATGGCTGCGGCGCTCGGCGATGAACGCGTCGGTCAGCATGTTCGCCGACGGCATGTCGAGATGATCGGCGTCCGCGACGAAGCGATCGAGGTCGGCGTACGCGAGCTTCTTCGCCTCGACCAGGTGGTGCAGATATGGCGCCGAGTTGTGACCCATCGCCTTCAGGTCATACGGGTCGAGAATGCGCAGCATCTCCAGCACGGCAATGCCCTGATTGTTCGGCGGCATCTCCCAGACGCGATAGCCGCGAAACGGCACCGAGATCGGCGTGACCCAGTCCGGCCTGTTGCGGCGCATGTCGGCGAGCGTGACGAAACCATCGAGTGCCTTGAGGCGTGCGACGATCCGCTCGCCCAGCTGGCCACCGTAGAACGAACCGATGCCGTAAGTGGCGATGGTCTGCAGCGTGCGGGCGTAGTCGGCATTGCGGAACCACTCACCGGCCTTCGGCGCGCGTCCGCCAGGGAGGAACGTCGCGGCGGCTGCGGAATCCCTGTTCAGGAATGTCGTCTCCTCAGCCCACTGCGCGGCGATAATGGGCGTGACCGGAAATCCGTCGCGCGCATACCCGATGGCCGGCTGCAGCGCTGCGGCCAGCGGCAGCCGGCCGTGCGTGCGCACCAGCATGTCCCAACCTGCCAGCGCACCCGGCACCGTGATCGACAGCACCCCCTGCTGCGACCCGGCCGTGAAGCCACGCCGCTCGAGCGCCTCACGCGTCATCAGCGCACCAGCGCGCCCGCTGGCATTCAGCGCAACCAGCCGCTGCTCCTTCGCCAGCCAGATGATGGCGAACATGTCGCCGCCGATGCCGGTCATGTGCGGCTCGGTCACGCTGAGCACCGCCGCGGCAGCAATGGCCGCGTCGATCGCGTTCCCGCCACGCCGCATAGCGTCCAGTCCCGCCGCCGATGCAAGCGGTTGGCTGGTCGCGACCATCGCGCGGGAAGCGTAGACCGTGGAACGACCGGCCATCGTCGTGGAACGCTGCGCGTCCGCGCCAGACGGCGCGGCGAGCGTGGTCGCGAAGGCGGCGAGAGTGGTGGCCGTGGCACGACGTGACATGAACGCTCCTGGCGGAAGATGTGCACGGCAGAGTAGCGCGTGGGCTTCGGTCCGGCGAGTCTCCGGTTCAGGCGTTCATCCGGGGCTGCGGCATTCGCAGCGTCGTGTCTCGCTCAGGGACACAAAAACACAGAACCACACAAAGCCACACAGAGCCACACAGAGCCACACAGAGCTACATAAATGGTGCGCGCTGCACAGCGCATCACCGTGCCACATTGCCCCCACCTGATGCGGAACGCAGCTTTCGATTCCCTGACCGACGTTGCGCAATGACAGACCAGAGAGGACTAGCTCATGCTTCGCACCTCGCGTGATCGCGCCGGCACGGCGCGCCGAA
>JACMPK010000150.1 GCA_014377535.1 Gemmatimonadaceae bacterium
CCCCATTCGGCCATCTCGGGATCACCGCGTGTGTGCCACTCCCCCGAGCTTATCGCAGCTTACCACGGCCTTCATCGCCTCTCTGTGCCCAGGCATCCCCCACATGCCATCTCTCGCTTGACCTCCCGTACCGGTCAAGCCGTGCATGCGCAAACATGCACACTGCAATCACTGCATCGCGAACAGACACGTTGCCGTGCCCAGTCAAACGATGGGATTCACTTCCCACGATCTCCACACTCTTTCCATTGTCAAACATCGTTCGTCAAGCACCCAAGCAACTGCTCGTTTTTCTCGACGTCCCGGCTGATTATCCCGGGGAGTCTGGAGAACTTAATGGGCCCATGCAGATCGTCAAGGGGGCTGAAAGCGAATTCTGCAGGAGGTCGGCAATCTCTTCGTTTCCCCCTCGCACACGGTACCAAAGCCGCGCGCAGCGGCAACCTCGAGCTTGGAGCACGCGCGACGCGAGTGGGGCAGCTGGTCCAAGGTACGTGTGCAGTTCTTATGAGCTTCCCGGCTCGCGGACAGGGAGACCGCTTCCACTCGTCGGCCCCGTGCCTTGACGCCGCCATGCGGGCCAAAGAATGCCGCTGACTGCCGCAACCGACGTCGACCGCGGAAACCCTCCCGAGCGCACGCCTCGCATATCGTATGTCGACACGCATCATGTGCGGATGCCGTGTCGCGCCGGTGATGTGGCTATCCTGCCCGGACTCATGAGCACAAAAATCAGTCTTCCGATCGCGACCCTCGCCACCCGTGGCGCCGAACGACTCCTGCGCGGCCACCCTTGGGTCTTTCGCAGCGACATCGCCACTGCTCCCCGCGTCGAGGCTGGATTGGTCGATGTCCGGGGGCCCGGTGGCCGGAAACTCGGCACCGCTCTCTTCAGTCCCGGGTCCGAAATCACCATTCGCCGGCTCGAGGCCGACCCGGACGTGGTGGTTGACGATAGTTGGTGGGAGCGCACCCTCGCCCGTGCCATCGCGCGGCGTGCGCCGCTGGCCTCGCTCACCACCGCCTGCCGCCTGGTGCATGGCGAGGGCGATGGCATGCCGAGCCTCGTGGTAGACCAGTATGGGGACATTCTGGTGCTGCAGCTGCTCAGTGCCGGGCTCGAGACGCAGCGCGCGCACATCGTGAACGCTCTGCACACGCTGCTGAAGCCGACCGGCATTCTGGCCCGCAACGATCCAAGCGTTCGCACCCGCGAAGGACTCGAGCGAACCGTGGAGGTGCTCGCCGGCACCGTGCCCGACACAGTGCAGATCACCGAGCATGGTGTCCACTATCTGGCGGCGCTGCGCACCGGACAGAAGACCGGCGCCTTTCTTGACCAGCGTGACAACCGGGCGCTGATCGGCTCACTCGCACGGGGGCGTGCGCTGGACTGCTTCAGCTATCACGGCTCCTTCGCAATGCACCTCGCGCGGAATGCGGAACATGTGACCGCCGTCGACGTCTCGGCCCATGCGCTCGAGCGCGCGACCGAGAATGCGTCGCTGAATGGCCTGACGAACATCACGCCCGTGACGGCCGACGCCTTCGAGTATCTCCGCGAAGCACGCACACGCGGCGATCGGTTCGACACCATTGTGGTGGATCCACCGGCATTTGCAAAGAATCGTGCGTCGGTCACGCATGCAATGCGCGGGTACGCTGACATCAATCGCATCGCGATGCAGCTTCTCAATCCCGGCGGACTGATGTTCACAGCCAGCTGCAGCCATCATGTGCACCTCAGCGACTTTCTCGAGGTGCTGGAGTATGCTGCTGCGGAAAGCGGACGCTCGATGGCGATCCGCTCGATCACGCTGCAGCCGCTGGATCATCCAATGCTGCTGACCGTGCCGGAGACGGGCTACCTGAAGGGCGCGATACTCGAGGCGATGTCCTAGGGCAGTGTCATGATTCCGTCGTGAGCGACCATGCTCCGGGTGCGAGTCGTCACCTGAGGCGGTCGAGATGCACAAGCCGCCGCAGTCTCACGACCGCTGACATCGCCGGCACCAGTACGTGGAGCGCTGACCCTGCGTGGTGCGCGCGACCGGTGCGCCACATCGGCGACACGACTGCCCTTCGCGATCGTAGACGGCGAGGCGCCCGGTCGCGGTGCCGTACCGGTGACGCCCGGCCTCGTCAAGCGCGAGAGCCAGCGTCCAGCGAATGCCGTCCAGCAAGCGCCGAACGCGCGCGAGCGTGAGCCGCTGCGCTGGCGCCCACGGATTGATTCGCGCGTGCCAGAGCGCCTCAGCGGCGTAGATATTCCCGATACCCGCAATGACCGACTGGTCGAGCAGCACCTGCTTGATCGGTGCTCGTCGTGACGCGAACTGCGCACGAAGTGCAGGCGCATCGAGTGCCGGGTCGAGCGCATCAGGTCCGATGCGGTGCGACGTCGGGTCGACGTCGCCGGAGCGGCGCACGGTGATGCGCGACAGCACGCGAGGATCGACCAGCCAGACATGGCGTGCGCCGCTGAAGACGAAATGTGCCCGCGCATGCCCGGGCGGGTCAGGCCGATGCGTGACCGCCCAGTCCCCCGTCATGCGGAAGTGCACGACGAGCACGGATTCGTCGTCAAATACGATTTCCTGCCATTTGGCGACCCGCACCACGCGCGCCACGCGATGGCCAATAAGCGTGTCCACATCGGCCGCCGCATTGCGCAGCAGCGAGCGATGCAGCCAGGTGACCGCGAGCAATGTGCGACCGGAAATCTGCGAGTGCAGGAAGCGGGCGGCCGCCTCGACTTCAGGAAGTTCAGGCATCGTGCACTGAATCAATTGCGGTACGCAAGCGCGGCACACCGCCGAGGCATGCGCGCACAGGCTTGCATTCGCAGACGGCACGCGCCAGCTTGCCGCTCACGCTGACCCCGGGATGCCATGCTGCTGTCGACGCCGACACGTTCGCTCAAGCACGAGTACGCGACCTACGTTGACTTCGAGATCGAGCGGTACAAGGACTCGATTTCGCGAAGCTCGCTGCTGAAGCTTGCCGACGATGCCGTCGAGTCGTTGCGCGCCGGCGAGCAGATCGAGTTGAGTGAGCTGGTTCTCTGCGATGCCGTCAACGAGCTGATCATGCGTCGATTGAAGATGCCTGCTTACGACAAGTGGCGTCGCAACCGGCTCAAGATGCTCGAGCAGTTCCGGCGTGCCGATCACTGGGGACTGGCCGCGACGCAGCATCTCTCCGACGAGGTGCGACCGCAAGAGCATCCGCATGTGGTGGTGACGGGTCCGCATGTGGAGGAGCGCACGCTGTATCTGGCCGCGCACGGCGCCCATGTGACCGCAATTGGAGAACTGCATGAAGAGGAGCTCGTCACCAAAGTGCTGGTTGCGGCAGCGCAGGCCGGATTGTCCGGGCAGGTAAGCGGCTGTGCCGACGGGCTGGGCGAGTGGGCACCCAGCGTCCCGGTGTGGGCCGTCATCTGGCATGCGCAGGTTCTGGATGACCTCTCGCCGGAGCGGCGGGCACGTGTGCTCACCCACCTGCAGGACTCGACCGTCGCGGGCGGGGTGCATTACATAGAGGGGGTTTCGCCCGAAGCGCGCCGGACTCCGTCGATTTGTGCGCTGATTGCGGATTACCCGGGCTGGCAGACACCCGCCGACACTGGCGACGGCGTGATCGTCCTGCACAAGCCGCGCGTCGCATAACGACACGTTCGAGCGCCATGGTCGTGTCGTTTTGAAACAAAACCTCGTAGAATCCAGGACGGCGAGCGCGTCAAGCGCATGTGCCACAACAGGTTACGATAGCTCGTGCTTCAGGCATCCTCCCTGCCGTAGTTATGGCAGACACGCGCCACATGCTGGCGCTTCAGGGTCAGCTATCGGTCCGGCACGCAGCGTCACTTGTGCGCGGGTCGCGATTCCTGAGACACGAGAGGAGTTGCGTCATGGCCAGGAAGAAGGATACCGATGTTTCAGACGAGCCGATGGGCATCGTCATATCGCGCGGCGCGGAGCCGGAGCTCGCGCCCACGGTGCTCGCCTTCGTCTGGGGTTCTGCCGATTTTGATCTGGCGGAGCTGCTGGCGGCGTAGGGAACGCGTGCGCGCGCCTGGCGCGCACCAGGCGCGGCGACTCTGAGGTCGCGCCGTGACGGAGGTGGTGCCACGCGGCATTACCTCCGTCATCTTTTTCTGCTGCAACGACGACGGGGCCGGCGCCATGAGCGCCACCCCCGTTTGAATTCCGGAAACGACCGGAATTACATCGCAGGTGCTTCAGTTTCCATCGGGGCGTTGGAGGCGCGCTTGCTCTTGCGAGCGGCCTTCTTGCCGGCCTTCTTGGCAGCCTTGCGGCCGCCCTTCTTCACCGCGGCCTTCTTGGCACCCTTCTTCGCGGCCTGCTTGGCGCCTTTCTTGGCGGCCTTCTTGGCCACCTTGCGGCCACCCTTCTTCACCGCGGCCTTCCGCGCACCCTTCTTCGCGGCCTTCTTGGCGGCCTTCTTCGCGCCCTTCTTGGCAGCCTTCTTGGCAGCCTTCTTCGCGCCCTTCTTCACCGCGCGCTTTGCGCCCTTCTTGGCGGCGCGCTTGGCACCTTTCTTCGCTGCGCGCTTGGCGCCGCCCTTCTTTGCAGCGCGCTTGGCGCCGCCCTTCTTCGCAGCCTTCTTTGCAGCCATGGGAACTTCCTCCAGAACTGGAGTGATGCGGCCCGTGTCTCCCCCGGTGGAGACCGGAACCAAGGGGCCACGCCCGACCGGGCGGGAGGCCCCACGGCCGGCCTTCCCTCGCGGGAAAGCCGACATCCTGCGCGCACGACGCGAATGGTCGCACGCTGCTTCTTAAACGGCGTCGCTCAGGCTGGTGAACGTGAAGTCGCGCGACTTGATGGCCGGCACGACGATCGGAACTCCTGCAGACCCGCTCTCGCTGGCACTGACGCGTTGCGTTGCACCGAGTGCCTCGACGTTGTTCAACAGAAAGACGGGTGACTCGTTGAACCGTAAATTCTTGATCGCCTTCGTCACACGGCCACGTTCAATGAGGAACGTTCCGTCACGCGTAAGACCCGTGTACAGAATGGTGCGGGGATCGACCGGGCGGATGTACCAGAAGCGCGTGACGAGAATTCCGCGCTCCGTCGACGCGATCATGTCCTGCACGCTCTGCGTGCCGCCAGCCATCTGCAGACATCCCGGAACCACGACAGGTGCGACGTTCTTCTTCGAGGCCCAGAAGCGATCGTATGCGAGTTCCGTGACGACGCCATTCCGTATCCAGTCCACCTGGCGCGTGGGCAAGCCGTCTGCGTCGAACGGCACGCCGGGTGCGACAGGATCCTGCGGGTCGGAGCGCAGGTTGACGCGCTCGTCGACGACCTTGAGTCCGATCTTGGTGCCACCGCCCGGCTTCGAGAAGAAGCTGCGGCCTTCGTCTGCCTGGCGTGCATTCGTGGCGAATGCCATCAGCTGCACGAGGTTGCCGACCGCCGTCGGTTCCAGCACGACGGTGTAGCGACCCGGTTCGATCGCCGCGGCATTCAGCGAGCGACGTGCCTTGTCGATCGCCGTGGTCGCAAGCGCCGCACCATCGATGGCGCCGATGTCGCGAGACGCCGCGCCGGCCCATCCCGACCCTGCGCCGTCACTGGTGCGCACGGTGGTGGTGAAGGCGCAGTCGGTGCTCCGATGATATGCAAAAAGTCCGGCGGAATTTGCGATCGCATTCGCGGACGTCACGACTTCGAGGTAGCCCGTGGCACTGAAGCCTGCAGCGCGGGACGCCTCGGTGACCTTGCGGATGATCTCGGCGCGCTGCTGTGGTTCGGCGGCGGCGGTGGCCGCGTGATATGCATCGACCGTCATGTACTGCTGCGGTCCAAGCTCGGGCATCAGCTCCGGATCATCGGGCTGCAGTCGCGCGATACGTTCCGCGGTCTGAACGACCTGACGGAGTGCGGCGTCGTCGAGGCGGTTGGTCGTCGCGGCACCGACCTTCCGGCCGACAGTGACGCGGACACGGACGCTGACATCTTCGTTGTCGCCGGAGGTCGAGACCTGGTTCACGGCGAAGCGTGTGTTGCCGCGCGCGGTGCTGGCGATCGAGACGCGGCAGCTGTCCGCCTGCGAGAACCCGACGATGCGTTTGGCGAGGGACTCCGCCTCGGCCTGCGACAACACGCGGGCGGGCTCCAGGAGGCTGCGCGGCGAGCTGTCGGCTCGCAGGCGATGGCTCATGCCTTCCGTCCCGTGTTGATGACATTGATCTGCCGGTGCCGCGTTGGCGGGCAGCCGTGGCTGACGGCATTCGATTGTGCCGGCTGCCCCTTGCCGTCACCGAATGCGCCGCCGAGCTCGTAGCTCCGCTTGCCGCCCAGCATATCCATCGCGTTCCAGAACTCGGGAGTCCGAATCTGATACGCAACGTCCTTCAGCATCCCGACGATCTTGCCACCGCGAATCTCGTAGAAGAGCTGTCCGCCGAACTGCGAGTTGTAGCGCTGCTGGTCGATGGAGAACGATCCATCGCCCACGATCGCGATGCCGCGGTCCGTGGCGGAGATCAGGTCCTCGTACATCAGGTCCTTGTCACCCGGGAGCAGCGACACGTTGGGCATGCGCTGGAACTGCACATCAGCCCAGCTCTGCGCATACGAGTTGCCGTGGCTGCGCACCGGCTTGCCCTGCTGCGCATACCACCAGGCGAGTTCACCAGCCTGTTCGCGCGTGGTCTGATAATCGACCACGACACCCTTCCGGATGATGTCGTAGGTCTCGGGCGCGACACCTTCGTCATCCCAGCCGATGGCGCCCAGCGAGCCGGCCTCGGTGCGATTGCCCTGCACGTTCATGATCTCGGGCCCGAACTTCAGCTTGCCGAGGACCTTCTGCGGCGGTGCGACGAAACTCGTGCCGGCGTAGTTGGCCTCGTAGCCAAGTGCGCGATCGAGCTCCGTCGGATGCGCGACCGATTCGTGAATCGTGAGCCAGAGGTGCGACGGGTGCAGCACGAGGTCGTAGCGCCCGACATCGACGGGCTTCGCCTTCAACTTCTCGACGGCCTCGGCGCCCCATCGTGGTGCATTCTCGACCAGCTTCCCGTCGAGCACATGCTCGTAGCCAAGACCGTGCGGCTGGATGTCGGTGGACTGTCGCGACTGGAAGTCGGAGTTATCACTCGACACCGCGGTGACGGTCATGCTGGGCTGCGACCGATAGATCGTCTGGACCGTGACGGTGCCGTCGGTGGACGCGAACGTTTTCTCCTCGCGGAGGAAGAACATCGCGGAGTTGACGAACTTCACGCCGGCGACGCCGAGTGCGGCTTCGTTCGCTCGCAGCAGCAGCGCGACCTGATCCTCGATGGCGACGCTGAACGGATCGACGCGTATCGGGCTGCTCCATGTACCGTTCGGCGTCGGTGTGACCTGTGCGAGCTGCACGGGTGCCACTTGCGTGCGGCGATTGGCCCTGGCTTGCGCGACGGCGAGTCGCGCAGTGCGAGCGATTGCATCAGAGGTGAGTTCGCGCGTGGCGGCGAAGCCCCAGGTGCCGTCGACCAGGACGCGGATGCCGCATCCCAAAGTCTCGTTATCACTGAGGTTCTGCACGCGACGCTCGCGCGTGGCGAGCGTGCGACTGCGGTTCTGGCTGATGCGAGCATCGGCATAACTGGCGCCGGCGCGCTTCGCCTCGTCGATGGCCGCGAGGACCAGTGCGCGAATTGCAGGGTCGCCGACCGTCGGCGCAATGCGCAGGGCATCTTCGGCAAAGCGCGATGCGGGCGCTGCGGCACCCACCATGCGCGGGGACGCGAGATTCGCCGCGAAGCCGACTGCGGCAACGGTGGCGCTGCTCTTAAGGAATTCGCGACGGGAAGATGTCACGCAGTACCCTCGGCTCAGTGAGCCCTTGACAAGTTGTCGCGAATATAGAAGTGCCGAAAAACGGCGCGCAAGAGATGCTGCAGAAAAATTTCACGCGGTGCACGCGGCGTCACGCATGCAGGATGACTGATGATCGCGTCACGGCGTGAGTATCGGTCGCTCGTCGGCGCGATTGAATGTCGTCTGAAAACGCATCCACGGGACGGCGTGCTGCGTCGCATCCGGTGCAGTACGTTTCAACGAAATGCACATCCTGTGCGGTTTTCTCTGCAAGCACCCTGTTCGACATGCGATGCGGCATGCCGTGCGAGGCCTGCCTGGCGGGTCCGACACAGAGTGTGACGCACCCGCCTCACGAGCTGATGCCGGCACCTCGAATCGAACCTGTCGGCGGGTGTACGCTACGTTTCTTCAGTGGTGCGCGCCCAGCACCTTTCACGCACTCCGGTGCAACGCGACGAACGCCGATACGGTGCACGCGTCGTGATTCCTACCTTTCTCAAGCCACGGAGCGGTGCTCGTGCGAGCACTTGTGAAGACCCACGCCGGCCCCGGTTTTGAACTGCATGACGTGCCGACGCCGACGATTCGAGACGACGAAGTGCTGATCCGTGTGCGGCGCGCCGGCGTGTGCGGCACCGACGTGCACATCCATGAATGGGATGCCTGGGCAGCAGGTCGGTGCAAGCCGCCGTTCATCGTCGGTCACGAATTCGCGGGCGACGTCGTGCAGGCCGGACCACTCGTGCACCATGTCGCCGCCGGCGACCGCGTCACGGCGGAGGGCCACATCGTCGACGAGCGCAGTGTGCTCAGCCGCACCGGCAACGCACACGTCGATCTGTCGACGAAGATCATCGGTGTCGACCGTGACGGCTGCTTCGCGGATTACATCGCGATGCCGGCGTCGAACATCTGGCCGCTCGATCCGACGCTGAGCTACGAGATCGGCGGCATCATGGACCCGATGGGCAACGCATTTCACACGGCGCTGACGGCAAACATCCCGGGCAGCGTCGTCCTGGTAACGGGATGCGGACCGATCGGACTGTTCGCCGTGGGCATCTGCAAAGCGGCCGGTGCATCACGCGTGATTGCAGTGGACGTAAATCCGACGCGGCTGGCCCTCGCGCTGCAGATGGGCGCCCATGAAGCAGTGCAGCCGCAGGACGCAACGGCGGCGGTAATGGGCTGGACGCGCGGGCTCGGCGCTGACGTCGTGCTCGAGATGAGCGGTGTGCCGGCGGCCGTGCACCAGGCCTTCGCGCTTGCACGACCGGCGGGCCGCGTGCAGATGCTCGGCATTCCGTCACGTCCGATCGACATTGATTTCGCCACCGAGATCATCTTCAAGGGCCTGACGATCTACGGCGTGGTGGGTCGACGCATGTATGACACGTGGGACCAGATGTCCCGCTTCCTGCGTTCGGGTGCGTTCGACCCGACGCCGGTGATCACGCACCGCTTTCCCCTGGAGAGCTTCGCTGCGGCGATGGACGTCATCAAGAACGGAACGGCCGGCAAAGTCGTCTTCGAGATCAATGACTGAGCCGACGCTCCCGACCTTCGCCGACGTGCAGGTCGCGCGCCAGCGGTTGAAAGGACAGGCGCATGTCACGCCCGTCATCACGTCACGCACGCTGGACGCAATGGTGGGCGCGCAGGTGTTCCTGAAGTGCGAGAACCTGCAGCGAATGGGCGCCTTCAAGTTCCGGGGCGCCTACAACGCGCTGAGTGCACTGCCGGCCGCTGCGCGCGCGAAGGGTGTCGTCGCGTACTCGAGCGGCAATCATGCACAGGCAGTCGCGCTCTCCGCGCGATTGCTCGGCATGTCGGCCACCATCGTCATGCCGTCGAACGCACCCAAGTCGAAACTCGACGCGACCGAGGGCTACGGTGCGCGCGTCGTGCGCTACGACCCGGGTGAGGACGCGCGCGAGGTCGTCGCAGCACAGATCGTCGCGGAAACCGGCGCGACGCTCATCCCGCCGTTTGATCATGCCGATGTGATCGCAGGACAGGGCACCGCAGCCGCTGAGCTGATCGACGAGGTCGGGCCGCTGGATGCCTTGCTGGTCTGCTGCGGTGGCGGCGGATTGCTCACCGGCTCCGCGATCGCAGCGCATGCGATGTCACCGGGCTGCACGGTGATCGGTGTGGAGCCGGAACTTGGCGACGACATGACGCGCAGCTTCAACACGAGGACCCCGCAGCGCCTGAGCGCCGTGCCGGACACGATTGCCGACGGCGCACGCACGATGGGACCCGGCACGCTCACGTTTCCGTTGCTGCTACAGCACGTCGATGCGATGGTGACGGTATCGGACGCCGATCTGGTGCAGGCCGTGCGGTTCGCGATGCTGCGCCTGAAGCTGGTGATGGAGCCGTCCGGCGCGCTTGGTCTCGCGGCGATGATGACTGGCAAGGCTGGCGTGACCGGTCGCGTCGGCATCATCGTCTCAGGCGGCAACGTCGACGCCGAGATGTTGCGCTGGATTCTGCTGGACGATGCGGCGCGCCCTTCCGCTCCCCCCGAGCCCTGATTCGAGATGTCATTGAATACTGCTTTCACCGCCGAGCTGCAGGCCAACCTGGACCAGCTGAAGGCGGATCGCGTCTACAAGTCGCTGAACTACCTGAGCAGCCCGCAGGCCGCGCGCGTGCAGATGGAAGGACGAGGCGAAGTCCTCATTCTGTCGTCGAACAACTATCTGGGCCTCTGCGACGAGCCCAGTGTGGTGCAGGCGGGAATCGACGGATTGCAGCAATTCGGCGCCGGCACCGGGTCGGTGCGCTTCATCTGCGGCACGTTCACCATTCATCGCGAGCTGGAGACGGCGCTGGCCCGCTTCGTCGGCACCCAGGCGGCGATGAGCTTCGCGTCGGCCTGGATGGCCAACGAAGGCCTGACGCACTGCATCGTGCGCGAGGGCGATTTCGTGGTGAGCGACGCGCTGAACCATGCGAGCATCATCGACAGCATCCGGCTCGCCAAGTCGATCACCAAGTGCACCACCGGCGTGTACCGGCACAGTGACCTGGACGACCTGCGCGAAAAGCTGGCGGCGAATGCCGGCGCGCGTCGCCGTGTGATCTGGACGGATGGCGTGTTCAGCATGGAAGGCAGCATGGCGAAGCTGCCGGACCTGCTGCAGATCGCGCGCGACACGAACTCGATCGTGTGCATGGACGACAGTCATGCGACGGGCGTGATGGGACGTACCGGTCGCGGAACCGCCGAGCATTTCGGAGTGCTGGGTGAGGTGGACGTGATCACGAGCACGCTGGGCAAGGCCATCGGTGGTGCAGCGGGCGGGTTCGTGGCGGGCAGTGCCGCGCTCTGCGACACGCTGATCCAATCCAGTCGTCCGCAGCTGTTCTCCAATGCCTTGCCGCCGACGGTGGCGTGCAGTGCGCTGCAAGCGATCAAGGTGATCGAGGCCGAGCCGGAGCGGGTGACCAGGCTGCATGAGAATGCCGACTGGTTCCGTCAGGCGATCACGGAGGCAGGCTTCTCGCCGCTGGCTGGCGAGACGCCGATCGTGCCGATCATCGTGGGCGAGACATCCACGGCCATCGCCATGAGTCAGGCGCTGCTGGCCGAGGGTGTGTTCGTGACGGGCTTCGGCTTTCCGGTGGTGCCGAAGGGCGAGGCGCGCGTGCGCTGCCAGATCTCGTCGGCGCACACGCGTGACGACCTCGAGACGGCCGTGCGTGCGTTCATCAAGGTGGGCGATCAGCTGGGCATTCGCGGTGTGGCCGTCTGACCTGACCCGTGCGGGTGGCGTGCGACGCTAGAAGCGCGCGCCGCCATCGCTGTCGACCAGGCAGCGTCGAGTGCTCCAGACCGCGCCCTGTCGTTCCGCAATGGCACGCAGGCCGACGCTTGCCGTGCGCTCCTGCGCATTGCCCGACTTCCACTGCAGCAGCGCCTCGAAACGCGCCGTGGCACGGTCAGCAGTCTCGGTCTCGACCTGCGTGCGGAGCGGCCCACTCACATCCAGGCTCCCATCCTTCGCGATGCGGAGCAGGTTCTTCCGGTCGCCGCCGAACAGTGCTTCGAGCTTCGTCATGTCGTGTGCGTTGAGCGCAGCGACGCATTCGGCGGCGGCGCGGCGTGCCGCTCGCGACGCATCGGCCACTTCGGTGGCTGACGGACCACCGCTGCCGGGCAGCGCGAAGACGGACGCCACCGCCGCCGAATCGCGCTTGAGGCGCAGCGAGTCGGCGCGCGCCTTGCGCGCGACGCGCAGCGAGTCGGCGATGGACTTCTTCACCGCAACGCTGTCGACCGAATCCGCGACGACGGGCGCCGGGACAGGCGGCTTCGCGATAGTCGGCGGCGTGATCGCGATCGGCGCCGCGGCGGCGGCAGGCGCGTGCGTGGCGGCTTCGTGCTCGCGCTGCGTCACGCTGCGCGACAGCAGCGCCCCGATCACGGCGACCACCGCGATGGCGCCGATGGCCATGAGTGCGCGCGGCGTACCGCTGCGCGTCACGGGTTCGGGCGCGGCGACCGTGAACTCCGGCGTCGGCATCGCGACCGATGGCAGCGCTGCAGGACGCAAGTCGAGCGGCGCAGGGGCGCTCAGCGGGCCGCCCGCGGCGGCGGCTGGAAGCTGCAGATCGGTGGGTGTCACACCCGGCGGATCGAGCGAGAACGGCACAGGCGTGAGGCGCATGGCCGAGTCCACGGGCGTGAGGAGCGCCGATGAATTTGGCTTGAAGCCGGGTACCGCCTTGCTGGAGACTGCAGGCACGATGCCCGAGGTGCGCGGCGCGGCGCCGCCGAACACCGGGGGGATGCCGGACGCCGGCGTGCCGTAGGGACGCAGAACGCCATGTTCGCGTTCGAGGTCCTCCAGCGCGTCGCGAAAATCGCCCGAGGTCGCGTAGCGATCGTCCGGCTCCTTCTGCAGTGCGCGGGCGACGATCAGGTCCAGCCCTGCCGGCAGCGCGGCGTTGTGCGTGCCGGGCAGCGCCGGCACCTGCTGCAGCTGGGCGATCATGCGCAGGTAGTCGCCCTCGACCTCGAACGGCAGGTGCCCGGTCGTGAGCTCGTAGAGCAGTGTGCCGACGGCATACACGTCGGCGCGACCATCGACTTCCTGACCGAGGAGCTGCTCGGGCGACATGTACGACGGCGTGCCGACGGCGACGCCGGTACGCGTCTGGCGCTGGGCGCCGACGAGCCGCGCGATGCCGAAGTCCATGACCTTCACGCGACCGGCGCGCGTGATCATCACGTTCGCGGGCTTGATGTCACGGTGAATGACGCCGCTCTCGTGCGCGTGATCCAGCGCATCAAGCACGGCGCGCGTGATGCGCGTGGCCTCGGGCCAGGAGAGCGCGCCTTCATTGGCGAGGCGATCGTCGAGCGTCTGCCCGTCGACGAACTCCATCACCATCACATACTCATCGCCACGCTTCTCGAGCCCGTACAGCGCCGCAATGCACGGATGTTGCAATCGTGCGAGCACGATGGCCTCGGAGCGGAACCGTTCGGCGAGCCCGGGCCGCGACATCAGTTCCGGGCGGATGAGTTTCAGCGCGACATGGCGGTCGAGCAGCTCGTCCACGGCGTGCCAGACGGCGCCCATGCCACCAACACCGATAGAGGCGATCACGCGCAGATGGCCGATGCGTTCTCCAATCATGCGACGCTTCGACCCCACGGCACGGGACGCGATCCGGCATGCGAACGACGCACCATGCGCCGCCAGACCGGACATTCACGAGTAATATGGCGGTTCAGGGTGCCCGCTGCAGCAGGAACGGTCCAAACCACACGGGCTTCTCACCCGCGACATCGACCATCAAGCGCGTCGCACGGCTGTCACGCGCCGGCAATGCGAATTCCAGTGCGATGCGCGCAGACTCCAGCTCGCGGAGCGGGATCTCCGCCTTCTTCCGCCAGCCGGCGACGCGTTGCACTGTCTCGCCGGCAATCAGATTCTGTGCGACCACGAGCTTGCGCCGTGCGCTGTCCGCGAGATCGCCGCCCTTCACGCCGAAGTTCGCACGCTGCGCGAGATTGGTCACGCGCAGATAGCAATAAATCCGCTGGCGCGACTCGAGTCGTGCACAGCCGTAGTGCTCCACCACAAACTGGCCCGCCGTGTCCGCGCCCAGGCGTGTGCCGTAGCGCTCGGGGAAGATGCTGCTGCGAGGGCGCGTCGCCGCGTCGGCTGCGACTGGCGCTTTCGTGTCAGCGGTCGCGAGAGCCGCGGCGATACTGCCATCACGTGCAGGAAATCCGAGCCTCGCTGCCGACCGCGCGAGCAGCTCGCGAACTGCACTCACGTCGATCGCGATGTCGCCATCCCCCCGACCGGCAATGGTGCCCAGCGCGACGCCAACCAGTTCACTCCGCACATTCACAACCGGCGAACCGGCAGCGCTCCCGGTCACCGCAGCGCCGAGCCGCAGCAGCAGACGACCCTGCGCATCGGGTTCAATGCGGGTGATGGTGCGTTCGAGCACGACACGCGCGGTGCCCTTCCTGGGGCCCAGCAGGCTGACCTTCTGATTCAGGACGACACTTCGCCGTGACAGCACGAGGCGAGCGCCCGGCGATGCGATGCGTGGCAGCACCGCGAGATCGAGCTTCACGTCAGCTTGCTCGAGCGTGTTCACCGTCGCGAGCAGATCGCCCTCGGCACCGAACACCTCGGCTCTCGACGCACCGCGGAGGTGGCGCAGCGACGTCACCACGCGGCCATCGGACACTCGCAGGCCGATACCGCTGGTCACGTCGGAGGTACCATCGCGATAGGCGATTATCGTGACGACCGCGTCGCCCGCGCGCGCGAGTGCCGCAGCGGCAGCGGCGCGCGACATCGGGGCAGGCGCCGGCGGTGTGACCGGACGACTCGTCGAGGCGGGGGCCGTGGATTGCGGGCGGCCCTGTGCGGCGAGTGGCAATGCCAGACCCGACGCCAGTGCGATGTACAGCAGTCGAACAAACGCGCTGGCTGCTGCGTCCCTGCGATCCCGAATCAGGCCAGGCATGCCGCCGGCCGTGTCGATGCTGCGATCGCGAATGAACATGCTCGACCTCACAGGGCTGTGCCGAACCAGCCGACATCGGCGGACATGTTCGGTCGCGAGACCCGTCGTCACGCGGCGCACACGTGGACGGAAACAATGACTGCGCAATATATACGTGAGAAAATGGGACCAGACTCACGTGCGTCGTCAGATAAAGTTGCGTGAGGTCGTCCTGGCGCGCGTCGCCTTGCCGCGCGCCGGCGCGCTGCGTTGTCGCGCACAGGATTCAAGAAGGCGGACTGCGATCGAGCTCGATCGCAATGCGGTTCCAGCTTTCGACCTCGGATCCCCGCACCTCCACGACCGTCGCTCTGCAGCGTCCGCCTGCGAGCATCCACGGCGCGAGCCAGGCGGCGACCTGCACCGGGACATGGCCCAGCACATCGCCGCCGGAGACATGCACCCAGACGGCAGGCGTCTCATTCTCCTGCAGCGGGTCCGGCACGAGCAGCAGCCGATCACCGGGCTGCAGGCGGCTGATCACGTCAATGCGGGCAGCGAAAACCGTTCCGTGCACGTTGGTGCGCAGCGGTGAGTCAATTGGCGGCATGGGAGGCAGCATGGCTGCGTGCGTCCGTGTTGTTTCCGACATGGCCGAGCTCCTGCTGCAAGATGTCCAGCCTCGAGACAGTCCGTCAGGCCGTCGTGTCGTCGGCCGTGTTCCTTTCACCCTGCACGCACTCCCATGACTTCTGGTCGCCCGCTGTCCAGCGTTCTGCGCCTGCTCTGTCCTGCGCTGCTGCTGTCCGCACCCATCACGGACATCGCGGCACAAGCGGTAGTCCCTGCTCCAAGCGAAGCGCTCGGCATCACCGTCGGTGCCGACCGGACACTGGCCGACTGGCCACAGATCACGCGCTATTTCGGGACACTGGCGCAGCGATCGCCGTCCGTCAAGCTGGACACAATCGGCACCACCACGCAGGGGCGACCGCTGATCGTGGCCGCGATCTCCACGCCGGAGAACATCCGGCGCCTCGACGCCATCCTCGCGGTGCAGAAGCGGCTGGCTGATCCGCGCACGTTGAGCACGGCGGCCGAGGATTCGCTGGTCGCCTCGTCGCCCACCGTGATTTGGATCAACTGCAACCTGCACAGCACCGAGATCGCGTCGAGTCAGATGGCGATGGAGCTGGCCCATGCACTCGTCACGACCGATTCGCTTCAGCAGTCGCTGAAGAATGTGGTGGTGCTGCTGGTGCCGTCGGCCAACCCTGACGGCATGCAGATGATCACCGAGTGGTATCGCAAGGGACTCGGCACCCCGCTCGAGGGCGGAGCGATGCCCTGGCTGTACCACGAGTACGTGGGGCACGACAACAATCGCGACTGGTACATGGTCACGCAAAAGGAGACGCGCGCGATCAGTGCGGCGCTCTACACGAAGTACTTCCCGCAGGTCTTCTACGATGTGCACCAGCAGGGCAGCACCGGCATGCGCCTGACCGTGCCGCCGCACATCGACCCGATCAACCAGCACGTGGATGTGCGGATCGTGCGCGGCATCAACCTGGTGGGGCAGCGAATGTCGTGGGCGCTGCAGCAGGCGGGCAAGACGGGCGTGGGCGACGGCATCACGTACGACCTGTGGTGGAACGGCGGCGCCCGCTCCACGCCGACGCGGCACAACATGATCGGTCTGCTCACGGAAGCCGCCAGCGTGCGCATCGCGACCCCGATCACGCTCACGCCGGAGGAGGTGGTGGCCAATCGCGGCAGTCTCCGCAACGAGCCGCGGGTGAATTATCCCAGCCCGTGGCCAGGCGGTACGTGGCGCCTGCGAGACATCATGGACTACGAGCTGATCGCGGCGACCTCACTGGTGCGCATGGCCAGCGAGATGCGCCATGACATCGTGCGCTCGATGGTGCAGGTGGCACGCACGCAGATCGCGACCGGTGCCGGCCAGCAGTATGTGATCGACTCGAAGCAGCATGATCCGGCGGCGGCATACGCGCTGGTGCAGGTGCTGCGCCGCGGTGCAGTGGACGTCGCCGGTGACGACGATGCCGTGCGCGCGACGGGCGGCTCATGGACGATCGCGCTGGACCAGCCGTACGCGGCGCACGTGCGTGACCTGTTCGAGGAGCAGAAGTGGCCAGCGAGCGCCGGTGACCGGCCGTACGACGTCGCAGGCTGGACGCTACCATATCAGATGGGCGTGACCGTGCGCATGGAGCGTGGCGGACAGCACACGGTCGCGACCGCGAAAGGTGCGGCGTCGTGCACGCCGGCGACGGGTGGTAGCCTGACGCTCGACCTGCGTGATTCGCGAGCCTTCCCGACGACCTTTGCGGCACTGCAGAAGGGCGTTCGCGTGGACATGCGCCGCGATCGCACCACAGCCTCGATGACCGTGCCTGCGTCGTTCGCGAAACGCTTCACGCCCGACGGCGGCTGGTGCGGCGCTGCGACGCTGGCCACGGCCACCGGCGAACGCACGCGACTGCGCACGACACCGCGCGTCGCGCTGTACAAGCCATGGACCGCGAGCATGGACGAAGGCTGGACGCGCTGGCTGTTCGACACGCAGGGTGTACCATTTACGAATGCGACGGACAGCCTTATCAAGGGCGGCAACCTGCGCGCGCAGTTCGACGTGCTGATCATTCCGGACATGTCGTTGCGGGAGGCGAAGGACGGGCTCGCGGAACGTGCCGCACCCGCGCAATACGCGAACGGGCTGGGCGCGACCGGCGTGAAGGCCATCGGCGATTTCGTCGCCGCGGGTGGCGTGCTGATGACATTCGATCGGGGCAGCGAGCTCGCGCTGGAAGCGGTGCCCGGGATGCCAGTGCGACGCATCTCGCCGCAGTCGCGGTCACCGGCGCGTGATGGCCGCGCACGCGACGACTCCACGGGCATCACCGCCGGTGCGAACGTCGTCGCACCGGGCTCGATCCTGCGCACGATCTCGGTACGCGGCCACCGGCTCACGATGGGCATGCCGGACACGGTGCCGGTGTACTTCACGAACTCGACGGCGTTCGAGGTCGCGCAGGATGCGAACGTGGAAGTGCCGCTGCGTTACCCGACCGACTCGGCATCGATCCTGATGAGTGGCTACCTCGCTGGCGGAAAGGCGCTGGCAGGCAAGGCAGCGGCGGTGGACATCACGGTCGGTGCGGGTCGCGTGGTGATGTTCGGGTTCCGGCCACAGTATCGCGGGCAGAGCTGGGGCACGTTCAAGCTGGTGTACAATGCGATCCTGACGTCGGCAGAGCGGTCGAAGGCAACGGTGCCGCTGGTGCCGTGATCACCGCGTGAGTCGCCTGTACAGGCGGCAGGCATCTGCGCGAAGGCAGCCGTTCCTGCGTCACAGGGAGACACGCGAAGGCTCAATGAGCGTCGTCTCGACTGGACGCCGTGTGCGACGATGACGCCGTGAGGCGGCGACAAAGGGGCGTGTGGCGAGATATTCGACGCACGCCCCTTCCTGCATACTCGCGCAAACGTCCGCTCGTTTTGCGCGCGGCGTGCCTACCGGCGCTTCCGTTCCGTGGGATCGATCGCGGTCTCGAGCACGCGCAACATGTTGCCACCAAGGATTTTCTTGATGTCCGTGTCGGAGTAGCCACGATCAATGAGGTGCTGGGCGATACGAGGCAGCATGGTCACGTCTTCCATGCCGATGGGCAGCGCGGTGACGCCGTCGAAGTCGGAACCGATGCCGACATGGTCAACGCCGGCGACCTTCGCAATGTGATCGATATGGTCGACGAGCACCGGGAGCGGTGTCTCGGGAATTGAATCGAGGAGCCGCTGACGCAGCGAGGCGACGCTGGTGCGGATCTGCTCGTTCGGCGTGCCGGCGTCGCGCAGGCGGCGGTCCTCGGCGCGCAGGCGAGGTTCGATGCCGGCGAAGCGCTGGATGTACATCGAGTCGATGAATTGACTGAAGAAATTCACGTTCACGACACCGCCCGTCTTCGCGACGGCGCGCAGCATGTCGTCGGTGAGGTTGCGGCGATGCAGGCTCAGTGCACGCGAACTGGAATGCGATGCGATGACCGGCCTGGTGCTGGTGGCCACCGCGTCCCAGAACGTCGTGTCCGACACATGCGAGATGTCGACGAGCACACCGATGCGATTCATCTCGCGGACGATCGCCTTGCCCTGCGCCGTGAGGCCTGCCGTGCGCGAGTTGTTTTGTCCCGCGGCGGCACCCGCCCACGAGTTGCCGTTGTTCCAGGTCAGTGTCATGTAGCGCACACCCGCCGCGTGCAGCTGGCGCAGCTTCGTGATGGATCCCTCGATGGCGTGACCACCTTCCACGCCGACGAACACGGCAACCATGCCCTGCCGCTTGGCGCGGCGCAGGTCGGCACCGCTGGTCGCGAAGAAGAGCTTGTCGGGATGACGCTTCACGAAGGCATGCACCTGGCGCGTGAGCAGCATCGCGCGCGCAAACGAACTGTCCGGCGTCATGAGCGCATACGGCGCATCGACGAAGGCCGAGAAGAACTGCCCCGTGATGCCGCTCTGCAGCAGGCGCGGATAGTCCGTGGAGCCGAATCCCGGGCCAAAGCCGATCGGGTTGCGCACGTCGGGATCGTACTTCTCGTCGGCCACCTTGGTCGGCATGTCGTTGTGCGTATCCACCACGACAGCCTCGCGCCAGAGCCGCATCGCATGCGGCGACACGTCGGTCAACGAGTCCAGCTGCGCGGCCACCGGACGCGAGGTTGGCGCAGGCCGACGCTGCGTGCCGGGGCGCTGGGCGTGCAAGGCGCTTCCGGAAAGTGTGAGTGCGAGGGCGATGCGCGACGCGTGGGAGAGTGTCATGGCGAATACGGGGTGACGGCGAACAGCCGTGGCGTAGCGGAGACGAACGGGTTGCCTGCAACAAGGAAACGCAGCGGCCAGTCTGCCGCTCGCGTGATGCCGATGCGCGGCGAGACACGCACCTGCGCATCGGGTACACCGTCGGCGTGACGGATCTGGATTGGCCCCGACTGGAGCGACGTACCATCCATGGCTCGCGTGATGTCGTACGCTGCGCAGAGCTTGCCCGGCCCATTGGTGAGATCGCGATCGCGACGCGCGGCGAGACGGCGCATGCGCAGCGGCGCGACGTCGCCCAGCGGCTCGACGGCACGGAGCAACACCGCCGACCCGATGCCGTCAGCGAGCGTCACGGCATTCAGGCACCAGTGCATGCCGTAGATGCGATACACGTACGCGCGGCCCGGCGGCCCATGCAGGTGCTCGGTTCGCGCCGTGCGGCCGGCGACGGCATGGCAGGCCGGATCGTTCGGGCCAAGGTAGGCCTCCGTTTCCACGATGCGTGCGCAGAGCGTGCTGCCGTCCGCCCGGGTGACGGCGAGGTGCATGCCGAGCAGCTCGCGCGCGACGAGCGCGGGATCGCGATCGTAAAAAGTCGCGGGCAGCGCATGCTGATGAATGATCGACATGCGTGAAAGATGTGCAGACGTATGCACGTCGCCCGCGACACCATGTGTTGGTGACGCGGGCGACGCGGGAACGGCAGTCCAACGGAACACCAACGCGATTACCGTCGCGCGGTCTTCTTCGCGGCGGGCTTGGCAACCGGTGTCTTGGCAGCCGGTGTCTTGGCCGCGGCCTTCTTCGCGGCCGGTGCCGATTTCTTTGCAGCAGGCGGTGGCGTCTTTGCAGTGGGCGCCTTGGCTGGTGCCTTGACGGCCACCTTGGCAGCGGCGCGGGCCGGTGCTGCGGTCTTCTTCGCCGCGGTACGACCGTTCGTACGACTCGGTGCCGACTTCACGGCTGGCGCCGCCGGCATCGTGAGTGCGAGTTCCGGTGCCGATACGGGCGCCGGTGCTGCCACCGGTGCCGGAACGGCCACCGGGGCCGATGCCTCGATAACCGGGGCAGCTTTGGGTGACTCGTCGACCACGCCGACCATCAGCAGGCCCGGAGGCGGAGCGCCGAGGCGGCCGCCGCGTGCACCACCGCGCGAACCCATGCCACGCGGCGCCGGCGCACTGGCAACCGGCTTCGGGGTATTCGCGGCTTCGTGCTTTGCCAGCTGCTCGGAGACGGCCGCGACTTCCTGCACCGGCGCGACTTCCCATGAATCGCCACGCTTGCGCAGGTCGATCACGTCGGCGTCATGGGCATCCTGCAGGATACGCGTGAAGTTGCGCTCGTTCAGGCTTTCGCTGTCGCGACCAAGCAGTGCCGCCGCGCTTTCGCGGACCGCGAGCATGGCCGCCGGCATGTCGTTCTTAACCGTGGCCGCAACGGACTTACGGACCAGATCGAACGCTTCGTTGCGCGTGAGCCGCTCGCCCACGAGGCCGATGGTGTCACGACCCTGTGCGGCACGCGGCGTCTCGCCACGCGGCATTTCGGGTGCAGTTGCGACGATGTCCGGCGTTGCAGCGCGCGGCGTCTCACTGCGTGCCGGACGTTCGCCGCGTCCCGAGCGCGAACGGTCGGGCCGCGTGCGCTCCGGGCGCGACGCAGGTGCGGCGTCGACCGCCACCAGCTCGGTCGGCGACGCGTCAGGCGCCACGACGTCGCCATCGACCGCGACAACGGTTGCGTCGGTGGCATCAGCCGCATCGGCGGGTGCATCGGTGCCGTCGGTGGGCACGCGTGCTTCACGGTCACGACCACCGCGTCCACGACCGCGACCGCGACGACGACGCGAGCCACGCTCCTCACCGTCTTCCTTCTCGGCGGCTTCGTCGAGCGCGCCTGCGACATCGCCGCTGGCAATGGCAGGCGAGGTGCTGGCATTGCTTCCCGGCGGTGCGATCTCGAACTGGCCGTTCTCGAGTCGCGTCAGCGTGAGCAGCCCCTTCTGCGCTGCCTCCTGCACGAATTTCGAGAACTTCGACATGCCGAGATCCTTCTCGTCGAAGCCGTTGTCGATGTCCTGCATGACCTGCTTGAGGCGATCGGCGCGCATGACGTCGCCATTGCGCACCATGCGGGCGAGCGACTCGGTGACGAGCTCCCACGGGTCGCGCTTGACCGTCTCCTCGTCGCTGGTCTTCACCAGGCCGGCGAGAGCGTTGTAACTGTAGTATTCGTCGCAATTCATCACCAGCAAGTCGCTGGAGCTCTCGCGAATGCCCACGCCGATGACGTACTTGCCGTACTCCTTGAGCTTCATCACCATGCTTGAGAAATCGGAGTCACCCGAAAGCAGAATGAAGGTGCCGATCTCGGGACGCGTGAACATGAGTTCCACGGCGTCGATGGCGAGGCGGATGTCGGTGGCGTTCTTCTTCGAGCTGCCGTACGCCGGCGCCATGATCATGTCGATCGACGACTCGGCAAGCGGCACGACATACTGCGGATAGCGGCGCCAGTCGGCATAGGCCCGTTGCACGGCGACCTTGCCCTTGATGATGTCCGACGACAGGAGATTCTTGAGCTCCGTCTGCAAATCGGAGCGGATCCCCATCGTGACGTTGTCGAAATCGATGAGGAGCGCGGCGTTCGGTGCGTTGCCGTACTGCGAGTAACTGGAGGAGGCCGCAGCGGTGGTGTTGCTGGCCTGCGGCCCGCGGTGCACCGGGGCGATGGGCCCTCTGGGTGCGTGCGGGCGCGTCGTGCGTCCGTTCATGTAACTGGGGATGTGAAGAATCGAATGGGCACGCGCCGCATCGGCGAGGTGCCGGCGGCTGCGCGGTCGCTCTCCCAGGCGCCCCGCCCACGTTGTTCAGGGCAAGGCCAGCCGGGGTCCGCGACAGCGGAAGTGCACGAGAGAAACTAATGACGTCGCAGCGCAACGGCACCGTCGGACGGGTTTCGCCGCGTGCTCGTGGCTAGAATGCCGGAGCAGTCCCTTCCTCTCAGTTCGTATCCGCTCAGTGTCCCGTCTCGGGTTCCGCACTCGACTCCTGCTCGTCCTGATGGCCTTCGCGGTGCTGCCGGCGGCGGCGCTGACGACGTTCGGGCTGGTGGCGGCAAGCAACGTGTTCCCCTTCCTCGCCTCCGGCGGTGCGTGGTCGCGGGTGGCGGAGACGGGAAGCCGGGCGCTGACGGCGGCGCGTACTGCACCGCGAAGCCGCGAAGCGACTGCCGCCCTCGACGCGCACGAGGCGGAGCTGCATGCCTCGCTGGATCAGGCCAAGCGCCTGGAGTACCTCGCGCCGCGAGTGATACGACCAGTGCTCGTCGTGGTACTGGTGTTGTTTCTGATTCTGGCCGTGCTCGCGGGACGTGTAGCCGGACATTTCAGCCGTCAGCTCAGTCGACCGCTGGATGAGGTGGTGGACTGGACCGATCGCATCGCGACGGCACAACCGCTGCCGTCGGGCTCGCCGAGCCGTGGGGCGCCGGAGTTCGACCTCCTGCGCTTGCGGATGCGGCTGATGGCCGCACAGCTGGAGGAGGGTCGCACCGCTGCGACCGAGGCGGCGCGCCTGAGTGCCTTCCGCGAGACCGCGCGGCGCGTGGCGCACGAGCTGAAGAATCCGCTGACGCCGATTCGCTTCGCCGTCTCGCGGCTCCGGATGTCAGCAGCGCCGGAGCTGCAGGAGACGATCGACGTGCTGGAGGTCGAGACGCAGCGGCTGGACAGGCTGGCGAAGAGCTTCGCGCAGTTCGGACGGCTGCCGGACGGGCCGGTCGCCGACATCGACGTCGCGGAGCTGCTGCGCTACGCCGCCCGCACCGCCCTGCCCCCCACCACGACCGTGCTGGTGGAGCTGCCGGACGACCTGCCGTTCGTGTCCGGACACCACGATCCACTGGCGCGCGCGGTCAGCAACCTGCTGCTGAATGCCGCCGATGCCGCGGGTCCCGACGGCACGATCATCGTCTCGGCAGAAACAATCAGCGAGCCGACACCATCCGTCCGGATTTCCGTACACGACACAGGGCCGGGCATTCCGGCCGAGACGTTGTGCCGGATCTGGGAGCCGTACACCACGACCAAACCCGGCGGCACGGGGCTTGGGCTGGCCATCGTGCGCCAGACGATTCTCGCTCATGGCGGGAGCGTCGGTGCATTGAGTGAACCAGGTCGCGGCACGACGATCACGCTCACGGTTCCGCTGTCGCGGACCGACGGACGCCCGGAGACGCCAGATGCGTAGCACCACTGCCGAACACCGAGTGAGGAGATGCCGATCATGACGCAGGGACCTGCCGCGCCGCGTGCGCCAGTGACAGCCGAGGAAGCGCAGCTGGACCAGCGCATCGAGTTGGCGGCGAAGAAAGCCGCGCTGAGGAGCCTCGAGGCGCAGGAGGGCGGACCCGCAACGGGCATTCCGGTGCCGCCGGGTATGGAGGCGCGCGTCGTCATCGAAAAGGATGGCAAGACCATCGTGCTCGAGAACCCGACCGCAGAGCAACTCGCTGCGGTCGGCATCGGGAGTACCGCGCCGTCGCTGGACGGATGGCAGATAGTAGCCATGACCGCTTCGGCGATGTTCGCGATCATCATTGTGTTCTACCTCGTGCTCAATTCGGCCCGGCGCTTCAGTGGAACGAAGAGCCATGGCCCGTCGCAGGAAATGGCGGACCGCATCGCACGCATCGAGAACGCGATCGAATCGGTGGCGGTGGAAGTGGAGCGGATCAGCGAAGGGCAGCGCTTCACGTCGCGCATCCTGAGCGAGGGCGCGGCCGCACCGGTCAGCGTCGGTGAGCAGCGCGACCAATTGCGCCGAAACGGAGAGGGATGATGCGAGTGTCGATGATGGTGATGCAAAACCCGTCGGAGGTGGCGGCGGCGCAGGCGGCACGGACACGTGGCGCGGCCGAAGACGTGCGCAATGCCGCCGAACAGGCGCGCGACATCGCCCGTGCGCAGCGCGAGGCGGCACGGGCCGAGCGCGATGCGGCGCAGGCGCAGCGTGAGGGGCAGGGCGGCACGGTTGGCAGCGAGAACCTGGTGGTCACCGTCACCAGGGACGGCAGGACGGTGACGCTGAACGGGACGCAGGACGAGGTGTTCTCGACGCTCGGCATCGCGCACGGCAATCGCGAGGAGCCCGATGGTCCGTATGTCGTGGGCGCGCTCGCCATTCTTTCGACGGCGATGGTGCTGATCGTGGGACTGGTGCTGCGCCATCGCGGCAAGCGCAACCTGGCACAGAAGCCCGTGCGCGATGCCGAAATGACGGAGCGATTGTCGCGCATGGAATCGGCGATCGAGACGGTCGCGGTGGAAGTGGAGCGCATCAGCGAAGGGCAGCGCTTCACCACTCGCCTGCTCTCGGAGCGTGCA
>JACMPK010000151.1 GCA_014377535.1 Gemmatimonadaceae bacterium
CCAGGCATGAGAAACAAGTGAGGCGCGACAGCAACGCCACTCTCGTGGTGCACCGTCACGCCTTCGACTGGCGGAATCACAATCCCGTCCGACAAGGTTCGCCGACATGATGCCGTCAGCTCATTCAACTCACCTGCCGGGAAAGCAAGATTTGTGCTAGAAGGAAGTGTCGCGCTCTCGAGCTGAGTCAGTCCCCGAGACCGCGATGCTCGAGCAACTCAGGCGCCGCACTAGATCAATTGTACTGCAGCAGCAGCTCGAGGCGCTGACGCAACTCAGCCAGCTGCTTCGACTTGAATGCATGCTTCGTCTCTTCCAGCACATCGACCGTGTGCTGCATTGCCGACGTCAGCTGCGAGCCGCGCGGGCAATTCATGATCTGGCACGCGTGCGCATCAACCGGTGCACCGGCAAGCGCTCGTCCAAGCTGCTCGAGATCCGTCAGTGAGCCCATGACGTTCCGTAACGCCAATGAGAGGAACGTGTCCGCGCTCGGCGCGCCGGGGCCACGCTGCGTGGCCAGCTGGTCGTAGCGAAGTCGCATGTCATTCAGACGCCCCTCAGCGTCCTGCATCGCGCGGAATGATCGAAACCGTGTGACGGCAGCGTTCACCCGAACCTCCAGATCAGCAAACGCGACCGGCTTCGTGAGGTATGCGGCTACCGGCAGCTCGATGCACGCCACAGCCGACCGCACGCTCGCGAACCCTGTCAGGATGATCACCGGCAGACCGCCCCGCACCTGCGCGACCCGGCGCACCAGCGCAAGGTCGCTGTTGCCCGGCATCTCGAGGTCGGTGATCAGCAGGTCGAACTGCTCGTTCACCACCAGTTCAAGTGCACGCTCGCCATGGTTGGCTGTGGTGACCTCGTAGCCTTCGCGCCGCAAAAGGTCGGCCGTGGATTCAAGGAAAGTCGGTTCATCATCTGCAATCAGGATACGGCCGCGCGTCATGCAAGGACTCCATGTACAGGGTTATCGACGAGAGGGATTCGCGCCACGAATGCTGACCCCGGCGCCATTGGCGTCGATGACCAGGATGCTGCCGCCCGCTGCATCAAGTGCCCGCCGCACCAGCGACAGACCCAGTCCATGCCATCCGTCGACAGCTGCAACGGTATCGTCGATACAAACGGAAGAAAAATGCTGTCGCGGAGGTTAACCGGAATGCCCGGCCCGCTGTCACTGACACGCAGCCCAAAATTCTTGCCTTCGATCGCGCCATGCACTGTAATTGTCGACCCGGACGGTGATGCCCCGATCGCACACTGCACAAGATTATAAACACATTGCCGCAGGATCGACTTCGAAAGCCGCACCACAGCGGCAACGTTACCAAGCTCGACTTTGATGGTCACGCCGGCATTCCACTTCACCTGCTCGTGAATGGCGACCGCATCGCCGACGACCGTCTGCACCGGTGCATACACGCTCGACTCTGTCTCCGGGCCATACGTCTCGTACAGCTGACGCCTGACCTGACTGATGCGCTGCACCTCGCGTCCGCGGTCGACGAAGAAGCTGCCCACACTTCACTTCATCCCTCAATCCCGCAGCCTGACCGGTGAACGCCGTAATCGCCAGCAGCATGACGTTACCACCCGCAGCCGCAAGCGTGATGGATGAGCAGAATCCCCGCTGGAGGGTCATCATCGCAAGCACGCCGACACCCCGCCGATCAGCAGATCGAGCAAGCCGCAGGCACCAGCCAGCCACCGCAGTCGCGCAGCCGACGTCGCCGCGATTCCAATACCCAACACCAGCAGGCCCACAGCGCTCGCTACCCGTAGTGGCGGGATAAACCGATGCAGCTGCATGAACCACCAGACATCCACGACTCACATTAGCAGTCCGACACAGCGGGTAACGATGAGCAGCAATCAGACCGACCGAGCCGCATTCGTAGATACGAAAGCGCGCGAAATGACAAGCGAACGAGCGCGCTGCAACAGCGAGCGCCTGAATAACCTGTCACTGGCTGATTCGGACGCTGACACTTCATGCATGATATTCGCGAGTCGGTTACCTGCAGCCTCGCCTGCTAAACTGCCTCGGCGCATTTCACTTGCGCCATTTCGCGCGTGATGTGGGATTCAGCTGTCGTCAATGCTCCCGCCAACGAGCCAATCCGCTGAAGCGACTCCTCGAGCACCTGTTCAGTGCGCGATACTTTAGCCTGCCTCGCGGAGCGAAGCGCAAAGCTGCAGGAACCCATCAGGAACAGCTGCGCCTGCTCTATCACGCGAATGATCTCCACGTCGCGTTCTGCGCAGGCCGTGAGAAGGCGCACACGTGAGATCGCGCGAAACAAGGAACGGGTCAACTCACCATCCCTCCGATCACGTCGTACGAGAATCTCGCCGAGGATTCCGTCGAGGTACGCCAGATGCTCGCCGATCATCGCCTCCGACTTGGCGAGAACGTCCGCGCAGTGCTGCGACATGACGAGGGCGCGGAATACGGGCAGGGTGACGAACAGGCTGACGCTTCCTTCATGAAGCTCTGCCAGCTCGTCGGCGAACTGTCCTCGCATGGCTGACGCGATCATGGTGCCTCCCACGGCCGCGCATCGCATCGGAGCTTGGCCAGAACATGAATAGCGCGGATGTCTCGAGTGCCAAGTCATCCGCGCCTTCAACTGACGAGCCCTGAGTCTCGTCCGCCAAGTCTGACGTTACCTGCATGACAACGTCTGAACATCGAAATAACGGTATCGTCGCGCAGTGCGCAAGCGCACCGATGTCACCTCATTGCAACATGCTTTCACGCGCCAGAGATGCCGACGACATGTCAGCGAATACGATCAGCCTAGCTCGCGCCGCATCCATGACGCAACTATGAAGGCATATGTGCTACCGGCGCGAAGAGCCACGCTCGGTAACGTCAGCAGCGTCTCCAAAGACCAGCGGCACGGACCGTGATCCCGGCCGTCATCGAATCCACATCGGCACTGCGGGCGCGACCCGAATTTTTCTTCCCGAAGATAGGGACAGGCTGTCCCGTCATCGCGTTTGGTGCGCGCAAGAACCCCGGTGAAGCGTAACTCACGCGCAAGCACGCCATTGTAACTCCAATAATGAGCTTGTCGTCGATTAACAGCAGCCGCACCTTTTCGTCGCGATCCACACACGCGATCAGTGTCACGCGTACGCCGTCGCGCCATGTGGGCAGGACCGATGCAAGATCGGCTGCGAGGTCACTGCGCCGCTGCGTGCACACGACATCGTTGTCTGCAACACATCGGTATGGGGGCAGCATGCCGAACGGGTAATCGCGAACGATACGCGACCTCCGTCGCGCAGCAGGTCGAGCGATGCGCTGCCAGGTTGACGAATCGCACCATGGATGCACCGCTCCGCTTCGCGCTTGCAACTGATTACGAAGTACCCTGACTTGCGCGCGAGGTCATGACGATCGGGCGTGGCGAGCGCCTTGCGGCTGAAGCGTACAAGACTGATTCTGCCGGCAGCAGGAGAGCGCGGGAAAGCGTAGGCTAAAAATTTGTGTTAAAGTCATGGGAAGGCGTCTAGCATGTTAGACCGAGCGTGACGAGTCAGGCTCGTTGACTCAAAAGATTCTTCCTGACCTGCGCGTCGCTGGCTTTCACCGGACTGTCGGGAGCGCTACTGCGCGCCGGTACAGCGCGGCAGAGTCTGCGCTGCACCGACGGTCAAGACGCGCTCGCGCCACGTTCCGGAGGTCATGCGTGCGGCGCACTTCCTGCACAGTTTTAGATCGAGCTACTTCTCACAGCGCAGCACCCCTTGCTGTGCATTCCCCGTGCACCACGAGCAATACATGTCCGACAAGGATCTCAACGCCACGGCGAACGACGCCGAAGTGATGACGCGACTCCGCGATCTCATCAATGACATCCGCGTGGCGATGGTCACGACTCAAGGCGACGATGGCGCTTTGCACAGCAGACCCATGTACGCGCAGCAGGCGGAAGCCGATGGCGACCTGTGGTTCGCGACCTCGCGCTCGTCCGACCTGGTCAAGGACATCCTCGCCAGCGCGCAGATTCTCGCAAGCTTTGCGGACACTGGTAAGCAGCGGTACGTCGTGGTTCGCGGTGCGGGCGCTGTGCACCATGACCCCGCAAAGATCGCGGAGCTGTGGAACTCGAAGATGGAGGCCTGGTTTCCTGGCGGTCCTACCGATCCTGATCTGACACTCGTACATCTGCGTGCCGAACGGGCGGATGTATGGGATGCACCGTCGGGCCCGGCTCGCCTCATCAATTACGTCACGGCGCTGGTGACAGGCAACACACCGGAAACCGGCGACCGGATACATGTGGACCTCGGCTCATCTGCTGAGCGCATCGACTCTCGTAATGTGGGCGCGTGACTCGTTTTGCACTATTTCATCTGGTAGCGTGCTCGGCGAGAGGATGAGTTGGGAGTGGTAAAACTCGCGCGAAGATGCTGGCGTGAGAATTGCAGATGTTCATCCCTGCGAACACGTAGGAAAATTGTGTAGAAGTTGAGATGTGGTTTTGTTTGGTATCCGCCCTTGCCGCGCGAGCATCACGGCTCGTGAGTTGAAGGCGCGACTGGTGCCCCTGGCGCCTCGTCGCGCCTTTTGTTTTTGGTTGATATATCCCTCACACAGCGCAAGACGGCCGTGTGGATCTTATTTAGCGTGGTTCCATGCCACGCTGCACTGAATTCTGCGTACCGGCACCGGACGCATCACAGAGGATATCCACGATGGCACTTGCGACAATGCACGATCTCATGATTGCCGAACTGAAGGACATCTACAGTGCGGAAACGCAGTTGGTGAAGGCGCTGCCGCAGATGGCCAAGGGCGTCAGCACCCCGTCGCTGCGCAAGGCATTCGAAGATCACCTCGCGCAGACGCAGGAACAGGTGGCTCGGCTCGACCAGATTTTTGAGATGCTCGGTGTCTCCCCTCGCGGCACGAAGTGCAAGGGTATGGAGGGCCTGATTGCGGAAGGGACGGAAATGATGGAAGAAGATGGTGATGACGCCGTCCGTGATGCCGGCATGATCGCTTCCGCGCAGCGTATGGAGCATTACGAGATTGCGGCCTACGGCAGTACGCTCGCCTTTGCGACCCTCATGGGCCACACCGAGATCGCCGAGCTCCTCGAGACCACGTTGAACGAGGAAAAGGCGGCCGACGTGCTCCTCAGCACGATTGCCGAAGACGAGGTGAACATTGCCGCGCCCGGCATGGAGGCTGAGGAAGTGGAGGACGAGGATACCGTCAGCGAGAAGCCGAGGAAGCCGGCGCGCGATTCAATGTAGACCGTGATGTGATACGCAGTGTGAGCGGCGTGGATCGTCGGTTCCATGGGGATGGATGCTGCTGACGATCGGGGCAAGCCGCCGCACTTCTGCGTGGTTCGATCAGGGGGAAAGCGCCAGGCTTGGTGCTTTCCCCCTGATCGCGTGCATGTATTGCGCGTTTTGGATTCTCTAACGCAGCAGGTTCCGCAGCGCTGTTGCGCACAGGTGTGAGCCGACCCGCACCGATGCGAGTCTTCAGAGACCCGTGGCAAATCCTTCGCGGAACGATGCGTAGGCGGGCGTCCAGCCAGTGCCCTGCAGCAGCGCACTACTCACGCGCTGATCGTTCCGGCTGCGTTCCCCGTCGTTGGTAAAAGCCAGCGACTCCGGATCACGTCCGGCACTCGACGCAAGCCAGCGAGCGATATCGGCCGCACGCGTCGGCATGCCGTCAGCGACATTCATGATCGCCGGCAGATCCGGGAGTGCCAGCGCATGCAGAATGGCCGCGACGATGTCATCGCGATGCGCCATGTTCACCCAGTATTCGCCGCGCTGCGGCATGCTTGCCGCGCTCGACATGCGCGCACGCATGTCACGCCCCGGACCGTAGATCCCTGCAACCCGCAGAATTGCTGCCCGCGGAAGCGCAGCGGCCATCACGATGTCCTCCGCCGCGATCAACGCCGCGTTGCCCGGTCCCACGCCGCGTCGCACACTGTCCTCGAGCACCCATTCGCCGTCGCGCCCACCGTAGACGCCCGTACTGGACGTATAGAGCAACGTCGAGGCACCACTGGACCGCGCCAGCGCCACCGCGGCCGCGGCGGCGGGCGGGTATGTCATGTCGTAGCCGTCGGTCGTACGTGATGGTGCGACGCTCAGCACCACCGCATCCAGCTCAGCAGGCATGCCGTCGATGGGACCGGCGATAAAGTCGCCCGAGAGGCTGACTACTCCCTCGCTTGCCTCGCGCGCCGCGGAACGCCGCACTGCGGTAACTGCATGTCCGCGCGCCGCGGCGGCAGTCGCAAGGGCACTGCCAACATATCCCGCGCCGAGCACGGCAATCCTGAGGCGTTGTGTCATTCCGGAATGTATGCCGCATCGGCGACCACCGCCGGCCGTTATCCTTGACACGAATGGCCATCATGCCCACACCGCGCGCCGAGGCGCGCATCGACACGATCTCACGCGACGTGGAGCGCGCACGACGGTTGGCGTTGCAGTTCGGCTGGAACGCCATGGCCTATCAGATCGTGAACGAGGGCATCCTGCATTGGTTCTCGTCATCGTGCGACGCGGTCGTCGGCTATGTGCGCACCCATGGTGTCCTCCTCGTGGTGGGTGCGCCGATCTGCGACCATGCACGCCTTGCCGATGTCCTGGAGGAGTGGGAACAGTTCGTCAGCGAGCGCGCCGCGCGCGTCTGCTATTTCGGAGCGGCGGGTCGCGTCTTCGACATCCTGCACGGGCACGCTGATTACTCCACCGTGCTCCTCGGCGCGCAGCCCACCTGGGACCCGGCCCGCTGGCATGAGATTCCCGCATCGACCGCGTCGTTGCGAAGTCAGATTCATCGTGCGCGCAACAAGGGTGTGCTCGTCACCGAGTTCACCCCCGATCGCGCGACCGCCGATCCACGGCTGCGCATCTGCCTGGAGCAGTGGCTCCGCACACGCGGCCTGCCGACGCTGCACTTCCTCGTGGAGCCGCACACACTGCACGACCTGCGCGGGCGCCGGATCTTCGTAGCCGAGCGTGGCGCGCAGGTCGTCGGCTTCATCAACGCATCGCCGGTCGCCGCACGGCATGGCTGGCTCGTCGAGCAGTTCGTGCGCGGTGACGGCGCACCCAACGGCACCATCGAGCTGCTCCTCGACGTGATGATGCGGGCGGTGGCAGCGGACGGCGCGGAGTACGTGACCATGGGCCTCGTGCCGCTGCATGAAGGCACGCAGCTGCGACCCGACGAAAATCCTGCGTGGCTGACCGTGCTGCTGGCCGCGACACGCGTGCATGGCCGTCGCTTCTACAATTTCCGTGGCCTCGAACGCTTCAAGACCAAGTTTCGTCCGCACGACTGGGAACCGATTTACGCTATCAGCGCCGAGCCAAAGTTTTCGCTGCGCACGCTGTACGCGATTGCCGCCGCATTCACCGTGCAGTCACCCGTGACGGCTGTCGCTGGTGGCCTGGTGCGCGCCGCGCGCATGGAGACCCTCCGCCTGGTCGGCTGGCTCCGGCGACGGGTCGGCACCGGCGACGACATGCAGCGGCGCACGCCCTGACGGTCGCGTGCGGCCCGGGTCAGTGCATCGCCAGTCCAGCAGCGCCTTCACATCGACGTCCCGCCCGACACCTTGCTTGCGGTGAGGAAGTCGCGAGTCACTCAGGTATCGACGATCAGCGTGACGCAAAACGTACTTGGCCAGTGGCCGAACTTTGCATGGCAACATACCGTGACGGCGCTGCGTTCACGACGGCAGGAAAATCAACCTTCCCCACCGCGATCATGCATCTGCTCGGTATACATCACCTGACGGCTGTCTCCTCCCGTATCCGCGACAACCACCGCTTTTATACGCAGGTGCTGGGCATGCGCCTGGTGAAGCGATCAGTGAACCAGGACGACGTGAGCGCTTACCACCTGTTCTACGCCGACGCAAAGGGGTCGCCGGGCTCCGACCTCACGTTCTTCGACTGGTCGGTCCCGCCCGAGCGGCGCGGCACGCGATCCATCACCCGCACGGCGCTGCGCGTGGCCGGCAGCGGCACGCTGGAGGGGTGGCATGCGCATCTGCAGGCGCAGGGCGTGAGGGTTGCCACGATCACCGAGCGTGATGGGCGACCAGTGCTCGACTTTGAGGATCCAGAGGGCCAGCGCCTCGCACTTGTGGATGACGGCGGGCGCGACGAGGCGTTTCCGTGGGATCGCAGTCCGGTACCGATGCCACGACAGATCCGCGGCCTTGGCCCGATCACGATCAGCGTGCCCACGCTCGGCCCGACCGATGCAATCCTCCAGCAGGCGCTGCTCATGCGCCCAGTGCGGCAGTATCCGCATCCCGAGCAGTCGCGCCACACCGTGCATGTGTACGAGATGGGCGATGGCGGCGCGGGTGCTGAGTTGCACGTTGCCGTGCAGCCTGACCTCGCAGCCGCCGGTACAGGTGCCGGTGGCGTGCATCACGTGGCATTCCGCATCGCTGACGACTCATACGATGCCTGGTCGGATCGGTTGAACACCATGAACATCCCGAACAGCGGGCAGGTGGATCGTTACTGGTTCCGCAGTCTCTACCTGCGCGAGCCGAATGGTGTGCTGTTCGAGCTGGCGACCGACGGCCCGGGCTTCGGCGTTGACGAGGATGAAGCGACGCTTGGCGAGAAAGTGGTACTGGCGCCATTCCTCGAGCCGCAACGCGCTCGGATCATCGCGAACCTGAAGCCGATCGACTGACTCACGCGCATCAGGCGACACGCGTCAGCGCGCGTCGCGCGGCTCCGTCGCAACAGGCGCGCTGGTGATCCACGCCGTCCACCAGAGATCGCGCAGCATCGTGGCACCGGCGGCAAGACGCTCCACCGCAAAGGCCTTGTTCGCCGGCGTCGTATTGCTGCCGTTGAATGGCGACGCCCTGTCCAGGCGGTACAATCGTTCGACCTCACCATGCGTGCGCATGAAATACTCGACGATCGCGGGCCGCAGCGTTTCGAACTGGTTTGGAATTGCCACCACGGCTGGCTGCACGTCGGCCAGCTGCACCCGAGCTTGCACGAACGCTGATTCGAAGCGCCCATGAAAGCGATTGTCGGTGGCGTACCCCTCAGGGTTCTCGCCGACCCAGCCGTTGTAGTGAATGGTGGTGTGTGCGGGATTCGAGGCGTCGGCAACGTAGTGGCCGAGGATGCCGGCGTCATTCACGATGCGCGCTTCGATCCACGCGCGCTGGGTGTCGTTTGGCGCGACACGCCATTGGCGGAATGCCACGCGCAGGCGCTGCGTGAGCTCGAGCATCGCGAACGGCAATGCGCCGGCCTTTGAGGGATCAACGCCGCCGGCACGCAGTTGCGCGGTGAACGCATACCGATCGCGAGCCGCAAGCGCCCGTGCGCGATCTGCCGGCGGGATCATCTCGAGATCGAGGAAATGGTCCGGCGACGACCCGCCATCCAGCGCCTGATCGCGCGAACCCTCAGCGCGTTCCTTCCAACGATCCGGCTCCGGATTCAGGTATGCCAACTGCGGCGCCGCATCGCGAAAGAACCGCGGCATGTCGGCCGGGAGCGCAGCACTCGCGGCCTGCGCTGTGATGCGATGCCCCGCCTCGCCCCAGATGCGATGCGCGGGCAGAGTGAATGCATGCAGCACAGCGAGTGCAAAGACGGATGTCGTGATCAGAGGCACGGGCATGCTGGCGAGTCAAGGTGACGAGTGCGGCGACGTGGCACAGGCTGCATCGTTCGTGCGAAACGACATGCAGCCTGTGCGTCACGCAACTTACCGCCACCATGCGACAGCCGATGCGACGGACATGTCACGATGCCGGGATGGAACGTCTGTCGTCCTTTATCAGGCCGCTGGCGCATGCCGAACTCTGACGCGGCTGACTGCCGTCACGCTGGCGCTTAGTTGATCCAGTTCAGCGACAGCCGCAGCTGGCGCGGCTCGACCGGGTGCACATGCGAGTCCACGACGCCTGCCGCGCTTTCACCCTGCAGTCGCGATGTGTATCGGTACTGGATGTCCGCCGCGCGCGAGTTCAGCAGATTCAGCACCGTCATCTGGAGCCGCGCACCATACGGCAGGCTGATGCCGGCGTCCGCGTTCACCACCGTCGTGCCTTCGGCGCGAGCGGTGTTGTCCTCCACCATCGGGTACGCACCGAAGTGGCGCACACGCACGGCGCCATAGGCTCCGCGCTTCGATGGATTCCACGTGACGCCGGCCGCGACCACCCGTTCCAGCGCCCCGGGAATGCGTGACGCGGCCACCGGCACACCGGACAATCGCGCACGGGCGAACGAGATGTCGGCGTCCACCGTGATTGCTGTCGACATACGGTAGAAGTTTGCGAGCGTGATACCGGCTCGACGACTTTCCGACGTGGCCTCCGTGGCGCCAGCATCACCGACGAACAGCAGTTCGCTGTCCAGATTCAAAGCCCACACCGAGAATGTGGTGCGCAAGGCATTCGACGGTGACAGACGCATGCCAATCTCGCCGCCGCGCGACCGCACCAGCGGATCCACGCGATCCACGGCCTGCCCGCTGACCGGATCGATGCGGATCGTGGTGCCACGCGCATCGTTGCTGTGAAACCCGAAGCCGCCGCTGAGGTAGAACTCCGACTGTGCGTTCGGCGTCATGATCAGCGACAGCTTGGGGCTCACGAGGCCCGCGGCGCGCTGTCCGCCGTTCTCGGCGCGATCGCCGCGCACGTCGAACAGATAGCCGTCGGCACGCGCACCGAGCACGCTGCGGAACCATGGCTGCCACCGCGACTCGGCCTCGGCGAACAGGCCAGTGCCCCACTGTCGCACATCGTCATCGCGCACCGTCGCGAAGCGCTCGCGGCGCTCAGTGCGATGCAGGCTCACGCCCGCAAAATCGGCGCGTGTCTGCAGGCCGAGCTTCACCATGTGCGACACACCACGCCGCGAAAATTCCTGCAGGTGGGTGGCGCTACCACCCAGCACGGTGCGCGAATCGACCTGCTGGAACTGGTCGCCCCGAATCGGATCGTCCAGGAAATAGGTGAAATTCGAGACCAGATCCAGCGCGGAGCGGATCGCATAGGCCTGGTATTGCTGCACCGAACGCGCCCCCACGTGGCGCAACGACGCGGAGAGACTGAAACGCGACGTGTTGCCACCCAGCGTGCTGTCAATCTGCCCCAAGCGTCCGATCAGGCCACCGGCGACCGCTCGCGAAGGAATCTGGTCGCTCGAATTCCAGCGGTTGCTGTAAGCCAGGGCAAGCACCGAGACCTCCGATGCGCCGCGCGAAGCTGTGTAGCGGGTTATGCCACTGAACTTCCGCAGCCCTTCCGGACGCGTCCATGGACCGTCGTACGCCTTCGCCTCGCCACCAAACAGCAGCTGTCCACCGCCGATCGACGTCGAGCGGCCGCCCACGAGGCGCGCGAGTCCGTTGGCGCCGAACTCCGTCGCGGCGATCGGACGGTCGAGCGTCTTCGCCAGAAAGAACTCCGCGCCTCCCGCACTGCCGAAATCGCCCAGTTCCGCGTGATAGACGCCCAGCTTGTAGTCCAGCGAGCGGACGAATTCCGGGATCAGGAAGTTCAGGTCCGTGTATCCCTGCCCGTGCGCATGCGTCGGCTGGTTCACCGGCATTCCGTCCACCGTGCTCTGGAAATCGGTGCCATGATCCAGATTGAAGCCGCGCACGAAGTACTGGTTCGCCTTGCCCTCGCCCGAATGCTGCGTGACGACCACGCCCGGCACGGTCTCCAGCAACTCGCCTTCACGCGCCAGCGGGCGGGCGCGCAACTCGAGGGTACCTACGTGACCCTCGCTCGCGGTGCGGGCGGATCCGATCAGGTTCGCGACGCGCCCGCTGACGCGGACCGTGTCAAGCGACCGAGTACGGCGTGTCGAATCGGTCAGCTGCTTCGCCGCGGCGCGCTGGCCATGTGCGGTGGCTCCGGTGGCGCCCAAGAGAAATACGACCACAGCAAGGCGGCGCAACTGGCGCGAAGTCAAGTACATCATGCGATCGGATTCAGGGATGCGATGCTCGTGGAGCAATACGCCCCCAGTCGCGCAACGGATTGATCGCGACGACATTTCCACAACGGCCGGAACAGGGCAGGACGTTCCGGACACATCCGGGAATTTTCCGGAAATCTTCTTTGAAACCCATGTCCCGTCGCTTGTCCACGCCGTTCGCTCGTCGCCACGACACAAGACAGCCGTTTGTCAGGCATGTTGCGTCGCACGCGCGTTCGGCACCTCGAACGGCGCTGTCACGGATCGTCGCGCTCATACTGAGCCTGGCGTTGCTCGCATCGCCGTCTGCGGCGCAACGGCAGGCGCGCGACCCCAGCCCGCACAGCGATGCCGTGCTGGTATCTGACGTGAGCTCAGTGCGCGCCGGCAGCACGCTCACCGTCGCAGTGCGTCTGACGCTCGATGACGGGTGGCACACCTACTGGACGAATCCCGGCGATGCGGGCCTGCCGCTCAGGGTGACGTGGACACTGCCCGACGGCGTGACGGCTGGACCCCTGCTCTTCCCCACGCCGCGACTCACGCCGCAGCCGCCCCTCATGAGTTACGGCTACGAACGCGAGCTGTATGCATTGACGGAGTTGCAGGTCGCATCGACATTCGCCGGCACATCGATCCGGCTCGCGGGCAAGGCCGACTGGCTCGCCTGCGCCGAGGTCTGCCTGCCCGCCACAGGCCCCCTCGCGCTCGATGTGCCCGTCAGCGCTGCCGTCGCCACACCGACGACGTGGGCTGCCGGCATCCGCGCGACCCGTGCGGCGCTTCCGCAACCCGCGCTCGCGTGGACGGTCACGGCCTGGACGACCGACGAGGGCTACAGCCTCGCCATCGTCGCCCCGCGCAACCTGCCCCCGACGCCACGACCGTACTTCTTCGTGGACTCGGCCAACGTGATCGAGCATGCTGCGGCGCAGCGATTCGTGCGGTCTGGCGACACGCTGGTCTTCTCGCTGCCGCGATCGACGGTCGCGACCGGAAATGCCACCGCGCTGCGCGGCATCGTGACGGGCGACTATTCCGCAGATTCGCTGCGCGGTCAGCTCATCGATGTACCCGTCAGCACCAAGGCTTCCGCTTCGCTCGTGCGTCGCGCGAGGGCGTTACTGGCCGACAGCAGCGCACGGCTCTTCGGCGGCGTGACCGCGGCGACCACGACGCCCGGAATCGCTGCACCGGAGGCTTTGATCGCAACAGGCGCCGACATGACCCTCATCGCGGCCATACTGTTCGCTTTCATCGGCGGGCTGCTGCTCAATCTCATGCCCTGTGTCTTCCCGGTGCTGTCGGTGAAGGTGCTCGCGCTGCTGCAGCACGGCGGTGGGCACGGTGATGGTGCGCGCGGTCGCAGGCACGGCCTGGCATTCGGCGCGGGCGTGCTGCTGTCGTTCTGGCTTTTGGCCGGCGTGCTGATGGCGCTCCGCGCCGGCGGCGAAAGCCTGGGCTGGGGCTTCCAGCTGCAGTCGGCGCCGGTCGTCGCGCTGCTGGCGCTGCTGATGTTTGCGCTCGCGCTGAATCTCAGCGGCCTGTTCGAGATTGGCCTGTCGCTCACGCGCCTTGGCGGCGCTGGCGGCGGTGGCAGCTATGCCGACTCGCTGCTCACCGGCGGACTTGCGGTGCTCGTCGCGGCTCCGTGCACCGCACCGTTCATGGGTGCCGCGCTCGGCTTCGCCCTGGTGCAACCACCTGTGCTTGGCCTGCTGGTGTTCACGGCGCTCGCAATCGGCCTGGCGCTGCCATTCGTGGTGCTGGCATCGGCGCCGAACCTGCTGCGATTCCTGCCGCGACCGGGCCCATGGCTCGAGACCATGAAGCAGCTCTTCGCCTTCCCGCTCTATGCGACCGTCGTGTGGCTGCTCTGGGTCTTCGGGCAACAGGCGGGCGTGGATGCGCTGGCCACCGTTCTGCTCGCGATGATTCTTCTGGCGATGGGCGCGTGGCTCTGGGCGCGCGGCGTGCGCAGTGATCGTGCGACGACGCGCGGGGCAGCCGCA
>JACMPK010000152.1 GCA_014377535.1 Gemmatimonadaceae bacterium
CCGATGTCGTCGATCACGGCGATGGCCAGGAGCAGCACCTTGAGCGGCGCAGGAACCCGGCTTCCGAGCAGGGCGAGCACGCCCATCGCGAACGCGATGTCGGTCGCCATCGGAATGCCCCATCCGTGCGTTCCAGCATGGCCCCGCGTGATGGAGAGATATACGAGCGCGGGAATGACCATTCCCCCGACGGCGGCGAACAGCGGGAGGAGCGCGGCGCGCCGATCGCGGAGTTCGCCGACGATGAGTTCGCGCTTGATCTCCAGGCCGATCACGAAGAAGAACAGCACCATGAGACCGTCGTTCACGACGTGCCGCAGCGAATCGTCGAGCGACCAGCTGCCGACCTCCAGATGCAGGCTGGTGTGCCAGAACTGGTCGTAGGAACCGAAGTCGAGGTTCGCCCAGGCGAGCGCGATCAACGCCGCCGCCGCGAGCACGATTCCGCCCGACGCCTCGCGATGCATGAACTGCTGAATTGGCTGGATGATCGTGCGGGGCACCGGGCGCGGAGAACGTGACCACGGTGCGCGCAGCTTCGGCGTGCGTGGTGGTTCGTTACGCATGTCCGTCACGCCCGGCCGTGGTCGCTACCAGTCGGTTGCCGGCGAACCCGGCGTCACGCACCGCAAGTGACACACCAGCACCGAGGATCTGTGGGAGCAGGAAGCTCGTGAGCCCGAAGGTTACGGCCGCTCTGCGCGTCGTGCTCAGCACGTCGAGGTCGAGCTCGAGGCCGGCCCCGAACATCAGGTAGAGCAGGCCTATCGCACCGAGGCTGCCGAGCACCGCGTCGCCGTGGTTCGGCAGCAGTTGCAGCCCGTGCGGCCCGCCGATGAGCCAGCCACCGGTGATGAGCCCGATGATGCCCGGGATCTTGAGGCGCCCCGCGAGCAACGGCCCCGCAATGATGACGACGAGGAGCAGGAACATGGCAAGCACGTCTGCTCGTGGCGAATGAAAATGCATGGGCCCAACCTACCGACGCCGTAGTTGGTACGCGAACGAAACGCATCGATTGCGTCGCCTCAGTAGGGAAAGTCGCCGCCCATGCTGAGCACGATCAGGCAGAAGATAGACGTGATGATCCACGTGACGAACGGTGCGATCACGGCGAGTAGCGGCACGATTTCACGCCCGGCGCGGCGCGCCGCCAGCACGGCGACGAGCACGGGCAGTGCCACGGTCGCGGGCGCGACCAACCCATGGGCGAAGGGGTCGTCGTGCATGCCTGAACTATCGCAGCCCGCGCGCGTGTCACAACACCGCTACTGCACGAGATTCGGCGCTGACGCCCGATCAACAGGCTACCTGTGCGATACTTGCTGAGCGTATGGTTCGCGAACGTTCCCGGGAACGTGGAACACCGGCCGCTGCTTCACCGATGCTGTATTTGGGGTGCAGTGGTTTGCGGACCAGAATTGCAGGTACAGTCATCCAAGGTATCCACCGATCCGGTTGGCCCGCGCTTCGACGCGCGGCGACCAGTGTCCCGCAGAACTGACGCCTGCGGATCGTAGTCACAAGGGGGCATGAAAGATGCACGCACGCACCATCACCCGCTACCGCTCTGGAGCAGCCCTGCTGCTCGTCCTGGCCGTCGCCCTCCTCGTTTCCGCGTGTGGTGGGAGTGGATCAAAGGCTGATGCGGGCATGAACGGCACGGCGCCTACGGCCAGCACGTCGAACGCCTCCACTGCGACCGAGACGACCGCCGCGACCACCGCGATGGTGAGCGGCAAATCCGTCTTCTCGAACAACTGCACGATCTGCCATGGCCAGAAAGGCAAGGGCGGCAACGGCGGACCCGACATCTCGGCGCAGAGCGATGCGGCGCACAACATCATGCAGGTCACCAACGGCGGCGGCGGCATGCCGGCATTCGGTGGCCAGTTGAGCGCGGAGGAGATCAAGGCAGTCGCGGATTACGTCGCGGGTGGCTTGAAGAGTTAGGAGCCACGCGGCTGGTGAAGGAGCGGCGGACCACGCGTCGAACCTGCGGAACGCGAGGCAGAAACATCGCGGCGAGGTAGTTGCCTCGCCGACGTCTACGAGGCTGGTCGCACCTGCGGCCGGCATGTCAGCAAGGGGCACTGTTCAACATGCACATCTTCAAGCGAAACGCCGCGGCCGGACCGCAGACCCGCTGGTGGCGCGGTGCCACCGCGGTTGCGATCGGGGTCGTCAGCGCCCTCGGCGTGACCGCGTGCGGCAGCAAGGACAACTCGGCTGGCGACGCCGGCACGCCGGCGACCTTCCCG
>JACMPK010000153.1 GCA_014377535.1 Gemmatimonadaceae bacterium
GTTCAAGGAACGGACACAGTTCATCGTGATCACGCACAATCCGCGTACCACGACGGAAGCGGCAGATGCCGTGTACGGCGTGACGATGCAGGAGCCCGGCGTGAGTTCGCTGGTGAGTGTGCGGCTGCGCAACCGCAACGGCGACGCCGTGAATGGTGGCGTGGACACTGAGTTCACCGGCAATGCGCTGACGGTGCCCGACGGTGCGGCGTCGGAGCAGATTCCAGATTCGGTGGAAGCGGTGGCGTAGTCGCGGTTTCAGTCACGGCAGGTGCAACCGCAACGGCAACGGCAAAACCTCTCACGCGGAGGCGCGGAGAGGGCAGACGCGATGATTGCGGTGACGGGGAGGGTGATGGCGACTGCGACTGCAACACCTCTCACGCGGAGCGGTGGAGGCCGTGGAGAGGGCGAATGCGGGTGACGGTGGAAAGGCGTGTTTCAAAGGTGGTCGAGGGTTTTCTCGCTGCAGTGCGGCCGCGGTGCCGTTCCCTTTTTGCGGCGCTTTTCCGCGGCTCCGTGTCTCCGTGTGAGAGGTGTTGCGGTTGCACTGCCATGAAGGGATTTCCGGAGTGACATGCGATTGACGGTGATCGGGTCGGGCACGATCTCGCTCTCCGCCACGCGCGGCTGTGCATCGTACCTGCTGGAGGCGGGCGAGCATCGCATCCTGATGGACGTCGGGCCGGGCGCGGCGCACTCCATGGCGCGGCATGGAGTGGATTGGTGGGGTGTGACGCACGTCATGCTGACGCACTTTCACCTGGATCACATCGGCGACCTGCCGACGTTGATTTTCGCATGGAGGCATGCGCGAGTGGAATCACGCGCGGCACCGCTGACGATCATCGGACCGGCGGGCACGCGGGAACTGCTGACACGCTGGGCGGCAGCGCTGGGCGACTGGTTGCACGCGCCCGGCTTTCCGCTGTACGTGATGGAGCCCCTGCTGGAAGAGCCGCTGGATCTGGGCGGCGGCGTGACGCTGACCAGCCGGAGCGTGCCACACACTGGCGAAAGCGTGGCATATTCCGTGGAGCATGCGGATCGGCGATTGGTGTACACCGGGGATACCGGCGAGGACCCGTCGCTGAGTGCGTGGGCGGCGGGCTGTGACCTTTTGTTAACCGAGTGCTCGTTGCCGGATTTCATGCCGATGACGCTTCACCTCACGCCGTCACAGACTGGCGCGTTGGCGGCGGCGGCAGCGCCCGGCATGCTGGTGGTGAGTCATATGTATCCCCCGCTCGAGGGGATCGATCTGCGCGCCGAGCTTGGCGCGCGCTGGGCCGGACCCACCGTGATTGCCACGGACGGTCTCGTGCTCGACTGCTGAGGACGCGACGCGATGCTGGTGATGATGCAACGGAACGCCACGCCGATGGAAATCCAGGCGGTGTGCGATGCCATTCAAGTTCTGGGATTCAACCCGCTGCCGATGCCGGGTGCACTGCGCACGGCGATCGGCGTCGCTGGTGACGACGGGCAGGTCGACACGTCGCACTTCGAGGGCATGGCCGGCGTGGCGCAGGTGCTGTACGACTCGAAGCCGTACAAGCAGGTGTCGCGCGAGTGGCAGCCCGAGAAGTCGCTGGTGTCGATCGGACATGGCGTGGTGTTCGGCGGCACCGAGGTGCCGGTCGTCGCCGGTCCGTGCAGCGTGGAGGGCGAGGAGGAGATCGTCCACATTGCGAAGCTGGTGAAGGCCGCCGGTGCCGTCGCGCTGCGTGGTGGCGCGTACAAGCCGCGCACGTCGCCGTATGCGTTTCAGGGATTGGGCGAGGAAGGACTGCGCCAGCTGGCGGTGGCACGTGCAGAGACGGGGCTGCCGATCATCACCGAGGCGATGGACGAGCATCAGGCGGACCTGGTCGCGAAGTATGCGGACTGCATCCAGCTTGGCGCGCGCAACATGTCGAATTTCTCGCTGCTCAAGCATGTCGGAAAGCTGGGCGTGCCGGTGCTGCTGAAGCGCGGCATGTCGGCCACGATCACCGAGTGGCTGCTCGCGGCCGAGTACATCATGTCGGAGGGCAATCGCCGCATCATTCTGTGCGTGCGCGGCATCCGCAGCTACGACACGGCCACGCGCAACGTGTTCGACCTGGCCGCCATCCCCGTCATCCAGCGGCTCAGTCACCTGCCGATCATTGCGGACCCAAGCCACGGTGTGGGCATTCGTGACGCAGTGTCACCAATGGCGCGTGCGTCCGTGGCCTGTGGTGCCGATGGCGTGATCGTGGAGGTGCACCAGGCGCCGGACACGGCGTGGAGTGATGGCGCACAGAGCCTGCACCCGCCGCAGTTCGAGGAGATGATGCGCAGCCTGGTGCCGATTGCGGAAGCCGTGGGCCGGTCCATCATGGGCGCAGGAACGGCCGTCGCCTGAGGCGGGTACCAGCGCAAGGTTCGCTACGAGCGACGCCTTTCCCCCTTTCGTGACTGCGATGCTCAATGTTCGTGTGATGTGCGCTATGGCGCTGATGCTGCCGGGCCTGGTCATGGCGCAGTCGATTCCGGCGTCGACCAGTGCACCAGCGCTGCTTGAACGCACGGCACGACTCTACAGCGCATCGCGCGGGCTTCGTGCGGAGTTCACGCAGCGCCTCACGAATCCGATCACGTCGAGCGAGTCGCAAAGCGCGGGCAGCTACCTGCAGCGCGGTCCGGGTGTGTTTTCTGTGGCGTTCAGCAAGCCGGCTGGCGATCGCATCGTAAGCGACGGCCGGACGCTGTGGGTGTTCGTGCCGAGCGCGGCGCCGGGACAGGTGCTGAAGATGCCGGTGGGCGCCGATGCGCCGGGCGGCATCGACCTGGTGGGGCAGTTCTTCACGTCGCCGTCGCGGAAGTTTGCGGTCAGCGATGGCGGGACCGAAATGCTGGCCGGAGCCACGTTCAGGAAGCTGGTGCTGGTGCCACGCAACGACATCGGGTTCAAGCGTGCGGTGCTGTGGGTCGCGCCGCGCGGAGGAGAGCTGAAGCAGCTGGAGGTGACTGAGAACTCGGGCGTGGTGCGGACGTTGCGCTTCACGTCGATCGAGCGCGGGGCGCGGCTGGCGGCAGATGCGTTCACGTTCAGTGTGCCGCGCGGGGTGACGGTGATTGACCAGGCGGCGATGATGCGGGGGATGTAGCGGATCTCACTTTCTCAGCTGCTTGGTTTCAGGGCCGGTTCTGCGTATTTGCGGAGTTCGGCCCTTTTTCGACGGCTAGGTAAACCCCAAAGTTGATTATAATTATGTCAACCTAAGTGTTGTCTCAAGGAAAGGTCGGCGGTGAGAGTTTGTCGACCAAGCCTTTTGTCAGTACAGGGATTGACTTTGCAAAAGTCTACCTTGAAGTTAACTATTCGTTTTTCAACTCCTGGGTTGTCATGGAGCACTCAGGGATCGCGCCTCACTCGTGGCCATTGACATGCCGACTCATACGGCTCGCATCACCGATCCGGGCCAGCTGCGCACGCACTTGCTCGCGTACCGGAGAGCACAGAAGCTCACACAGGCGGATCTGGCCGTGCGCCTCGGCGTCACGAAGCAACGGATCAGCGCCATCGAGGCCGCACCGGATCGCATAACGGTCGCGCAGTTCATTGCCGTGCTGCGTGCGCTGAAAGTCGAGTTGCAACTTGCGGCCCGAACCCCTGCGGATGACTGCACGGATGCGCCGGTGGACTGGTGAGCGACCCGCGCGTACTCAACCTGTGGATGAACGGGGAATTCGTGGGGCGCTGGTGGGCGCGTCGGGGGGCGGAGCCGGCTCGACTCGAGTATGCCGACGCATGGCGCTCGAGCCCGCGAGCGCGTCCCATTTCGCTGTCGCTTCCGTTCACGGCCAGCGTCGACGCGCTGCGGGGCACCGTGGTCGAACAGTGGTTTGACAACCTGCTGCCGGACAGTGAGACGATCCGAGCGCGGCTGGCGGCGCGTCACCATGTGGACGGGCGAAACGCCCATGCCCTGCTCGGAGCGATCGGCCGGGATTGTGTGGGTGCACTGCAGCTCACACCGGATGGAGAGGAACCCGGGCGCGTTGATCGAATAGCGCACCGACCGCTGACTGCGAAACAGGTGGCTGAACGGCTGCAGGGTATTCCTGGATTACGTCCATTTGGCCGTCCTGATCATGGGGATGATGATTTGCGCATCTCCATCGCTGGCGCCCAGGAGAAGACGGCCCTGCTTCGGCATCAGGGACAGTGGTGTGTGCCGGAAGGGAACACGCCGACGACCCACATCTTCAAGCTTCCCTTAGGCGAGATCACGATCCTCAAGGCCGATTTCAGCACGTCGGTCGAGAACGAGTGGCTCTGCATGCGGTTACTCGGGGCGATGGGGCTTTCGGTCGCAGCGACCGAAATCGGCAGGTTCCCCGGTTCGCAGGACGAGGTGAAGGCGCTGATCGTGGAGAGATTCGACCGTCGACCGACGATCACGGACGGCAACGCATGGATTGCGCGACTGCCACAGGAAGACTGCTGTCAGGCAACCGGCACGGCGGCATCACGGAAGTACGAGAGTGATGGCGGACCTGGGCTCGCGCGCATCCTCGCCCTGCTCGCCGGTGGCGACGCGCCCGAAAACGACACCCGCACTTTTGTGATGGCGCAGCTCGCGTTCTGGCTGCTCGCGGCACTGGATGGGCATGCGAAGAACTTTTCGATCAGCATTCGCGCTGGTGGTCGCTTCCGGTTGACGCCCTTGTACGATGTGCTGTCCGCGTGGCCCATCATTGGACCGGGCGCCAGGGAGATGCACGTCTCGACGGTGAAGCTGGCGATGGGTGTTCGCGGCAGCTCCGGGCTTCACCGACACCTCAACAAGATTCATCTCACACATTGGCGACGCCTCGCACTCAGCACCGGTGTGCCCGGTCTCTTCGATGCGATGATCGCCCTGGTGGACGGCGTGCCGGCAACACTGGCGACAGTGGAACCGCAGCTGCCGCCGGAGTTTCCGCCGCAGGTGTGGGAGCGGATTCGGGATGGGATGCTGCAGCAGCGGGAGCGATTCCAGGCGGCGCTGGTGGCGGGCGCGGACGAGTAGAACCGTCGCTACCGAAGCGATGGTGTCTCGCGGTGTGATCCGTTGTGATCCGTGAGGTAGATTTGGTAGTTCGCTCTCTCGGCGGCACCGATGTCGGTGAAGCGATCGTTCAGTTCGCGGAGCCGACGGATCGTCTCGGGCGAGAGTGGTGCAACGCTCATGTCTGGCGCGGTCATGGTGCAATGTCAGCGCAGGTGCTGACAGTGGCAACCGCCGTGATCTGCCGCGAGCATCACGTCATGCGCTCGGCGCAACGTCCCCATCGTCGGCGGTATGCGCCGCAGCAAGCGTCGGCGCCCCGCTGGCTAGCACCGCCGCCGTCAGGTGCGCGGTGACGTTGGCGGTCGTCTTGAAGATGTCGGGCACCACATCCACCGCGATCAAGATGCCGACCGCCTCGGCGGGCAGGCCGAGATCCACCAGCACCGGCGCCAGAATGAAGAGGCTACCGGAGGGAATGCCCGGCACGCTGAAGCTGAGCAGCGTGGACGTGACGATCACCGTCAGCAACGTCACCACACCAATTTCGACGCCATACAACTTGCCGAGGAAGATCACGCCCACCACCCACGCCATGGGCACGTTGACGCGGAAGATGGACACGGCGAACGGCAATACGAATCCACTGGCGGTGGCATCGAGTCTGAGTTTCTCCCTGGCAGCGCTGATCATCATCGGCAGCGCACTCAATGACGAGCGCGATCCCGCCGCGAGTGCCTGCGCGGGTGCGGCGGCAGCGAGGAAGCGTCGGAACGGCACGCGTCCGAACAGCACCACCACCGGATACAGCGCCAGCGTGAAGGTGATCAGCACCACCGACAGCGTTGCGATGTAGCGTGCGAGGGCGCCCACGCTGGCAATGCCGAGACGTGCGCCGAGCGCGAAGGCGAGCGCAAAGACGCCGATCGGCGCCGCTGCCACCACCCAGCCCACCACCACCAGCAGCGCATCGCTGATGCCCCGGCAGAGGGTGATGACGGCCGCACGTCGATCAGCCGCGATACGCTTGAGTGCGAAGCCAAGTGCCAGCGAGAAGACGACGAGCGGCAGCAGTGCGCCATCGGCAGCGGCCTTCACCGGATTGGACGGAATCATCTCCACCAGTCGCTGGCCCAGCGTGGGAAGGTTCGGCGTGCTGCCCGCGGCGGCGGCCGTATCGCGGATGCGTGCCGCGACGTCAGCTGGGAGCGTGAAATTGGCGAAGGCGAGCTCGCCGATGACCAGTGCCAGCAGTCCGCCGCCGATCAGCAGCACGAGGAAGACCGCGATCGCGCGCGCCATCGCGCGGCGCAGGTCGGCCGTCGCACCGCCGCTGGCTACGGATGCAATGGTCAACGCAACGACGAGTGGAATGACCGTCATGCGAATTGCGTTCGTCCAGAGCGTGCCGACGACATCGGCAATCGGCACGAGCTGCGCGAAACGCGCATCACCCATGGTCTCGACGGTCATGCCGAGCGCGAGTCCGATGGCAAGGGCGAGCAGGACGCGCAGTGACTGACTGCGGATCATGCGAGATGCATGGCGGCAGGAGCCGGGATCACGTCGACGAGCGCGCTTATGGACATGCTGCAAGCTGGAGCCGCCAGCACGACCCCGCTAGCATGCGTGCATGCTCACGGTCATTGGCGCGGCGCCGGCACAGGCAACCACGTGATTCCCTTCTCGCCTGCACCATTGGCGCACGACGTGCCGTCACGCTTCCCGAGCCCGTTCGACCGGGCAGCGGTGCATCCGCTGGCCCGTCGTGCGGCGGTGGAGCTGATCGCGCTGCTGCAGTCGCCCGCAGCAGCCACGTGGGGGCTGCAGGATGCAGTGGGTGGCAAGATGTTCGGGGTGCTGGTCGCGGAGGCGCCAGACGGCACGCTGGGCTACCTGCGAGCCTTTTCGGGCATGCTGACGGGCACGTGGACGCTGGATGGTTGGGCGCCACCGGCCTTCGACGTCGCGTCGCGCGCTGCGATCTGGATTCCGGGCGAGGCGGAGATGCTGCGCTTCACAGCGGACCTCGAGACCTGTGCGAACGATCCCGCCCGCTCGGCCGGCGACAAGGCACACCAGCGACTCGACGACGCGCGCGCGGCGCGATCTCGCGAGCTGATGCCGCTGATTCAGGCGACGTATCGCCTCTGCGATGCGACGGGCGCGGTGCGCTCACTGCACGAGCTCTTCGCACCGGCGAAACCGCCCGCGGGCGCTGGCGACTGTGCTGCACCCAAGCTGCTCGCCGCTGCGTATCGACACGGGCTGCGCCCGCTGGCGCTGGCGGAGTTCTGGTGGGGCGCGCCGCCCCGCTCGGGCGACCGGCGCGCGGGTTCGTTCTATCCGGCCTGTCATGGCAAATGCGGGCCGATTCTCGCACACATGCTGCGCGGGCTGCCCGCCGATCCACCGCCCCTGTTCGGCGCGGCGCGCTTTCCGCTGACAGAGCCGGCGGTGGTGTTCGAGGATGCGCAGCTCGTAATCGTCGACAAGCCGTCAGGCATGCTGTCGGTGCCGGGACGCAGCGGGCTGCTGCAGGATTCGGTGTCGACGCGGCTGCGTGCGCGTCATCCGCAGTCGACCGGGCAGCTGGTCGTGCATCGCCTGGACCTGGACACGTCCGGGTTGCTGCTGGCCGCGAAGGATCCGGTGACGTTCTCCGCGCTGCAGCGCCTGTTTTCGCTGCGCGAAGTGGAGAAGCGCTACGTGGCGTGGCTGGATGGTGATGTCGCCGGCGACGCGGGCATGATCGAGATTCCGCTGCGCACCGACATCGACGACCGGCCGCGACAGATCCACGACGCGGTGCATGGAAAGGCGGCGGTCACGGCGTGGCATGTGCTGGATCGACGCGATGGACGCACGAAGGTGGCGCTGCATCCGCACACGGGACGCACGCACCAGTTGCGCGTGCATGCGGCGCATCCGTCAGGCCTGAATGCACCGATCGTGGGCGACCGGCTGTACGGGCGAGCCGCGCCCCGCGAGGGTGAGCGACTGATGCTGCACGCCGAGCTGCTGTCGTTCGAGCATCCGGTGACGGGTGCGCGACTGCGCGTGGAGTCTGCGGCGCCGTTCTGACGTGCGGACGCGGACGTGCACGGCACCCGTGCCCCGTGATGGCGCCCTGTCCGAACGGCGGGCGAGCGAATCCGGTCGCGCGATAACTTGCGGCAGCCATACGAGCGCCGCGCACCAGCGGCGTTGCATGCGTGACACGAGCTTTTCACCGGACCGGACGCATGGATGAGACACGCCGATTGAACGAGTCCGAAGTGACCGCGGTGCTCAAGCGTGCCGCCGAGGAGAGCGCGCAGCAGGGGCTGACCGTCGCGCAGGTGCACGAGATCGCAGCTGATGTCGGCCTTGCACCTGATGCCGTGCGACGCGCGCTGATCGAATCGGCGAACGGTGCACTGCGTCCCGCGAGCGTCGAGACGAGCCTTGGCCTGCCGATCGGCATCGCAAAGGACGTGGTGCTGCCCGGCGTGCTCACCAATGCCGCGTGGGACGTGCTCGTCTCGACGCTGCGTGCGACATTCAATGCACATGGCAAGGAGCAACGCAGTGGCGTGATCCGCGAATGGCGCAACGGGCGGCTGCGCATTGCCGTGGAGCCGACGGCGGCGGGTGACCGCCTCCGCATGTCGACGCAGAAGGAAGGGGCGTTGCGCGCGCCGCTGGTGGGCAGCGCCGGTGCGATGATCTACGCCGCATCCCTGTATGCCGCATCGACCGCGAAGCCAGTGCTGCTGCTGCTGGCCGGAATCCCTGTCGCGATCAGCGGTGCACTCGCCGTATGGCCGTTCCTGTCGTTGCCACGGTGGTCACGCAACCGCAGCGAGCAGTTCGACGCGATCGCGCGCATGGCCACAGAACTCGCGGCCGCACCGCCGCGCGACATGTTGGCCGACGCGCCCGACAGACCGCGGCTGCCGCGTGAACCACTGCAGTAGCAGGAGCCGGCACGCGATCGCGCCGGCGCAGCACGTTACGGCTTCTGCTTTGGCAGTCGGCTCCGTCCCCAGAATCCTTCCGGGGTTTCCACGAGACCCTCGAGTCCACTGCGCGCGATGGCGGCATTCGCCTCGCGCTCGGCCATCGTCAACACCTCGTCTTCGTTCACCGAGAGCACGCGTCGATCGCGCATCAGCACGCGCCCGTTCACGAGTACGGTGCTGACATCGTTGCCATTCGCGAAGTATGCCACGCGGTAAAGCGGCATGTTCATGGGCACCATGTGCGGCCGCCACCAGTCGATCAGGATGATGTCGGCCTTCTTGCCGACTTCGAGCGAGCCGATGTCCTTCTCCATGCCGAGCGCCTTCGCCGCGTCGACGGTCAGCATCTCCAGCACCTTGCCAGCGGGCAGCACGTTCGTGTCGCGCCAGTAGAAGCGGTGATAGCGCATGGCCTGGAACATGTGGCGGAACATGTCGTAACTGCGATCCGGCGCCACACCGTCGGAGCCGAGCATCACGGTCACGCCGGCATCGAGCAGTTCGACGAGCTGAAACCGGCGCCGCGTCGCGGCATTCGCGCTGGGGTTGTGCACGATGCGCGTGCGGGTGCGCGCGAGCGTCGCGATCTCCTCGTCAGTGAACTCGGTGGCGTGCGAGAGGATCGCGTCCGGCCCGAGCAGCCCGAGCGCATCGGCGAACGTCACTGAACCGGTGGTATGACCATCCTGCGTGAACAGCAGCTTGTACTTGCGTGACAGCTCGCGGGTCGTGCGAGCCTGCGACTTGAGTTCGTCGAGCGCGGCACCGCTGACACGATTCTCGGCAGGAATGTGCGTGGGGAACGTGACCGCGATGTTGAGCCGTCCGTCGGCAGCGCCATGCCAACGCTTGATGAGCGCCTCGGACACCGCGAGCTGCTGCGCGAACGTGACGCTGACGTCGCGCGACGAATCGCCGTTCCACTCGGTATAGGTCTTCGGGAACGGCAGGCGTCGCGGCCCGACCGCAAGCACGAAGCGGATGCCGACATCCTGCGTGGCCTTCAGGTATGCATCACCGTATTTCTGGTCGTCCGTGCGCATGATCATGTCGCCACCGCCGAACATGCTCAGCGCGGTGGTCACGCCGAAACGCACGCGCTCCACACCGGTCAGCAGCGCCTCGGCGCGCCAGAACTCCACCGTCGAACCGCGTGCGTAGATCTGTTCGGTCGCAGGATACCACTTCTCGGTGTCCATGCCGAGTGACTTCACCAGGCCGTGGCCTGCATGTCCGTGGCCATCGATGAGGCCCGGCATGATGATCTTCCGCTTCGCATCGATCCGATCGCGGCCGGTGAAGCGGTCCGTGAGCGCACGTGTCGGCCCGATGGCGACGATGCGGTCACCACGGATCGCGATCGCGCCGTCTTCGAGCACGCGTCGTGCCGAGTCCATCGTGATAATCGTGCCGCCGGTAATCAGGATGTCCACCGACTCGCGCGATTGCATGGTGGCGCCAAGGCTTGCAACGAGGCCGAGCACGCAGATGATGGGCACGACGATCGCTTGCTTCATGCAGCCGCTCGGGATGACGTGACGGGTGCCGCCTCTGCGCCACCACCAAGGCTCAACAGCATGCCGACGGCGACCACGACGACCGCGCCGATCAGGTTGTGCCAGAGGAAACTCACGCGCGGCACCCAGATCGCGACGGCGGCGACTGCGCCCATGCCAGAGAGCATGCCGATGAAGGAGCCAGCGGCGCGCGCGCGCGGAATCATCGCGAGGATGAAGATGCCCAGGATCGAGCCGTAGAAGAACGACCCGAACCGGTTCACGACCTCGATCAACGAGCCGAGTGTCGCCGCGTAAGTCGCCACCACGCAGGCGAAGACGCCCCAGATCGCCGTGGAGATCTTGGACACGTTGAGATAGTGCCGGTCACTGGCGGCAGGCACGAGCCAGCGCTGATAGAAGTCCACAACCGTGGCGGTGGACAGCGAGTTCAGTTCGGCGGCGATGCTGGACATGGCGGCGGCCAGCACGGCGGCGAGGAAGACGCCCGCGAAGCCGAGCGGCAGGTTGTCCAGTACGAAACGCGGGATGATGTAGTTCACGTCGCGCGACGGTTCACCGCTGGCGCGTTCCGCCGCGGCAAGTGCCTGCGTGCGGATGGTGCCGACGTCGGCGTCCCTCGCGCGAAACGTGTCGAGTGACGTGCGGACCGCGGCGTCGGTGCCGGTGTGGCGGATTGTCGCCGCGTTACGCGCCGCCAGCTGTCGCGCCGCGATGGCGGTGGCGTAGCGCGCCTGCAGGTCTGCGAACAGCGCGGGCTCCTGCTGCGCGACCTGCGCACTGTGGCGCGGGTTGTAGAGCAGCGGAGCGGGCTGGAAGAGGTAGAACAGGAACACCAGCACACCGGTGAGCAGGATCAGCGCCTGCAGCGGGATCTTCCAGTACGCACTCATGAGCAGCGAGCTGCGCGCCTCGTCGACCGACCTGGCCGCGAGGTATCGCTGCACCTGGCTCTGGTCGGTGCCGAAGTACGACAACATGAGAAAGGTGCCGCCGAGGATGCCTGACCAGAACGTGTAGGTCTTTGAAAGATCAAAGGAGAAGTCGAACACCTGCAGCCGACCGGCCGCACCGGCGATGTGCAACGCATCGTCCAGTGGGATCGGCATGCGGATGATGAGCATCGTGATGATGGCGAGCATGGCGCCGGCGATCACGAACATCTGCTTCACGTCGGCCCATGCAACGGCCTGCACGCCACCAACCACCGTGTAGAGCACCGTCGGTGCGCCGATCAGCGCCACGCACCAGGCGATGTCCCAGCCGAAGATGGACGACAGCACCACGCTGGGTGCGGCGATGATGGTGCCGCATGACATGCCGCGGGAGAGCAAAAAGAGCAGGCTGGTGAACGAGCGGGTCTTGGCATCGAAGCGGCGCTCGAGGAACTCGTACGCCGTGTACACCTTCGCCCCGTGCAGGAACGGCACGATCGTGACGCCGAGGATGACCATCGCGATCGGCAGCCCGAAATAGAACTGCACGAATCGCAGACCATCGGTCGCCCCCTGACCCGTGGTGCCGATCAGCGTGATGGCAGAGAGCTGCGTGGCCATGACCGACAGGCCGACGGCCCACCAGGGCAGGCTGCGGTTGGCGAGAAAATACCCTTCAATGTTCGTGGTGCCGCGCGTGCGGCGCAGCCCATCGAACACCACCACGGCCAGGTACACGCCGACGATGACCCAGTTGATCCAGTGCATGATCGCTCAGGCCGCGTAGTGGGACTGCAACAGCCAAAGCAGCAGCAGCGCGGCAAGCTGGATGCTCATCACGCGGATCAGGGTCGTGCGGAATGTGGGCGTCATAACCGAAAGGTATTGCAGTGCCGGTGCTACTTCCCTTCCATCTTCCAGAACGTGATGCCGCTGGCCTGCTGCCCCACGTCGACCGTCGCAACCTTCACGCGGGCGCGGATGTCGTACACGTCCACCTTGCCCGGCGCGGCGCCCACACCTTCGCTGCTCACGAATGCATACCGCGAATCGGGGCTCACGGCGACGCCATGCGCGACGGTCGTGGATGTCGGAATGCGACCCACGCTCGTGCCGCTGGCGAGGTCGAACACTTCCACGCCCGCTGCCTGCTTCAAGGTCGCCACGAGGTACTTGCCGTCGGCGGTGACGGCGAGGTTGTATGGTCCGCGGCCGGTCGCCATGCGACGGCTGATGGACCAGGTGGCGCGATTCACCTCGATGATCTCGTCGGCCTTGTTGCACGCGACGAAGACGACCGTGCCATCTGCCGACGGCTGCGCCCAGGTCGGCGAGCAGGTCGAGGACATCGTCATGCCGTGGCCCTGCGACATGTCCATCTGCACCGGTACAGCAACAGCGGCAGCCGGTGCACCGACCATGGTCGACATGTCATGGCCTGTGTGTGCGGCCGCGGTCGTGCTGACCGGACCTTCCTTGCCCTTCGCCAGCGAGAAGCGACGCACCACGGCGAAGCGGCGCGTATCGAGTTCCACGAGCTGATCATCCATCATGCAGCCGGAATAATGCATGCTGCCGTCGGGCGAGATGCGGCTGCCATGCGGCATGGTGCAGGTCTCGACCTGCGCGACTTCCGTCATCGTGGGCGTGTAGACCACGCTGATGCTGCTCGGCACCATCTCGCCATGCAGGTTGAAGTTGGCGGAAAACGAATACAGTCCATCGGGCGTGAGGTCGAGCGAGGCCGGGAACTTGCCGAGCGAGATGGCGGGACCGGCCAGCGTGTCAGGGCCGAGTTCGTACTTCCAGAGCTTGCCGTCCGGCGTGCCATGACCGGTGGTCATGTACAGCCACTTGCCGTCAGGCGAGACCTGCAATCCGTGCGGACCCTCCATCTCGGCGGCGAGTTCACCGATGCCGATCGTCTTCTCGACCACGGCGCCAGCGGGTCCGAATCGCACGCGATACATGCGATCGGCGGATTCAGCGCCGACGTAGATCCAGTAGGTCGCCGTTGCAGGCAGAATACCCGTGGCACGTGCCGTCGGTACGGCCTTGCGAGCGGAGCGACCTGTCGCCGCCTGAGCCGATGCGCATGACGACGTTGCGGCCAGTGCCAATGCGCCAAGGAGGAGCCGCGCGGCGGGCCGGATCGTCTTGCGGGGAGATTCGACGTGGGCCATTCTGATCGCTCGATGCGCCGCCAGTGCGGCGCGAAGTGAGACAGCTGCAGCCGTGGTGCCGTGCAGTACTCCACCCGATCCGGGGAGTTCGTATCATGAACGTAGTGCGCTTCTTCCGTCGCGTCACCGCAGCCGTCGCGACGACGCTGGCGCTGTCGCCTGCCCTGCACGCCCAGTACACCGTGGGCGTGGCACGCCTGGTTGCCGAACCGGCACGCGTGACCATGAAGGCGGGCGAGAATGTGGCGCTCACGGTCACCGCATTCGACTCGGCCGGCAAGGTCGTAGCCGACGCGCCGCTGCGGATCGGCGGTCCACGCGAATCGGTGCGCTATGCCGACGGTCGCCTGACGGCGCTTCGTGCCGGTTCCTACATGGTGGTCGCGACGGCGTTCACCGGCCGCGGCATTGCGGCCGTCACGCTGCAGATCCCGGTGACGATCTCGTGGCCGGCGCTGTCGAAGCTCGAGGTAATCGCGACGGAAGCGGGCCGACTGTACACGGGCACGATGCTCGCGCACGGCGTGAAGGGCATGCACGGCGACGGCAGCGTGCGTCCGGGGCTGAGCGCCACGTGGCGCACGAGCGACGCCAGCGTGGCGACGGTGGACCGCTTCGGCAATGTGACTGGCGTCAAGGCCGGTGCCGTCGCGATCTCGGCCGAGTCGGAGGGCATGACGGCACAGGTGCGCTACACCGTGGCGGCGAGCCCGGTGGCCCGCATCGAGACCAGCATTCGCGAGACCACGATCAGCACCGGCGACGTGGTACACCTGACGGCAGTGGCACGCCGCGCAAACGGCGAGGCGATCACCGATGCAAAGGTGGATTGGAGTTACGTCTACACGCCCGATGATTCCACCGCGGCACCAGGTGGTCCCGGCATCATCGATCGTGCACCCGACGGCACGCCGATCTTCGCCGCCAACGCACCCGGGCATTTCACGCTGATCGCGCAGTCGGGTACAGCGCTCACGCGCACCGTGCTGGACGTGAAGCCACGCGACGTGCGCCGCCGCATCTCCATCACCGGCCGCGGCATCATCAACACGACCGCCACCTCCGACCTCTGGCCGTGGACGGGCAAGGATGGCCGCGACTATTGCATCGTGGGCACGTGGGGCGGCGACGGCTATGCGCTGATCTTCGACATCACGGACATGAACAGCATCGTGAAGACGGACTCGATCCGTGTCGATGCGCGCACCATCAACGACGTCACCGTGTCGCCCGACGGCCGCTTCGCCGTGATCTCGCGCGAAGGGGCATCGAATCGCGTGAACGGCATCGTGATCCTGGACCTCGCCGTGCCCGCGCACCCGACGATCGCCAGCGTGTTCAACGAGCAGCTGACCGGCGGCGTGCACAACATCTTCGCCACCAACGACAACATCTTCGCCATCTCGGGCGGCGAGAAGTACGTCATCATCGACGCGAAGGACATCACGAAGCCGCGCTACGTAAGCGAGTACAAGCACCCGGGCGCCCGCATCCACGACCTCTGGGTTCGCGATGGCATCGCGTACTCGGCGCAGGGTGGCGCGGGCACGGTGCTGGTGGACGTGGGCAACGGCAAGTACGGCGGCACACTGCAGAAGCCGAAGCTGATCAACGTCTTCCCGATCAACTCGGGCCACGAGATCTATCCCTACGTGCAGGCCAGCAGCGGCAAGACCTACCTGTTCATCGGTGATGAGGAGATGAATCGTGCAGGGCGTGTATGGGAAGGCACGAACTACGGACCGACGCTGGGCCAGTCCGGCGGCGTGGCGCAGACCTCGGGCGGGTATGTGCACATCGTGGATGCAACCGACCCGATGAACATGAGGAAGGTGGGACGCTACCACCTCGAGGATTACGGCGCGCACGACATCATCGTGGAGAATGACGTGCTGTATCAGGCGTACTACGACGGCGGCGTGCGCGTGGTGGATGTTTCCGGCGAGCTGCTGGGCAACCTCGCAGAGCAGCGTCGCGAGATCGCGGTCTTCAAACCGTACGACCCGAAGGCACTCACGGCCAATGCGCCGTTCGTGATGAATGCGATGCCGTGGAAGGGTCGGGTCCTGTTCACCGACTTCAACTCGGGGCTCTGGGCGGCAAAGCTCGAGGAACGCGCGACGGTCGTGCCGTAGCCCTCCGGTCGTCGATGGCGACGTCCATCGGTGCTCTGGAAAATGCGCATTGTCTGTCGCGGTGCCCCGGCACCGCGACAGGCAATGCAGCTGTTACATAAGTGCTGTCGCTGAATTGACCCGCTCGTGGCAAGTTTGTGACATATCGCCGCATCAGCGGCTGATTGTCGACGTTCCCTTGCCCCGGACTTCATCCATACTCCTCATCCGATGCCCGGGAGCGCGCCGTTCTTGCCGTGGTACGAAACGCCGCCACGCTGCAGGAAGCAACGTGGCGGCGTTTCGTGTCCTGCCATCAATCCAACGCTGTGCTCAGGGACAGCGGGACAGCGGAATGGTGGTGAGCGGACACCGTTCGGCGTCGGGCTCCAGCATCGATGACTGTCCACCGATACCGCCGAAGCTGTAGAAAGGCTGGCGCAAGGTGCTGAGCTCACGGCCAGGTATCGGAAACTGCGCCGGCGTGTTTGTCGGGATCGTCTGCCAGCCACGCCCGTCAAAAAACGAAATCATTCCGTTCATCCCGAGCAGCTCGATGCCTTTTTCGTGACGTAATGCATCCCAAAGACTGCCGCAGGTGCCATTCAGCTTGCGCGGCACACACCCCGGCGCGATCGGCGGTCCATCGAGCGTGACCGGCGGCAACTGACCGTTCGCCACACGCGTCTTGTTGATCAGCGGCACCGCTTCCGCAGCACGATTCAGCCGGATGAACGCCTCGGCCTTGAGCAGATCCATTTCCGTGACCGTCAGCTCAGCCTGGGGGCCGGTCTGCCAGGATATGCCGGTGCCGTAACGCAAGAAGTAGTAATGCGAGAAGCGCCACGATCCGCGCGATACCGCGAACAAGTTGTTGAGGTTGTAACCCATGTACGTCCCGGGTGCTGTCGGTCCGGCGGCGCCCTGGATGCGACGATCGCGCGTGCGCAGCTGGAACGGCAGCCGGTTGTCATTGGCCGTCGCGAGCCAGTTCTGCCAGCCGTTGGTGGAATCCGCAGGCCCGATGAGCCAGTAGCTCGGGCGCGCGTAATCCGACGGCCGGCCAGCGGTGCGCAGCCGTGCCAACAATCGCTTCCAATCGTCGACGAGGATGTCGAGCTGCGCGACGGGCGCGAAGTCGACCTGAACGCCGGCATCGATACGACGCAGCACTTCGGCCCAATTCACCGTCGCGCGCTCGGCACGCGTCCGTGGCGAGTATGCGAGCAGGCGAGCCGCGTACGAGTTCGTGAGGCGGACGAACTGGTCACGCGTCAGTGCCTGGAACAGGAAATTCTCCACCGGGAACGTCATCGTCGGTTGTGATCCCGCCACGGCGGCGGCCGAGTCCAGCTGCGCGATGGCGGCGGTGATCACGACGGGGTACGACGAGAACGTTGGCGTGACGATGGTGTCGAGCTTCGTGCGCTCGTCGGTCACCACTGCCTTGTCGTACATCAGGCCGAGATACCCGTACGACAGGCCCTGCATGAACTTGCCCATCGCCTTGGCGCGGGCGGTACGCACAGGATCCACGATCACCAGCCCGCCATTCACTCCAGCAACGACATCGTTGGCTGCAGAGATCGTGCGGTAATACCCGTACCACGGATCCTGATTTACTTGGCGACGCGCGTTCACTTCGCTGTTGTTCCACGAGGTACGCGGCTCCGTCGATAACTCCAGTTGGCCAAAGTCCGCGAAGCCGGACGTGACGTCGCGCGACATCACCGCGAAGGCAATGCCCGGATATCCGCCGTGACCGGCAACCGGCCACCAACTGCGGAATGAGGAGGCGGCGAACGACTCCGTCGTCAGCGGTTGCGTCGTGGCACGCGCTGCATCGGGAAGATTCGGATTGACGACAGTCAGATCCTGACAACCGGCAGCCGCGAGCGCCAGGCCAACCGGAAACATCCTGTAACGGGATGTGCGCAGCATGGTGAGATCTCCGTCGCTCAAAATGTGAGCTCGACGCTGCCCGTCACCGTGCGATAGCGCGGATACACGAAGCTGTCGAAACGATTGAGCACGCTGCCCACTTCGGGATCGTAGCCCTTGTACTTGCTGAACGTGAGCATGTTTCGACCGATCAGCGAGACCGAGGCGCCCTGCGCGCCGACACGCGCCAGCGTCGACATGAAGCGGGGCGGCAAGCGGTACTTGAGCGAGAGCTCGCGCAGTTTCACGTAGCTGCCGTCCTCCACGAAGAAATCTGCCGGGCTGTTTGCCGCATACAGCGTCACGTAGTAATCCACCGGCTTCTTCGTCTCCTGAAGCTTGCCAGTCTGGTCGACATCACTGCTGCGGCCGAACTGATACATGCGCTGGTTGGTGCGATTGTACACGTTGCCCCCGACCTGCGTATCCCAGAGCATGAACAGCTGTACGCCACCCCAACCGATCGTGTTGGTGACACCGAAACGGAACTTCGGCGTTCCGTCACCGATCTTGCGCACGGCCGCATTGCCGACTGAATCGACCGACGTGATGGGCTGCCCCCAGCCGTAGGTCGTGGTGCCGATCGTGGACGACGTCCCCCAGAGGCGCTTCGACTCACCATCCAGGTACGTGTTGCCTGGGCCGGTCCACACCAGCAGGCCGTCGTCATTCCTCACGAACTCCGTCGAGCGGGAACGCGCGTCCTGCGGCAGTTGCGAGGCATCCTTCATGAAGCTGAATCCATACATCGCGCTGAGCGTCTCACCGACACAGCGGAACGCGATGGTGTTCACCGTGAAACAACTCCGTTCGAACTCGGTGATCCGGTTGCGCGAGCGGTCGGCCACCACGCCGGCGCGCCAGGTGAAGTTCGGGCGACGAACGAGCTGTGCTTCCAGCGTCGCTTCCCAAGTGTTTCCGACCACGGTGCCCGCGTTCTGCCACTGCGAGGAATAGCCGAAGAATCCGGCCAGCGGCACCAGGATCAGTTGATCGGTGGTCGTCTGCCTGGCACGCGATATCTGAATCGAGTAGCGATCCCTGATGATCGCGTCGATACCGAACTCGGTCTCCTTCGACAATTCCGGTTTCAGGAACCGGTTGCCGAGATTCTGTTTCTGGAGACCACCACCTTCGATGAAGCTGTACGTTTCGAACCGGTCGTTGAAGCCCGGGCGACCACCAGCCGTTCCAACCGAGGCACGCAATTTCAGCTCGGTGATCGCCTTCACCGGCCACCATTTCTCGGCTGACATGCGATAGGCACCGCTGTAGCGATAGTACCAGTTTTCCTGCTCCTCGGGGCCGAACAGCGAGCTGCCATCCTGCCGCAGCAGGACATCGGCAATCAACTTGCCACGAAAGTCGGCGGCGGCGCTGAGGAAGTAGCTGTTTGTGCGAATGGTCTCGCTGCTGGACGAGACGAAGCGGTTGAACGCATTGTTGAGGCTTCGCACACCGGGCGTGGAGAACTGGTTGCCGGTCGCCGTGGTGAGTTCGTTCGTCTCACGCTCCAGCAATCCGCGCATGGTGGATCGGAATGTGAAGGGACCGACCTGCTTCAGAAGGTTCACGCTGGCCGATGCGTTGAGCGCGTCAGTGAGCCCGGTGAAGCGCGAGATGTCGCCGGGGCCACCGTTGGCGAATCCCTCGGTCTTCTTGCCCTGATCGAGGAAGAAGTTCGTCGCGCGATCGGAACGGTCGTAACTCAGGTTCCCGTCGAACGTGAGCCATGAGCGTGGGGCGAACTTCAGTTCGAGTGCGCCCTGCGTGCGGGTGCGCTTGCGCGTGTTCTCCTCGGTCGACAGCACATACAGCGGGTTCTCTTCGCGGCCTTCGAAGTCGGGCTGATAGATGTAGGGTGTGCCGTCGGGATCCGGCTGGCGGAGGTCCACGTCGGGGGCCTGGTTGATCAGGTCGAAGAACGTGTCGTCGTACACGTTCTGGCGCGATGAGCGCATGTGGTACGCGCTGATGCCGATGCTCAGGTTCGAGCGAGGGCGATGGTCGAGATTGAGGCGGAAGTCATCCTGGTTATAGCGCCCCGAATTCAGCACCACGCCATCCTCACGACCATTCACGTACGAAAAGAACCAATTGGTCTTCCCGGTGTTCTGTGAGATGTTGAGCGAGTTGCGCGCGAAGTTTCCCGGGTCGAAGAATCGCTCCACCTGATTGAATGCCGTGCCCGCAGCGTATTCGCTGTCCTGGAAGCGGTTGAAGGCCGCCTTCGGCACGCGCTGTTCGCGCGGCACCACCGCACCGGCGGCATTCAGCCACTCCCCGCGCTCATTCGACAGGTAGAAGTGCGAGTCGGCCCAGCGCACGCGGTTGTCAACGGAGTTCGACCCATACTCGGACCGCACCGTAAAACGCGTCGTGGCGTCGGCGTTGCCGGCACCGCCGCCGCGCTTGGTCCGGATGTTGATCACGCCCGCCGCGGCACGCGCACCGTACAGCGACGCGCCGGCAGCCCCTTTCACCACTTCGACACTTTCGATGTCCATGCTCTGCAGGTCAGCCGAGGAGGCACCGAACGCATCGGTCTGAATCACGCCATCAACGACGATCAGTGGTGAATTGCTCTTGCTGATCGAAGTCGGCGTGCGAAGAATGATGTCGGTGCCGCTGCCAGCCTGTCCCTGCGGCACTGCGCTCACGCCAGCGATCTTGCCTTGAATGCTCTCCAGGGCGTTCGTGGCCGGAACGGGCAGATCCTCGGACCCCACCCGACCCACCGTGAACGGCACGCGCGTGCCGCTGGATGGGTCGACCACGCCAGTGGTGACGACGGCCTGCAGGCTGAGGGCAACGGGCTCCATCCGGATGTTGTACGTCAGCGTGGCTCCTGCCACGACGACCAGATTCCCGCGCACGACACGTCGGAATCCAAGGCGGAGTGCCTCGATGCTGTAGGTCCCGGCGGGCACGTTGTTGACGGTGTACCGCCCTTCGGCCGTCGTGCGTGCCAGCAGGCGTGTCACGCCGGCCGACAGCGTCACCTGCACTCCCGCAAGTGGCTGCGCACTGTTTGAGTCAGCGACGAGTCCCGAGACGCGCCCGGGCTGACTCTGCGCCTCGAGTGACGCGGTGAACAACAGCAGTGGCGTGATGACGGCGAGCAGCCGGCAAAGCCAGCGTGCCGGTGGTGTGATGCTGGTGTCGCGGTTCCGCGCAACCATTGATCCTCCTGAACGCGGGTGATGCGGCGTGCCAGCCAAAGGCGTGGCGAAGTCCGCCGAAGATACGTCAGATGCAAGTCCGCGATAGTGACACGGCCGACCTGCGCACCACTGGTGACGCATCGATGATTGCTGCCAGTGACGCACTCGTATGACAACGGCGTTCCGTCAGCATGTATGAGTCAACGAATCGGATGCAGCAGCGTAGTCTTTCCGCTCGTGCGCGCATCGACGCACGGCTGGTCACCGGCACACCGGTGGCCGTACCCCAGCTTTTCACCGGGTCTCACATGCTCCGCATCCCGTCCCATCGTCACGCGCTGGCACTGCTGCGCGCATCCGCCTTGCTCGTGTTGTCGGCTGGCCTGGCATCAGCGCAGGAACAGGAGGCGGACGCCGGACGCACCCGGCAGCGTGTGATTATGGACTCCGCACGGATTGCGGCGTTGTACGTAAGCAACGACCCGTCAGATCACCCGGTGGCGAACTACGCCGCCGCAGTCACCCGCAAGGCGTCGACGGACAGCATCTTCGCTGCGCGCAGTGTCGGTATCATGAAGTTTTCGAAGACGACGTACGTCAGCGCCATCGACGGGCTCGAAATTCCTGCGTCGGTGTTCGAACCGCTCACGTCGCGAGGTGCGCGAGCGCACCCGGCACTGGTCTGGGTGCACGGTGGTGTGCACGGTACCTGGGATCAGAACTATCTGCCGTTCATCGTGGAGGCGGTGCGCCGCGGCTACGTGGTCATTGCGCCTGACTATCGTGGCAGTACAGGCTATGGCAAGTCGTTCCACGAACGTATCGATTACGGCGGCAAGGAAGTCGACGATGTGCTCGCGTCGGTACAGGTGTTGCGGCAGATGCCGCTCGTCGACACGACGCGCATCGGCGTCATGGGCTGGAGTCACGGCGGCTACATCACGGCGCTGCTGATGATGCGGCACGCGCGTGAAGTTCCGTTCCGGTCCGGCGCAGCGATCGTCCCCGTGACGAACCTGCTCTTCCGGTTGTCGTTTAAAGGTCCGTCGTACCAGCGATCATTCTCCACGCAGGCGGGCGTGCGCGGACTGCCGTTCGAGAATCGCGCCGAGTACATCCGCCGGTCGCCGTACTACTGGGTCGACAGTCTGCGGGCCCCGCTGCTGGTGCACGTGGCCACGAACGACGAGGATGTGAACTTCGAGGAAGCGCGACCGTTGATCGATGCGCTCGTGGCGCGAAAGCCGCAACTTGCCGAGACGAAAATCTACGTGAATCCGACGCCGGGGCCCACGAGCGTGGGGCATACGTTCAGCCGTCGCGTCAATCGACAGACGCTGGAGCTCGACGACTCGCCCGAGCAGATCGATTCGTGGAACCGGGTGTGGGCCTTCTTCGAGCGGACGATGCCGGCCGTCGCGAAGCAATAGCGGCTGCTCGTAGAGCGCCCAGTAGCGCGGGTGAATCCGAACGGCACCGCAACGGCATGCTCGCAGTATTCAGCGAGGCGCGACGAATGGTGCGACGACATCAGCCGGCAACGCCGGCGTGCCACCGGCCTGCGATGCCACGAACGCCGCCACGAGGTTCGCGTGCGCATTCACGTCGTCCAGCGCCCAGCCAACGAGCAGCCCCACCGTCATGGCGGCCGTGAAGGCATCGCCGGCGCCGATGGTATCCACCACCGGCACCGGCACGCCCGGGTGCTCCGACCACGCATGTTGCGTGAGCAGAACACTCCCCTTGTCGCCACGCGTCAGCGCCACGACGCGCAACTGCCAGCGCTCCGCGATCTGCGTCATCTGCGCCTGCGCACTGCCGGTGAGCCCGAACATCCGTGCCAGCTGTGGCAGTTCGAGGTCGTTCATCTTGAGCACGGTCGCGAGCATCAACGACTGATCGATCAGCGCTGGCGAGAAATACTGTTGCCGCAGATTCACGTCGAGAATGCGCAGTGCGTTCGACGGTGATTCGGCGACCAGCGCACGAATCGACGCGCGCGACATGTCATCACGCTGCGCGAGTGTCCCGAAGCAGATGGCATCGGCGGACGCTGCAGCGCTCATCGCATCAGGGGTGACTTGCAGATGATCCCAGGCCACGTCGCGCGCGATGTCGAAACAGGGTTGCCCGTCCGCATCGATTTCCACGGCGACAGTACCCGTCGGCAGGCACGTGTCGACCTGCACACAATTCGTGCTGACGCCGAGCGCGCGCAGCTGCGCAAGCAAATCGTGCCCGGGTCCGTCATCACCGATACGCGAGACGGTGCGCGCCTCGCAACCAAGCACGCCGGCATGATACGAGAAGTTCGCCGGCGCCCCGCCGATCCGCGCGCCGGATGGCAAGAGGTCCCAGAGCAGCTCACCGATGCCGACAACGCGGAACATCAGGCCAAACCCAGCTGCGCCTGAATGGCCTCCAGCGTCTGCCCCTTCGTCTCCGGCACCATCGTCTTCACCCAGAGCAGCTGCAGCACCATCATCACGGCGAAGAACAGGAATACGTAACCCGGCTCGAACGCAGTCACCATGGCGGGGAAGAACGTCGTGATCAACGCCGCGAAGATCCAGTGCGTGGAACTGCCGAGCGCCTGTCCGGCGGCACGGTGACGATTGGGGAAGATCTCGGCGATGAACACCCAGATCACTGCTCCCTGCCCGATCGCGTGTGCCGCGATGAAGGCGAAGATGCAGATCGGCACGATGCCGTAGTGTCCCGTGAAGAACGCCCACGACACCATGCCGAGCGACGCGATGTATCCGAACGACCCGATGTAGAGCAGCGTGCGGCGGCCCAGGCGATCAATGAGCCAGAGGCCGACGAACGTGAACACCAGGTTCGTCACGCCGATGCCGATCGACTGCAGCAGCGCGGCTTTGTCACCAAGGCCGGTGAGCTCGAAGATGCGCGGCGCGAAGTACAGGATTGCGTTGATGCCCGAGAGCTGGTTGAAGAACGCGATCAGGAATGCGAGCATGATCGGCACACGCAGCGCACGGGTCCAGAAATGGTCGGCCGTTGCATTCGACGTCACCGCAGCCGTGATCTCTGCCGCCCTGACCACGATCTGCGACTCGGATGCCGCCGGTTCGATCAGGCGCAGCACCTGCAGTCCTTTCTCCCGATCGCCTGCACGCGCCAGCAGCCAGCGCGGACTTTCGGGAATCGCGAGGCAGCAGACGGCATAGATCACCGACGGGAATGCCGCCACGCCAAGCATCCAGCGCCACGCGTGCTCGCCAGTGCCGGCCAGCAGCGCATTCGACAGGAAGGCGATCAGAATACCAAAGACGATGTTGAACTGGAACATGCCCGTGAGCAGCCCGCGACGATCGGCAGGCGCGATTTCGGAGATGTACATCGGCGCCGCGATCGTCGAGGCGCCAATGCCAAGGCCACCGATCGCGCGTGCGAGAATGAACGAGTACACGTCACCCGCAAGCGCCGACCAGACGGCACCGACGAGATAGAGTACGCCGATGAAGCACAGCGTCGGCTTGCGTCCCCATTTGTCGGCGGGCCAGCCGCCGAACATGGAGCCGATGACGGTGCCATAGAGCGCCGCGGCCATCGCGATGCCATGCATACCGGCACCGAGTCCCCAGAGCGCCTGAATCTTCTGCTCTGCACCGGAAATCACCACGGTGTCGAAGCCGAAGAGGAATCCCGCAAGCGCCGACGTGATGGACCAGAAAAAGATGCGCGGGTTCATGGATGCAATGAGGAAAAGCGCGTGGCACGCGAACGAGCCGCGCGCCAGGGCTGCCGCGTGACGGGCGCCGCGCTGCCTACCGGAAGCGCAGGCGCTTCAGATAGGCCATGCTGGCGGTGATCGACGCCCACGGATCGGGCGGGTTGTCATGCTCGACGTAGAAGTGCTCGATGCCCGCAAGCCTCCGCTGCTCGAACAGCGACGCCCAGTTGATCGTCCCCGCGCCGACGGACTGCATCGCGTTGGTGGGCGGACCGGCATTGTCCTTCACATGGACCATCGGGAACTGGCCCGGAAAGCGCGTCCAGTACGAAACCGGATCCTTGCCCGCGACACTCATCCAGTACAGATCCATTTCGAACTGGATGCCACTGCCCTTCGTGCGATCGAGCAGGATCTCGTAGCCGTTCGTGCTGCCGAGCGGATCGAACTCGAAGTCGTGATTGTGATAGCCCATCGTGAGACCGGCAGCACGGGCCACCTTCTGCGCCGCCAGCAGGGCATCTGCGTGCGCATTGTACTTCTCGGCCGACCCGCGTTCCGGCGGTGCCAGCCACGCCAGGTTGATCCACTTGTGGCCGATCAGTGCCGCATTGTCCACGAATTTCGGGAAGTCGGGCGACTTGATCTGCTGCAGCGGCACATGCACCGATGGCGAGACGAGCCCTGTGCTCTTCAGCGTATCACGGATCTGCGTGGCGGAGCGCCCGAAGTAGCCGGCGAACTCCACCTCGCGGTATCCGATGCGCGCGATGCGAGCCAGCGTCGCTTCGACGCCTTCCTGTTCCATCGCACCGCGCACCGAATACAGTTGCACTCCGATCTTCCGGAGTCTGGCCGCCGAAAGTTCATCCGCCGCAGCGGCGAACGCGTCCTGGGGAGCGAAGGCGCCGGCAGCCGCCGTGGCGCCGAGGAACTTGAGGAACTCGCGACGTTGTGTCATGGCCGGAACACTGACGCACGTACCGGCGTCCGTAAAGTGTCAATTTCTGCAGGCCCGCCGCAGGCTTTCATGCACACACCTTCGCGCAAAGACACAACGTCAGCGCGCCGGCGTCAGGATGATCCTGCGAAACTCCACCGCGGTGTGATCACCTTGCAGGTAAACCGGACCCGGCTCACCTTCGTTGCTGTCCAACGCACCACCCGTGATGCCCGGGATGTTCTGCATCGAGATCACCGTCCTGCCGTTCAGCACCACCGTGATCATCCGACCAACCAGCGTGACATCGTACGTCTGCCATTCACCGGCAGGGCGTGCCGCATTCTCGTTCGGCACGAGAAAGCCGTAGATGCCGCCGGTGTGCGTGCTGAGTGGCTCCATGCCGTGGCTATCCTCGACCTGCAGCTCGTGGCGACCGCGCAGGTAGATGCCGCTGTTGCCATTTTTCGGGACACGAAACTCAACGTGCAGCTTGAAGTCGGTAAAGGTGCGCTCGGTGATCAGGTTCGCCCCGGACGCCGTGTTCGTCAGCAGTCCGCCGATCACCTGCCACTTGCTGTTCACCGCATTCGACGCCTTCCAGCCGGTCAGGTCGCGGCCGTTGTAGATCGCGATCGGCGTGCCCCAGCGCACGGGCGCTGTGCGGACCAGCACCGGCGCGCGCACACCAGAGAAATTTGCCCTCCGGCCATTTGGCTCCGTGATCGTGCCGGTCAGCCTGTCATCCGCAAACGTGCCCTCCACCACCATGTCACCGTCGCCCTGTTCCCACTGCGGCGGGATCGCGAATCGAAAGCTGTTCCCGGTGTACGCCACGTTCGACACGGGTCGGGCGCTGCCCCCCGCCGCGACGAAGTAGCCGACCAGCGCCTTGTTGCCGGACAGCTTCACTTCAAGCCATGAGGGAGTGGGGCCGCGTGCGCCGGTGACGGTGAGGTCCCAGCGCCCGATCATCGCCTCGCCGGGAATCGCGGCGATCATGCGGACCGCGGCGGGAGTGTGAGCATGGGCGATGGCCGGCGCGAAGAGCGAAAGCGCCAGGCCGAAAGCGGCAATGCGTCGCATGTCAGGATCCTTGGAAGCGTCAGAGATTCAAGCCTGCCCGAAGGCCGGACGGCGCCGATCTGGCAACCGGCAGGCGGAATGTGGCGCCGTGCACGGGCCGTGGGAACGCCCGGCCGATCGTGGCACCGACGACGCCCACTTTCTCGCCGCGATGCAACCGTGACAGGGCTGTGTCCAATGCGTCGGCAAATGCTGACCGGAAACTGGAGATTCTGGAGTGCTGTCGCTGCACGTGCGGCCGCACGAACCCTTATCGAGAGATCAGCATGTCATTCCTGCGTCCGAATCCGGACGGTCCGCGCTCGCTTTTCGTGCTCGCGACCCTCAGCCTCGTCTGTGTGGCGGCAGCTCAGGCCCAGGTGGCCCCACCCGGGTCGCGCGCCAATACGGCGCGCGACTCCATTCAGCGCCTGCGTACAGTCGAAGTCGTCGGCTCGCGCGTTGGTCGCGGCAAGGCTCGCGCCGGCAGCGCCGTCGACCGGATGGATCTGCAGCTGGCACCCGTCGGCACCAGCGCGCTCAAGGTCATCGAGCGCCTCCCGGGCGTGAACATGCAGAGCGCGGATCCGTTCGGCACCTACGAATGGTCCAACCGCATCACCATGCGCGGCTTCCAGACACAGCAGATCGGGCAGACATTCGATGGCATCACGCTCGGCGACATGTCGTACGGCAACTTCAATGGCCTTGGCATCGGCCGTGCAATCGATCCGGACAACCTCGGAGGTGCAACGGTACTGCAGGGAAGCGGTGCGCTGGGCACGTCGTCCACCAACAATCTCGGCGGCGTGGTGCAGTACACCTCGGCCGAGCCGTTCAGCAAGCGCACGATCTCGCTGTCGCAGATGGTGGGTGAGGCCAATACGCGGCGCACCGCGGGGCGATTCGACACGGGGCTGCTGACCCTGGGTGCGAACAGTGGCTCCGACGGTTTCGTGAGCCTGTCACGCATCGACAACGACAAGTGGAAAGGCTCCGGCGTCCGCGCCTCGCCTGCTGCCGACGTGTTGATCGGCTCACGCGGTGGACTCTTCGGCGTGGGGCAGACGTGGCAGGACCAGCTCAACGTCAAGGCGCAATACTTCAACGGTCCGCATCGTGTGGTGGCGTATTACGGCCTCTCCGATCGCACCGAGAACGACTATGCCGATCTGTCGCTGAAGCGCTTTCGCAGCAGCGGTCGCGACTGGGATCAGTACTCGAACTGGTCGCAGGCCCTTGCTGCGGCCAGCAGTACCACGCCTGACGAGGCGTACTTCCACACCGCACAGGGGGCCCGTCGCGATCACCTGGCCTACCTGAAGGGCAGCTTCCAACTGGCCGAAAAGGCACGACTTGAAGTACAGCCCTACCTGCACACGAATCGAGGTGCGGGCGACTGGACAGCGCCGAGCTACGGCGCCTCGTGGAGCCCCGACCCGATCTACTTTCGGCAGACGCAGTATGGCGCGCAGCGCTACGGCACGAATGTGAAGGCCACATTCGACCTGCCTGGCAACGAGCTCGAAGTCGGTGGCTGGTACGAGCGCAACGAAGCATCGATCCGCCGTGTCGGATGGCGGTTGCAGAACGCCGCCGCCGGGCCCACGGTGGACTTCGACAACGTGCTCCGTCTGTTCTTCGACCGGACCGGCACCTACAACACCACGCTTGGTTACATCCAGAACACAAATCGCCTGATCGACGGGCGGTTGAAGCTCAGTTACGGCTTCAAGGCCGTGAACATCGCGGCTGACTTCGTGAACAATCGCCGCACGATTGCGCGGGCAGCCACGCTTCCGGATTCGGCGCGTCCGAATTTCTCCTTCCCGACCTCGGCCGCATTCCTTCCGCAGTTTGGTGCGGTGTTCAGCGCCAGCGAGCAGGATGAGTTCTTCGCCAATATCGCGGAAAACCAGAACGCACTGCCCTACAGCCCGCAGACCGGCGTGTACAACACCAATGCGACGGCATACCAGTTCTTCCGTGACAACACCAAGGCGGAACGCGCCACCAGCATCGAGGGTGGCTATCGCATCCGTCGCGGCGCGGTTGAAGGGTCGCTGACGCTGTTCAACGTCGCGTATCGCAATCGGCTGATCGGCGTGTCGGTCTGCCCGCTCACGGCCACCTGCGTCAGTTCGTTCGCCAACGTCGGCGGCGTCACGTCGCGTGGTGCGGAAGGCCTGCTGGCCGTCACGCTGGCTCCGGGACTGTCGCTCACGACCAGCGCCGCGTACACCCGCGCCACCATCGACAACGACTACGCCAGTGGCAGAACCGACACCGTGCGGGCCCGCGGCAAGCGGGTCGTCGACACTCCGCAGTTGCTGGGCAACGCGCAGCTTCGCTACCAGAGCAAGGGCTTCGCTGCGCAGCTCGGGGCACGCCATGTGAGCGAGCGGTACTTCTCGATTCTCAACAGCGCCGACTCGAAGGTGCCAGCTTACACGACCGTCGACGCGAACTTGGAGTACACCGTTCGCTCCGTCCCGGGAATTCGCGAGCTGACGCTCCGCGCGAACGCGCTCAACCTGACCGACACGAGCTACATCGGCACGCTGGGCACCAACGGATTCACGCTATCGGGCGATAGCCAGACCGTGCTCGCCGGCGCCCGGCGACTCGTCTTCTTCTCGATCGGAACGCGCTTCTGACCCCTGCCTGATGACACGAGGGTGCGTCGCCGGCTTGGTTGCTCGGCGACGCACCCTTCTGCATGTTCGATCGCCCTGGAATTCCTGCACGCCGCGCCGTCAGCAGCGCTGCTCGCGCGATCAGGGTCGCGTGGAAGGCGCGATGGAGCGGTCCGGCGCAACGCCCGGAATCGGTGGCGCAGCGCGCGGTTCGGCCGCCTGCCAGTCCGTACCGAGCAACGCCGCGATCGTGGCTGCGACCTGTGCCTGCCGCACCACCGGAATGTTCGATCGTGCGCCAAGTGCCGGTGTGTCGGGACCCAGCACAGCCATCCAGATGTTTTCCGCGCCCACCACGTCTTTTCCATGATCGCGCCATTTCGGACCGTCGCCGCGACCATGGTCGGTGGTGACGATCAGCGTCGTGCGATCACGGTACTGCGGATCGGATTGCACCTGTGCCCAGAGCTGCGCCAGGTACGCATCCACCTGATGCACAGAACGCAGGTACAAGTCGTATCGGCCCGCGTGCGCCCATTCATCGGTTTCACCATAGCCGATGAACAGCACGTGGGGCTTCCGGACCGCCAGATGATCCATCGCGGCCTGGTGCGTGAGTGCGTCCCAGTTGTTGTCGGGCCAGTAGCGCACCGTCGTCGCGAAGAGCTCACGCAGCAGCACTTCGCGCGGCGTGCCCGTCCCCGTCACACCGCCCCGCGTCCACCCGTCGGCAACGGGCACCCCGCTCCGGTCCGCATTGATGATGCGGGAGAATGCATCCCATGTCGCGAAAGCCGCGACCCGCCCGCGAAACGCCGGTTGCCGATTCAGCCACTCGAACACCGTCACATTGGTGTTTGCCGGATGCTCGTTGCTGTCGATCCGCGGATCAACGTGTCCGGTGAACGTCTCGCTGTAGCCTGGATACGAGAACTTCAGTGGATTGGTGATCTGTGCCACACTTCCTCGCGCACTGTCACCGAACAGCTGTCCCTGCACCGCCATCGTGCCCCAGATGAATGGCAGCAGCGCCGCTCGCCGCTCGGCGCCGCTACCGCGACCGAAGTCGCGCCGCAGCCCCATCGTGTCGGCCACGTTGCCAGCAGCACGCGTGAGCAGCGCATCCTCCGCACCGCCGAACACCTCCTGCCAGCGGAAGCCATCTGTCATCACGAGGATGACGTGCTGCGTGCGGGTCTCACTCGAGCGCGCCTGCGCCGGAAGCTGCGCAGCACGAATGCCGATCGCGACGAACAGCAGCACCACGCTTCGGATTCGCATCCATCTCACCTGTCGTTCGAGGTCACCGCAGCCCGTCGGCGTCGAGCGCCGTCTCCATGGCCTGCACCAGATGCGGATCATCGCCTCGCTCTCGCATCAGCGCCAGCGTCGCGCGTGACACGACTTCGTACACATCGTGATACGGTCGTGTCCCATGCAGCGCGGTCGTGTGCGCGCGCACCGTCGCCACGTCACCGCGTGCGATCGGGCCGGTCAGCGCATCGAGGGCACGTGGCATCGCCGCCAGGTTCTCGACACTGGCCGCCATCAGCGCACGAACGGCGCGATGCGCCGCGACGGAATCGACGCCGATGCGCGACAGCAGCCCCTCGGCCAGCGCCGCGAGTGTGACGGGAAAATTGCTCGCCATCACCGCCGCCGCGTGATAGGCGGCGCGCTCCTCGCGCGGGATCACGATCGTCGTCGCACCCAGGCGCACGGCAAGCTGCAACGCCACGGCATGTGCCGGCACGTCGCCCTCGATGCCGATCACGGATCCCTGCAGGCGAAACGATGCGAGTGACGGATCGATCAGCGGCAGCAGCGGATGAAAGGTGCCGTAATGCACGCCAAAGTCCGCGATGCGCTCGCGCGCCGCCGGCTCCGCGCTCCCGCTGACCTGCAGCACGACACTGCCTGGCTGCAGCCCGTCGCGCTGGCGCAACTCGTCGAGCGCGATATCAATCTGACCATCGCGCACCGCGACCAGTACCACGGGTGCGTGCCTGACGGCGTCCGCCCGCGAGGCGAGCAACGGCTGGCCGTGCTGCTCCACCACCTGCTCGCGATCCACCAGCGCATGCGACAGACCCGCAGCCCTGAACGCCGCCGCCAGCGCGCGTCCCGCACGTCCTGCCCCCACCAGCACCACCGGTTCCATCGGGACACCGGTGCCATTGCTCACGAGCGGCCGCCTGCCTTGCTCGGATGCTCCGCACTGGCGCGCACCAGCAGCGCATCGCGACCAGGCGCATCGCGCAGCAGCGTGAGTGCACGCTGCATGACGGGATCGTCAGCGGTGCGACGCGTGAACTCCGCATCACGACCGAACACGTATCGCGCCACCTCGTAGCCGATCAGTCGGTTCACCACGCCGGCGTTCGACTCGAATGCCGAATCCGGTACCACGGCACCACGCGCTCGCACGCCGGCGAGCAAGGTCGCGCGCATCTGCGGCGTGACCATGAACGCGGTGCTGCTGGCGGACGAACCGCTCGACTTCTGCTGCCGCGCAAACGCCGTCAACGCATCACGGAAGATCGGCACCGCACGACCCAATGCCGACTGCAACGCCGCACCCTGCTCGATGGCGGCGCTGTCGCGCGCGATCACGTCCGGCGTGATGCCGCCCGAGCCGTACACGATGCGGCCACGATCGGTGCGAAACGCCTCGCGCTTCACGACCATCGAGTCTGCCTCGCTGGTCAGCGAATCCGCGGCAGTACCGCCACGACGCGTGGCGAGCTGCGCTTCGGCCGAGCGTGGCCGGATCGAGATGCTGCGGCCGTTGGGCGTGAACCAACGCGACGTGGTGAGCTTGAGCGCGCCTGCCGTCCCTGCATCGAAGACGCTCTGCGCGCTGCCCTTGCCATACGTGGTGCTGCCCACGACCACGGCGCGATCATGATCCTGCAGCGCACCGGCCACGATCTCCGCCGCGCTCGCACTGCCGTGGTCCACCAGCACGATGATGGGCAGCCGGGGCCACTGCTGCGGCAACCTGTCGGTGAAGGTGCGATTCGATTCCGACGTGCGCCCACGCAACGTGACGATCACCTGCCCTGGGTCCAGAAAGAGGTCCGATACCGCAGCGCCCTGCTCCACCAACCCCCCGGGATTCCCGCGCAGGTCGAGCACCAGCGACTGCATGCCCATGCGAACCAGCGAGTCCACGCCGGCCGCGACTTCATCGGCGGTCGAGTCGCTGAATACGCTCACGTCGAGGTAACCCACACGCGTGGGCAACATCGCCACGCGCTGCACCGCGCGCACATGGATCACCTGTCGCACCAGCGTGAACGTGAGCCGGCCGTCCACTCCCAATCGCTCCACGGTGAGCACCACGCGCGAGAGCGGCGCGCCGCGAAGCTTCAGCAGCGCCTCGTCCGCGGTCAGGCCCTTCGTGTCGAGTGCATCGATCTTCACGATTCGATCGCCGGTGGCGAGACCAGCCGCTTCCGATGGTGAGCCGGGCAGCGGCGCGATCACGGTGATCCAGCCGTCGCGCACGTCGACACGCAGCCCGAGGCCGGCGTACTGGCCGGTCGTCTGCTCGCGAAAACGCTTCAGTCGATCGGCAACGAGGAAGACCGAATGCGGATCATTCAGCTCATCGACCATGCCAAGTGTCGCTTCCTTCCAGAGCGAATCCGCGGGCAGCGAGTCCACGAACTGCGCCTGCACCGTCTCCATCACCTGCTGGAACAGCCGGCGGCCATCGACCACGGTCGGTGCCTCGGCGCGCAGGCTGCGCCCCATGATCCATCCGCCCGACGCCATCGCCACTCCGAGAATGGTGACGACGGTGAGACTGCGACGCGTGTTCATGCCGGTTCCTGACGTCGAAAGGCCATCGATCGATCGTACGCCGTGTGGCGACGGCGGCACGAAGTGTTGCAAGTCATGCAGTAAGCACCGCGCTGGTGCCCGTCCGTTCCACGACCCGCTCCAGCAGGCGCACGGTGACCTCGTCCACCGCACCGTCACCGTGGACGGCGACGATGGGCCCGCACTCCGGATGACGCGCCTGCCACGACTCCGTGACGGCGGCCGCATATGCTTCCGCCACGCGTGCATCGAAGCCGGCACCGAACCGTTCCAGCCGGTCCGCTGCACCGCGCACCCGACGCCGCGCCGCGGCCACGATCTGCGGCAGCGTGAGCAGCAGTGTGACATCCGGCACCAGGCCACGGGTTGCCAACCGGTTGGCCGCGCGGACCAGCGCACCGTCCAGGCCATGCCCGGCAATCTGGTAGGCGTAGGTCGACACGAAGAAGCGATCTGCCACGATCCACTCACCCGCATCCAGCGCAGGCGCGATCACCTCCGCCACCACCTGCGCGCGAGCAGCGAGAAACAGCAGCACCTCGGACGCGGGGGCGATGGTGGAGGCTGGATCCAGCAACAGCGTCCGCACCGTCTGTCCCACGCCGGTCCGGCCCGGCTCGCGCACCGTGTGCACCACCAGGCCGCGTGCGCGCAGCATGTCGGCCAGCAGGGGAAGCTGCGTCGTCTTGCCGACACCGTCTCCACCTTCCAGCACGATCAGCTTCCCGCGCGGCACGCCACTGGTCATGACAGGGTGATGATCTTGCTGACGGCGCCAGTGCGGATGCCTTCGGAGATCCACTCGTTCACACGCATCATCAGCTTGTCGAAGTTCGTCTGGGCGACGATCGCGCGCTGGTAGGCGGGGTTGCTCTCGACACCTTGCAGCAGCGTATCCAGCTCCTGCTCCATCTCCTGCGGCGGATCCTCGCCACGCTCCATGAACTCCTGCGCTTCACTGCGGAGCTGCGAGAGACGACGCAGGACGGACGACGCCTCCTGGTCCTCGGTCAGCAGGTCGTTGGAGCGCTTGAGTGCCTGGTATTCCGGCGACTGGCCGACCTGCCGGCCAAGATCCTTCGCTTTCTCCTCGAGCATGTCGGTTCACTGCAAAGGGGAATGTCGCGGGCCGGAACGGCCGCACGACCAGTCAAAACTTAGTCCCGACCGGGAGCATGTGACGCCTGTCCGTTCAGGTGCGCGCGCCGGTGTCGGCCACCACGGCCGTGCGCCGCGCAATCACGAAGCGGTCGCGGCCGAACGCATCGGGCACCACCCGCCTGTCGCCCCACTGCACGGTGGCCGCGCAGGCCATCGCCTGCGCGGCACGGCGCGCGTCGATCTCCATCAGCAGCATGCCGCCGGCGCCGAGTCGGAGCGCCGCCTGCGCCACCAAACGCCGGATCACATCCATGCCATCGGGTCCGCCGAAGAGCGCGGTGTCAGGCTCCCAGTCGCGGACTGCGGCGGGCAGCGACTCACGCTCGCCCGTGGCGATGTAGGGCGGATTCGACACCACGATATCCACCGACTCGTCACCGATGGGCTCCAACAGGTCACCCTGCAGGAACTCGGTGCGCGCATACTCCTGCCGCAGCACGGCGCGCGCGTTCAGCTCAGCCACCTCGATCGCGCCCGGCGAGAGATCGGTGCCGATCACGCGCGCCGCGCCGCTTTCGTATGCAATGGAAAGCGCGATTGCTCCCGACCCCGTGCCGACATCCACCACCGTCATGCCCGGCGCGATGTGCGACAGCGCCAGCGACACGAGTTCCTCGGTCTCCGGACGCGGGATCAGCACGCGCTCGTCGACGTGCAGGAAAAGGTGCCGGAACGCGGCACGGCCCGTCGCATACGCGATCGGCGCGCCGGCGATCCTGCGTTCCGCCGCATCGATCGCGGCATCGATCAGCAGGTCGATCAGCTCATCGCCGGCGTGCACGGTGCTCCACGAGCGCGGCGCATCATGCAGAGATGCCAACAGCTCGCGCGCCTCACCCAGCGGATCAGGCACGGCGCCCTGCAGGCGGTGCGCGAGCAGGTCACGCAGGTCAGCGACCGTGCGCGGACGCGCCGCATCAGCCACCAAGCCGCTCCTTCACTTCCGCTTCCTGCAACGCATCGATGAAGGCGCCGATGTTGCCATCCATCACCGACTGCATGCCATGTACGGACAATCCGATCCGGTGATCCGTGATGCGATCCTGCGGATAGTTGTACGTGCGGATCTTCGCCGACCGGTCGCCGGTGCCGACCTGTGCGCTGCGCATCTGCGAACGCTCGGCCTCGATCTTCGCCAGGCGCTGATCCAGCAGGCGCGAACGCAGCACCTGCATGCCCTTCAGCTTGTTCTGCAGCTGCGACTTCTGGTCCTGCTGGCTGACCACGATACCGCTGGGGATGTGCGTGATGCGCACTGCCGAGTCGGTGGTGTTGACGCTCTGTCCACCAGGGCCCGAAGCGCGGAAGACGTCGATGCGCAGGTCCTTGTCCTCGATCGTCACGTCGACCTCCTCCGCTTCCGGCAGCACGGCAACCGTGGCGGCAGAGGTGTGGATGCGACCCTGCGTCTCCGTGGCCGGCACGCGCTGCACGCGATGGACGCCTGATTCCCAGCGCATCGTGCCGAACGCGCCGCCGCCATCGATACGGGCGATCACTTCCTTGATGCCGCCCAGCGTGCCGTCCGACATGGACATGATCTCGATGCGCCAGTTTTTCCGTGCGAAGAAGCGCTCGTACATGCGCCAGAGGTCGGCCGCAAAGAGCGCCGCCTCGTCGCCGCCGGTGCCGGCGCGGATCTCGATGATGGCCGGGCGGTCATCGAGCGGATCGCGGGGCACGAGCAACGGGCGCAGATCGGCGTCCAGCTGCTCGAGTCGCGCCTCGATCCTGGCGACATCTTCCCGCGCCTCGGCCGCGAAATCGGCGTCGTCGCCGCCGGCCATTTCGCGCGATTCCTCGAGTTCGCGCTCCAGTTGCCGGACCTCGCCCGCCAGGTGCACGACGTCCTGCAGCCGCTGATGTTCCTTGCCGAGCGTGGCGAACAGCTTCGCGTCGCGAACGGTGCGGGGATCGAGCAGTTCCTGTTCGACCATCGCAGCGCGCGCCACCGCATCCTCCAGGCGATCGCGCAGGCTCATCGACGTCGGTCCAGCAATGCTGAGAGTTGCATAAGTGCAAGGTAACAAATCACTTGAGCAAATGAACTCACGCGCGACTGCGGTGTATCTTTTGCTGTCGATCGAGGCGGGTCGTGTTACGCGTACCGCATTGGAGCGTGCTTCATATTGATCGAGTGCCCGCCGGCATGAATCCACCCGCGCAACAATCACCAAGGAGCAGCGCAATGCGTGTCCAGATGGCTCGTCGCACATGGTCATCTCTCGGGGCGGCTGTCCTGATCGGAGTGAGCGTCGCTGCGCTGCCGGTGGCTTTGCACGCGCAGGCCGCGACGCCGTTGAAGCTCAGTGTCAGCATCCAGCGTCAACCCACTGGTCCGGTAATCACGATCACGGGTTCGAATTTCACGCCGAACGGGCCGGTACGTCTCACGGGCTCGCCGCCGCCCAACACCAGCCAGGCCATTGCCTTCGGACCGATCAAGGCCGATGCGAATGGTGCGTTCAGCGTGCGCAAGGAAATGCAGTGCACATCACAGAGTCAGGACGACGGTTTTCTGGAAGTCACGTTCACGGCAACTGACGAGACCAGCACGCGTCGAAGCACCGCACGTGAAAACGCGACGCCCTGGATCTGTCGATAGCAAGCACGTGACATCCTCGTCACCGCCGACGGAATCGTCCCGCGGCGGCGACGGAGGCCGCATGCCCCGGCAGGAACAGGGCGGCCATCTCGAGTGCACTCACGGTATGGCCCGACAGCACGGCGCCAGCGGTGCCGAGAACAGCGATCAAGAGCAGTGACTGTAGCGTGCGATGCTCGAGTGTCGAAGAACCGACACGGGCCACCATCACGGCGACCGTGATGCCAGCCAGCCAGAGCGGATTGGCGAGCGCCACACTCGGATTGTTTGCCATGAAGACATGCTGCGTGGCGAACCAGGCCAGCAGCAGCACTGTGCCAACGCACGCGCAGAGCAGACTCCAGATTCCGACCGCGACGGCTGCGCCGATCCGACCGAGCAGTGCGAGCCCGAAGATCACGGCACCAATCACCATTCCGATCACCGCAGCCTGCACGAGTTGCGGCTGGACCACGCGTGGTTCCGGCGCTCGCGTCGCACGGAAAATCGTGTCGATCGGTGCAGCGAGCGGCCGCTGCGGCAGCCCATCTGCGGCGGGAAGCTCGATCCGCATCACGGCCTTCGTCAGCGACTGCGGCAGAAAAGCCTCCTGCCACGCCGTCAGCGGCAAGTCGGCATCCACGCCAAGTACGAGCTGACTACCAAGGTAAAGTGGTGTGCTGTAGGCCAGCAGGCGGCGCGTGTGCCAGCGATAACTGCCGTCGCCGGGCATCGCCTTCATCGCGGCAGCGAGGACGCCGCCGGTGACGGCATCGATCGCATCGCGCACTCGCGTGCTGCAGTTGTCGCGATAGTAGTCGTACCGGTAGAACTTGTTCGCCTCGAGTGCGTTGGTGGCGAGCATCTGCACCAGCCGCGTCCTCTGCGCTGGCGTGAGGTTCAACTCCTGCACCGTCATCGTCCGATTGAGCCGCTGGTATGCGTCGAGCGTCTGCTCGATGGTGAACGGTTGCATCCAGTAACGCGTGTCGCCGGTGAGGAACCGGCCCAGGAAGTTCGGCTGCGCGAAGTCGAACATGCCCCAGTTGTAGACCAGCGGCCGTCCGGCCGCGTCGTCCCAGACGATCAGCGCATTGTGTCCGAACTTCTCGAACACCTCGTCGCCCTGCCCCATGGTGAGCAGCAGCACGGGCTTCGTGGACCAGTCGATGGCGCGCTGCGCCGACGCGCGCGTCGGCACTGCCGCCACAACCGACACCAGTGCGATCAGCAGCACGAGCAGCGGACGCCACCCTCGCATGAGTCGCGGCCGCCGCAGGCTCACAGCCGGATTTCCTTTCCTTCCTCGGCGCTGCGGTAGATGGCCTCGACCAGTCGCTGCACGATGATCTGGTCTGCGGGCGGCTCGTACGCCACGTCGCCGTGCAGCACCGCAGCAAAATGCGCCAGCTCGGCGCGGTAGCTTTGAATGAAGGCGCTGTCGCGCTGCGCGGCGCCGGTGGGCGACACATCCACGGCGCGGCCGTTCAGCTCTTTCACCACACGAAGCGGGGCCAGGCGTGCCGTGCCTTTCGTGGCCAGCACCTCGAACCACCACCGGTCTTCCTCGCCCACATAGCCCCACGCCGTGTCGATGGCCACGCTGAGCCCTGATGCGTACTGCACATGGACGTACATCGCGTCCTCGACCGCGCGCACGCCACTGCCCCGCTCCATGCTCGCTGTGACGCGTACCGGATCAGGGAAGTCGGCCAGCCAGCAGGCCAGGTCCAGCAGCGGCACACCCTGATCCAGGAAGATGCCGCCGCCCGCCTCGGCGCGATGCGAACGCCAGCCGGCATCGCCGCGTCGCGTCTTGTAGGCGCCCGCGCGGATGCCGATCAGCCGGCCAAGTTCGCCGCCATGAATGAAGCTTTCGAGATTCTGGACCTCGGTGCGGAACCGGTGGTTGTGGCCGACCACGACCTTCATGCCGTACTTCTCGGAGGCGGCCAGGATCCGCTCCACGCCCTTGGTCGTGAGCGCCAGCGGCCGCTCGCAGAGCACGTGCCGCTTCGCCTTCAATGCGCTCAACACATGCGGCTCGTGCAGGTGGTTCGGTGTCGAGATCAGGACCGCATCGAGCTCCTCGAACTCCAGCAGCTCCTCGATGTCGGTGAACGTGTCGGGCACGCTGAACCGGTCGGCGAGTGCCCGCACCTTGGCACCGTCATTGTCGCAGAGTGCGACCAGCTGCATGCCGCGCATCTTCGAGAGCAGCGGCAGGTGGGCGAGTTGTGCAATGGCGCCTGCGCCAATGAGACCGATGCGGAGAGCTGGCTTGGACATGCGTGGACGGCAGGGCGGAAGATGCGGGCGCACCAGTCTCGGTGCGCGTGGCAGCGGCAGGGCACAGCAGGTGCGACGGCACGGGCGACGGCGACGGCGACCACACCAGCAATGACGACGACACGACTGCGGCAGCACCATGGGCCTCACCGCAGAGGCGCCAACCGGGTTCCGGGATAATACGCCGCGAGGATCGACCGGGCATCCTGCCCTGCCCGAGCGCGTCCGATGGCACCCCATTGTGACATCCCGACGCCATGCCCGTTGCCAACACCGCGCAGCAGCACGACCCCGTCGGAGACTTCAACCGAAAAGTTCGTGCTGGGCAGAATGGCGCCACCCGTGCGCAACACCGATCGAATATCGTTCCCGCGCACGACGGCGCGACCACCGGCCATCTCGAACTCCAGCGCGGTCACGCGCCCGGAGGGCCCCCGCGTGGCTATGCGCAACATGCGCACGTCGCTCGCGCTGGCGACGCCGGCGGCAGTGCCATACTGCTCCAGCAGCCGTCGCAACTCGGCGGTCGTGAAGCGTCGCTCCCAGCCGCGGCTTCCGCTCGCGTCGCAGTAGCAGCCACCATCCGGCGCATGATCATCCACGGGGCGCAGGAACGGCTGCGGTGCCGAGCGCCAGAACACCTCGTCGGGCGACGCGGTCATCAGTCCACCATGTGCGTGGTATGGCGCCGTGACGATGCGATCCGCCCAGGTCAGCACCAGGCCGCGCGTGGCGCGCACCGCGTCGTCAGTCTCGACGCGCTCGTCGGACATGCCGCCGTACACCTGGTCGCTCACGGTGGCGGTGACATCGAAGAGGGCGCGACGCTCACCCATGCGTGCCGCGGCGTACGAGCGCGCCGCCACGGCCTGCGCCTGCAGCGCCGCACGATCGCGCGGGTCACGCGAACCGATCTCGCCCGGGAGCACGCCGCGCAGGTAGTCCTCCAGGTCGAGGGCGTTGACCACGGCATCGCCGGACGCATCGCGCAGCACGTCGACCGTCCCGCGATACCGTCGTCCGTTCCACGTCGTGATGCCAGGGGCGTTGCGCACCATCACATCATTGACAGCAGCACGGCCCAGGAACACGCGGATCGTCTTGTCGTCCAACCGCAGGCCGCTGCGCGACGCCTCGGTCACGCTGTCCTGCACCAGGCGCCCGTCACGCGCGGGTACGCGCAGCGGTGCGGCACAGGCATGCAGCGCCAGCGCCATACCCAACGACGCCAGCCTACGACTTCGCGACGCGAATGGCATCGGACAGCCGCTCGAGCGTGTCGGTAATGACATCGTCACCGTGCGCCGCACTCATGAACGCCGCCTCGAACGCGGATGGGGCGAGATAAACACCCCGTTCACGCGCCGCATGGAAGAAGCGGTTGAACAGCGGCACGTCGCTCTGGCGGGCCTCGGCGAAATTGGTGACGGGGCCGGGATGGAAGAAGAAACCCCACATCGAGCCGGCGGATGATGCCGAAAACGGCACGTCGGCCTTCTGCATCACGTCGCGCAACCCCTGCACCAACGTGCTCGTGCGACGCGAGATGATCGCGTGCAGTTCCGGTGTGAGCGACGTCAGCGTTGCCAGCCCACCCGCCATCGCGAGCGGGTTGCCGCTCAGTGTGCCCGCCTGATACACGGACCCGCTGGGCGCGACCTGCTGCATCAGGTCGCGACGTCCGCCATACGCAGCCACGGGCAATCCACCGCCGATCACCTTGCCGAATGCCGTGAGATCGGGCGTGACACCGAAGCGCTCCACCGCGCCGCCGTAGGCGATGCGGAAGCCCGTCATCACCTCGTCAAAGACCAGCAGGGCACCCGTCTCGTCGGCGATCTGTCGCAGGCCGGCCAGGAAGCCCGGCAGCGGCTCGATGAACCCCGCGTTGCCGATGATCGGCTCGATCAAAATCGCCGCCAGCGGCACCTGCATCGCCACGGCGCGCACGGCCTCGAGATCGTTGAATGGCGCCGTATACGTGAGTGCCGCGAGTACGGCCGGCACGCCCGGCGAGTTGGGCAGGTTGAGCGTCGCGACGCCTGAACCCGCCTTCACCAGGAAGCTGTCGGCGTGGCCATGATAGCAGCCATCGAACTTGAGGATCGCATCACGACCCGTCGCCGCACGCGCCACGCGAGCGATGCTCATCGCCGCCTCGGTGCCACTGCTGGTGAAACGCAGCATCTCTATGTGCGGCATGCGCTGCACGATCAGTTCCGCGAGCTGCACCTCGAGCCCGGTCGGGATGCCGAAGCTGGTGCCGCGCTGCATGACGTCATGCAACGCGTCGAGTACCACGGGCGCAGCGTGTCCCAGCACCAGCGGTCCCCAGCTCAGCACGTAATCGATGTAGCGATTGCCGTCGGCATCCCAGATGTACGGGCCTTCGCCACGCTGCACCACGAACGGCTCGCCACCCACGCCGCCGAACGCGCGCACCGGCGAATTCACGCCGCCCGGAAAGAGCTGGCGTGCACGTGCCATGATCGCCTGCGATTCCGTCGTCATCACACCCGTCATCGTCCAAAACTCCCGATCGAGGAAGAAGCCATCAGCGGCAGGCTGCGTGATGCGCGCTCACGCTGCACCAACGCAGGCGGCAACAGCACGATGCCGGTCGGCGTGGCCTCGAAGTCGTAATCATCAATCACATCCGTGATCGTCGCCTGCACCAGCGCACCGACCGGTGCCTCGGTGTCGAGGTACGTCACGCCATCGATGTCATCAGCCTGCCACGGTGCACGCGCCACGGCCAGTTCGTCCTCGTCGCCCGCCCGATCGACCAGCAGCGACACGGTCCGGCCGATGTGCCGCTCGTATCGCTCGGCCGTGATGGATGCCTGCAGCTGCAGCAGCCGGTCGAGGCGCTCGTGCTTCACTTCATCAGGCACGTCGTCAATCATTTCCGCGGCCACCGTGCCTTCCTGCGCGCTGTACGTGAACGCGCCGACGCGATCGAACTGCATCTCCTGCAGAAAATCGAGCAGGATCTCGAAGTCGTCGTCCGTCTCGCCGGGAAAGCCGACGATGCAGGTGGTGCGGATCGTCAGATCGGGCACCACTGAACGGAATCGCGCGACCTTCTCGACGATCGTCTTGCGGCGCTCCGGTCGGCGCATGCGCGTGAGCACCGCGTCGCTGCCATGCTGCACCGGCATGTCCAGATACGGCAGGATGCGCGGGTTGTTCGCGACGACGTCCAGGAAGCGCGGCGTGATGCCCGCGTTGTACAAATACAGATTCCGGAACCACGGAATGTCGGTTTCGCGCAGCAGCGATTCCAGCAGCTCCGGCAACGTCGTCCCATCACGACGATCACGTCCGTAAAGCGCGAGGTCCTGCGCCACCAGGTTCACCTCGCGCGCGCCTTGCAGTTCCAGCAGCTGCGCCTCGCGGATGACGTCGGCCAGCGCAAAGCTGCGATGCTTTCCGCGCATCAGCGGAATGGCACAGAACGCGCAGCCGTGATCGCAGCCTTCACTCACCTTCAGGTAGCGCACATGCGGTGTGTCGCCGCTGAAGATCCGCTCGCCAGGGTGCATCATCGGCGCCGCATGAACCAGTCCGCGCTGCTGCAGCTGCGGAATGAGCTGATCGACGTCCGTGGTGCCGAGGAAGAGGTCCACCTCCGGAATCGACTCGGCCAGCTCGTCCTTGTGGCGCTGCACCATGCACCCGAGCGCCACGACGGCCTGGCATACGCCATCGACCTTGTGACGCGACGCCTCGAGGATGGCGTCGATGGACTCCCGTTTCGCCGCATCGATGAAGCCGCAGGTGTTCACGATGATCACCTCCGCCAGCGCGAGGTCATCGGTGTGCTCGCCGCCGTAGGCCGCGAGCTGTGCGAGATAGCGTTCGGTGTCCACGGTGTTCTTGTCGCAGCCCAGCGTGATGAAGCCGATTTTCATCACGGCAACTTACCGGACCGGGGTTCAGGGCGAAGCAGCAGGCCTGACGACGCACACAGCTGCCGCAGGCATATATTCACATGCCTGCGGCAAGCATCTATCAAATCCTGACATGATCACGTGACTCAGCTCGCGCTCGACCAGAAGATTGCGGCGCTGCGCCGCTTTACCCGCTTCTTCGCGCAGCGGCTCGGTGCGCTCGAGGCGGGTCCGGCCGGCAGCCCCTACTCCGCCACCGAGGTGCGGGTGCTCACCGAGCTGGCGCAGTACGAACACCGCACAGTCACGGCGCTCAGCCGGAGCCTGGGGCTGGATGCCGGTTACCTGAGCCGCGTCATCCGGCGGCTCGAGACGACGGGCATCGTGATCAAGACCGCCGATTCTGCTGACAATCGCCAGCAGCCCCTCTCCCTGACCGAGTCGGGTCGCACGGAAGTCACCACGCTCGACGCAATCACCACGGCGCGCTATGCCTCCATGGTGCGCATGCTGCCCGCGCACATCCA
>JACMPK010000154.1 GCA_014377535.1 Gemmatimonadaceae bacterium
TCCGCCAGCAGCTTGTGCACGTCGCGCTCAACCTGCGGCACACGCTGCTCGGCGCGATCCAGCTCCGCCGATGGCAGGTCCAGGCGGCGCGCGGTGCTCAGTCCGTACGAACGACCCGGAATGCCCTTCAGCAGACGATAGGTGGGCGCCAGCAACACGGCATCGAACTGCAGCGACGCGTTCACGACACCCGGCACCTCGGCCGCCAGCTCCTTCAATGCACCAAGATGCGTGGTGGCGACCGTCAGCGTGCCGCGATGCGTGAGTGCCTCCAGGATTGCGCCGCCCAGTGCTGCCCCTTCCAGCGGATCAGTACCGGAACCCAGCTCGTCGATCAGCACCAGCGACCGCTCGGTCGCGCCACGCAGGATTTCGCGCTGATGCACCAGGTGTGCACTGAACGTCGAAAGGTTGGCTTCCAGCGATTGCTCGTCACCCACATCCGCGAAGCAGTCGTCCACGATCGGCAGCCGACTTTCCGGACCGACCGGCGCCGGGATGCCGCTCTGCAGCATCGCGCAGAACAAGCCAAGTGCCTTCAGCAGCACCGTCTTGCCGCCGGTGTTCGGGCCGGAGATGAGCAGCGTGCGTTCGTCCGGCAGCAGCACGAGGTCGAACGGCACGACCGGCGCATTCTTGGCGAGCAGCAGTGGATGGCGGCCGAAGCGCACCTGCAATCCATCGGATGGCTCGCCGAGTTCGGCCGGCTCGCATCCGAACTCGTTCGCGTAGCGTGCACGCGCGTACAGCACATCGAGTTCGACGAGTGCCGCGAACGCTTCCAGCATCGCGGGCTGCAGCGGTCGCACGTTGTCACTCAACTCGCGCAGGATCCGCTCGACTTCGCGCTGCTCCTCGGCCTCGAGCTCGCGAATGCGGTTGCCGAATTCCACCGCCGCCGGCGGCTCGATGAACACCGTGGCGCCGGTGCCCGACGAGTCGTGCACGATGCCGCCAAGTGCGGCGCGTGCGTGCGACTTCACCGGAATCACGTAGCGACCGTTGCGCACCGTCACCGACATGTCGGTGACCTGATGGTTCGGCTCCAGCTGCGCCATGATGCGCTCCAGCAGGCGCACCAGTTCACCCTGCGCACCCATCAGCTCGCGACGCAGCCGGCGCAGTGCCGGCGAGGCGTCATCACGCACGCTGCCGTCGCCATCGATGGCTCGATCGATGGCATCCTCGTCGCGCTGCGCGGCAATCAGTCGCGCGGAGAACGGCAGCAGGTACGCGGTCGCCATCGCGGGGCGGCGTGGATCACGCAACGCCGACTGTGTCCGACGGCTGGACCGCAGCAGCGTCGCGATGCCGGTCAGCTGCGTACCCTCCAGCGTCGCGCCAACAAGCCGCAGGCGCGCGAGTGCCTGACGCACGTCGGGAATCGGCTCCGGCTGCCACCCCCCTTCGGAACTGAGCACCGCACGCATCGCCTGAACCCGCGCCAATTCGGCGGCGAGCCATTCGCGATCGGTGCGTGGAAGCAACGCGCGCACGGCGACGGCACCTAATGATGACGACGCGCGATCGGCGACGACATCCAGGACTCGCGGGAACTCGAGCACGGAGAGAGCGTGTGGATTCACGACTGGAAAGATGATCGGGGAACGTTGTCGACGGCATGTCCGCAGGCGCGCGACCGCGCATGCGACGCCATGTGACGCAAACCGGCCCGACAACTCGTGGATCCGAGCTACCGGGCCGGCGCAACCTGTTCCGAAAGAAGCTTAGACGAGCTTCGCCAGTTCCTCACGAACAATCGCGTTGACGACACTGCCCTCGACCTGCCCCTTGAAACGGGGAAGCACCTGGCCCATGACCTGTCCCATGGCAGTCACGCCACTGGCAATGACCTCGATGACGGCGCTTCGGATTACTGCAGGATCAATCGCTACGGGGAGATAGAGCTCGAGCAGCACGATTTCATCACGCTCCTTCTGCGCCAGCTCCGGACGATTCGCAGCCGAATACTGCTCGACCGAATCACGCCGCTTCTTGATGCCCTTTCGGAGGACTTCAATGACTTCCGCATCCTGCACTTCGCGCTTCTCCTCGTTCTCGATCACGCGAACCCGCTCCTTCACCTCGGCGATGACCATGCCGAGGAGCAGAAGCAGTGGCTTGTCCTGCGCCTTGCGAGCGACGATCAGATCGCCGTTCAGTCGGGTGTGTGTCTCGGTCGGCAAGACTTAGAACGACCGCGTGCGACGATTCTTGCGGGTGGCCGCATTCATCTTGCGCTTGCGCTTTTCCGACGGCTTTTCATAGTGACGATGTTTACGGAGATCCGAAAGGATCCCTGCCTTCTCGCACTTCTTCTTGAACCGCTTGAGCGCGCGCTCGAAGTTCTCGTCTTCATGGATGACGACTTCTGCCAAAAGCTTCTTCCCCCCTTCGTGGCGTTGGTTGCGCCGGCTGGAGACCTGTGAGTGAGCCGCGGAAGCTATCCGCCCAAGGCTCGCTGCGTCAATGACTTGGACGAACCCGGAGCGACCCGGCACGACGGGGCATGCATTTCGGTCGCGTCCGTCCGGCGCCGGTCAGCCCGGCGGCCACTGCATCGCGCGACCCGCGAGCAGGTGGGCGTGCAGGTGGGGCACGCTCTGTCCGCCGTCGGCCCCGGTATTCATGACCACACGGTATCCCGACGCCGCCACGCCCAGCGATCTCGCGACCTCGGCGGCCAGCAGGGCCACGCGGCCGGCGACCAGCGGGTCCGTCACGCCATCCAGCGAGGCGACATGCGCCTTCGGGATTACCAGCACATGCGTCGGCGCTTGCGGGCTGACATCGTGGAAGGCGAGATACTCGTCCGTTTCGGCCACGATACGAGCGGGAATTTCCTTGCGGGCGATCCGGCAGAACAGGCAGTCGGTCATGGCGCGCCTCGAAGCGGGGTGACTGCAAGCTGGGCCCGGACGACGCCCAGCGCGACGATCGCGGCTGTCTCCATGCGCAGGATGCCTCCGGCCAGCGCCACGCGTCGAAAGCCGGCGTCCAGCATCCGAGCGGTCTCGTCAAGCTCGAAGCCACCCTCCGGACCGACCGCAATCACGACGGGGCCGACCAGTGATATCGCGCCGATCGGGTCGCCAAGCGGGTCGAGCAGGAGTCGCGTGCCGTCACTGGGGAGCGCGGCCAGCGCCCGCTCGGGGGTGGACTCCGTGAATCGCTGCGGCAACCAGGCCCCCTCGCTCTGCAGCAGTGCGCCGATCATGCGCGCCTCGACTTTCTGGGCGAACATCGGTCCCTCGCCGCGACCGGCCACGCTCTTCGATCGGCGCCAGAGCACCGGACGCCAGGTCGTCGCGCCAAGTTCGGTCGCCTTCTCCGCCAGCAGCAGCATGCGCTCCTTGTCGGCCACCGGCACCAGCAGGTGCACGGGCGGCAGTGGCGACGGACAGCGCGGCGACTCGATCACGAGATCCAGATGCTGCTTCGCCATGCGGACCAGCGTCCCGCTCGCCGTCGTGCCGCCGCCATCGCGCACGGTCACCGGCGCACCCACCGCCAGCCGACGCACGCGCGCGTGATGCGCCGCGTCCTCGCCCAGCACCAGTGCGCCAGGCAAGAGCAGCGGTTCCGACGAATAGAAGTGGGCTACGCCCGGACGATGGTCGCGCTCCACCATTCACCCTCACTGTCATCGGCAATCATTCGCCATCCAGTGGCGGCGAGGTGGCGCAGCATCTCGTCACGCTCGGTCTGCAGAATGCCGCTGATGATCACGACACCGTCCGGTGACAGGCAGCGCGCCACGACCGGCAGCATCTCGACGTGCACGCTGGAAATGATGTTCGCGAGCACCAGTCGCACCGGCGCGAAGAATGGCAGCAACACCGATGCATCGCCGCAAAGCAGGTGCACGCGGTCCGACACGCCGTTGCGCGCCAGATTCTCCTCGGCATTCGACATCGCGTCCTCATCGAGCTCGATCGCGACGACCTTCGACGCGCCACCCTTCGCGGCGGCAATCGCGAGCACCGCACTGCCGGCACCCAAATCGGCGACGAGATCACCGTGACGGAGCACCTGCGGCAGCAGTCGCAGCACACCGCGCGTGGTCGCATGCTCGCCGGTGCCGAACGCCATGCCCGGCTCCACGATGATGGTCTTCGCCGGATCGTATTGATCGGCGAGCCACGGCGGCGTGATGATGAACGCACCGAGATCGTGCGCCTGCACGGTTCCGTGCAGCTCGGGCGATGCCGTGGCCGCATCCATCGGCGTCACCAGCAACTGCACGGCGGGGCCGGCGCGCTGCACCTCGGCGCGCAGGAAGATCAGGTCGTGATCCACCGGTACGTGCGTCACGAAACTCGCGCCGTCCTCCATCAATCCCTCGGCGCCGCCGGTGAACAGCGCGGCAGCCACCGCATCGCGCACGCCCACGTGCGAGGGCGTCACGCGCAGCGTCTGCCACTCCGACGGCATCATGCGCCCAGCGCTTCCTTCATGCGCGACCAGAACGACTTGTTGCGCTCCGTGGGCGCATGGCCGTGCAACTCCGCCAGGCGCTTGAGCAGCTTCTTCTCCTCGTCGCCGACCGTCTCGGGCGTCCAGACCTGCACACGCACATGCAGGTCGCCGGTTCCGCTGGCATTTACGCGAGGAAGTCCCTTGCCACGAAGATGGAACAGGTGACCACTCTGCGTCGCGGGCTGCACCTTGACCTTGAATTCGTTGCCCGTGAGGCCCGGCACCACCAGCTCCGTGCCAAGCACCAGCTGCGGATACGTGACCAGCACCTCGGTGAAGAGATCCTCCTCGTCACGCTCGAAACGTGGATTGTCCTCCACCTCGAACACCACCAGCACGTCGCCCTTACCGCCACCTCGCGTACCGACATTGCCCACGCCGCGAAGCGTCATGTACTGACCCGTGGCGACACCACCAGGGATGCGCACATTGATGGTGCGATCCACGCGGATGCGGCCATCGCCCTTGCACTTGCGGCAGGGCGACGCGACCACGGAGCCATCGCCATTGCAGGTCGGGCATGCCGCGACGCTGACGAACTGGCCGAAGAAGCTGCGTTGCGCGCGACGCACCTCACCGGTGCCGCCGCAAGTGGCACATCGCTGCGGCGTCGGACCTGCCTCGGCGCCACTGCCGGTGCAGATGTCGCAGGTGTCCAGCACCTTGATCGTGAGCGCCCTGTCGACGCCGGTCATGACCTCGGTCAGCGTGAGCGGCACACCGACCTTGATGTCGCCGCCGGCGCGTGCACCGCCCGAGCCGCCGCGTCCGCCAAACATGTCGCTGGCGCCGAAACCGAAATCGCGCATGAAGATGTTCAGCGCTTCCGACAGGTCCACATGCTGATAGCCGCCCGAGGGACCGCCACCGCGCAGGCCTGCCTCGCCGAACCGGTCATATGTCGCGCGCTTGTTCGGATCACGGAGGACGTCGTACGCCTCAGTGATCTCCTTGAACTTCTCCTCGGCTTCCTTGGCGCCCCCGTTCTTGTCGGGGTGATACTGCATGGCCAGGCGGCGGTACGCCTTCTTCAGCTCGTCTTCCGACGCTGTCTTGTCGACGTTCAGAACTGCGTAGTAGTCAGCCATCGGTCACATGACGGGAGGAATGCATGAGCCCGGGCAGTCCCGGAGCATCGCACGAACGCCCGGCTGGGTTCGCCGGGCGCAATGGGACAAGATCGCCAGAACGGAAGACCGCCGCCACCCAGCCGCGTATTCAGTCATCGCAAACGGCCGACAACGAGATCGGCACGCCGGCGCAAAAGCTCGTCAGAGCAGGTCACTGATGAGGCGCGACGCATGGCCAACCAGGGAAATGACCTTCCGGTACGGCATCCGAGTCGGACCGATGACGCCGATCACGCCGCTCAGCGATCCGAAGTGATATTCCGCAGTGACGATCGTGAACCGATCGAACCGCGGGTCGCCATGTTCATGGCCGATCGTGATGGTGATGCCGGGCTGCGGCGAGCGACGGCGAAGAACGTCGGCGATGTGTGCCGGCGTCTCGGTGAACGCCAGCAGTTGCCGCATGCTGTCGCCGGTCGCAAACTCGGGATGCTCCGCCAGCAAGGAGGTCTGCCCGAGCACGACGGCCGCGTCATCGGACCGGGTGGCGTTGGTGAAGTACTGCTCCCCTTCCTCGACGAAGATGTTGAGCAGCTCCGCTGCCGTGCCGGCGGCCTCCGCATCGCGCAGCCTTATGGCGAGCGACGATCGTATCTCGAAAAGCGTGAGCCCGCCAAGGCGTTCGTTGGGCACCGCGCCGACGGTGCCGATCGCGTCGTCGGCAATCTCGATCGGGAGCTCGATGTAGATGGAGCGTGCGAAGCCGCGTTCCAGCGCCAACACCATCAGCAGCCGATCACTGGCGAGACGCACGAGTTCGACGCGCTGCAGAATCGCGGCATCGAGCTGCGGGCCCAGTGCGACGCCCAGTTCCTGCGTCAGCACGCCGAGCGACTGCGCCGCGCGCCGGAGAATCGACTCGATCGCGGTGCTCGCGCCGCCGATTCCCTCGCCCAGCAGCACTTGTTCCGCGGTCTTGATGACGGGCGATTGCAGGAGCGAGTCCACGTAGACGCGGTATGCGAGGTCGGTGGGCACACGGCCGGCGGATGTGTGCGGGTGGAAGAGAAATCCTTTCTCTTCCAGGTCGCTCATCGTGTTGCGGATCGTCGCCGGCGACACGCCCAGCCCGAAGCGCCGCGAGATCGTGCGGGACGCAGCTGGTTCGGCCGTCTCCACGTAACTCTGGATGACGGCTTCGAGCACCTGACGTTCGCGATCGGTGAGTTCGGGCGGCGTGGGCATACTGAACAGCTAGCTACCGGGAGCCGGTTGCGGGAGTGAGGGCGGCGGCGAGACTGTCCAGCCGCAGCCATCCAAGAGGAGTGAGCGCCACGCGGTCGCCTCGCAGCACCGCCCAGCCTGCATGGACCCAGGGCTGCACCGTGCCCTGACCTGCGGCATCGACGCGCACGCCGTTCGTGGTGCGCAGTCCGAGGTACACCGACTCGAGATTCGCCTCGCCATCACCGATGAATTCGGAACCCGCGACAGGATCGGTGCCAGCCGCCGCGGAGTCGCGCCATGCCGCGTACGCCGCACGGTTCCAGCGCCGCATGCTGCCGTCGAACCCGTGCGCAGAGGGCCCGAAGCCAAGGTATGGCACGCCGCGCCAATAGCTCCGGTTGTGCACGGCGTGGTGCCCGGGCTGCGCAAAGTTCGACACTTCATAGTGGTCAAAACCGGCAGCGGCTGCACCGGAATGCGCACTGAGGAATTCCTGCTCGTAGCCAGATTCGTCCGTCGCGTCCACGTCGCCACGCTCCGCCCACTTGCCCAGCGGCGTGCCCGGCTCGACGGTGAGGCCGTAGAGCGAGAGATGCGGCGGGCATTTCGCCAACGCGAGATCGAGGTCGCGCTGCCAGTCGCGGCCCAGCGACGCCGGTAGCGCGAAGATCAAGTCGAAGCTCCAGCTGGCGAACCCGCCGCAGCGCAGCAGCTCGACCGCAGTATCGATCTGCGACGCGGAATGCGACCGGTGCATCCAGTCGAGTACACGCGGATCGAAGCTCTGTGCACCAAGCGAGACGCGTGTGATGCCGGCCGCGCGCCAGGCGGCCGTGGCCAATGGCGTGACATCGTCAGGATTGGCTTCGAGCGTGACTTCCGCCTCGACGGTCCACGTGAAGTACTCGCGCATCAGATCCAGCATGCGCGTCACGCCGTCGGCACCGAGATGCGACGGCGTACCGCCGCCGAAGTAGAGCGTTTCGACCTGCTGTGGGAACGCTGCCACGCCGATGCGCGCGCGCAGCTCCGCGCGCAGTGCATCGAGGAACTCGGCGACCGGCACGTCGCGACGAACGGCGATGGAGAAATCGCAGTAGCTGCAGCGCCGCGCGCAGAATGGCACATGCACATAGACGTGCCGCGCTGCGACGTTCATGCGCGGTGCAGCGCGCCGTCGTGCGTGGCGCGCACGAGTCCGCGGAGTTCCAGCGTGGTGACGGCGGCCAGGCATGCGTCGGCTGCCCACCCTGCACGCTCGACGATCAGGTCCAGCTCCAGCGGTGCCGTGCCCAGCACATCCCAGATCGCGCGCTCGGCTGGCGAAAGATTGCCGGGTTGCGCCGACCGACGATCATCAGCGCGCGCGAGCCGCAGCAGCGCCAGTACGTCGTCCACGGACGCAATGACCTGCGCCCCGTCGCGCAGCATCTCGTTGGAGCCGAGGCACGACGCGACGTCGAATGCCCCCGGCACTGCCGCGCACTGACGGTTGAGCGACTCCGCCACGCGTGCCGTAAGCAGCGCGCCGCTCTTGTGCCCAGCCTCCACGACGACGGTGACCTGCGCGAGCGCCGCGATGAGGCGATTGCGCTCGGGGAACGAGCCTCGTGTCGGTCGCTGCCCGGGCGCATGCTCGGAGATCAGCAGCCCGTCGCGCGCGATGCGCTGCTGCAGTGCGCGATGATCGGTCGGATAGGTGATGTCGAGCCCTGTGCCGATCACCGCGGCGGTCCAGCCGGCCCCCTCGAGGGCGCCGGTGTGCGCGGCCGCGTCGATGCCGCGCGCAAGCCCGCTGATCACGAGCGCACCGGCGTCGCTGCAGGCACGCGCAATGCGTTCCGCCGCACGGAGGCCGGTGCTGCTGGCATTGCGTGTGCCGACCATCGCCACGGCGGGATGTGCCAGCAGCGAGTGATCTCCCTGCGTGAAGAGCACAGGTGGCGCGGGCGTGATGCCGCGATCGTCGCAGTCGGTAAGGTCACGCAAAGCCAGCGGGTACGCAGGCGTGCCGTGCACCAGGGGTCGCGCATCGATTGCCGCGAGCCGGTCCAGCGTCGCGCGCGCGTGGGACTCCGCCATCACGCGATCGGTGTCCGGCACGTCCTGCAACGCCGCCGCTGCGCTGCCGTGCAATGTCACGCGACGATGCCACTCCCTGACACCGACGCGCGGCACACCGAGCAGCGCCAGCGCATCCAGCGCCAGCTGCTGCGGGACGTCACCGCGCATCGGTCACGCTCACGGAAGGACCTGCTCCGACGCACGGATCTGCGCCTCGTTCTGCTGCCGCATGGACAGCAGCTTGCGCCAGCAGATGTCGAGGAACCCATCGAGATTCGTGCGGTTCGCGGCACTGAGCGACATCAGCGCGAACGCGCCGGGCGCCTCGATCTCGGGCACGTAATCCTCGCCCATCAGGTCGAGCTTCGAGAACACGACCATATGCGGCGTCGCCGCAAGCTCGGCCGAGTGCGCGGTGATCTCGGCGCGAAGCTGGTCGTATTCCAGTTGCCAATCCATCGAGTCGATCGGGATGATGAAAGCGAGAATTCGCGTGCGCTCGATGTGCCGCAGGAACTGCAGGCCGAGTCCCTTCCCGGTCGATGCGCCCTCGATGATGCCGGGAATGTCGGCGACCACGAAGCTGCGATGATCGCTGAGCGGCACCACGCCGAGGTTAGGCGAGAGCGTCGTGAACGGATAGGCGGCGATCTTCGGGCGTGCGGCCGAGATCACCGACAGCAGCGTGGACTTGCCCGCGTTGGGTGCGCCCACGAGCCCCACGTCGGCGATCAGCTTCAGCTCGAGAATGACCTGGCGTTCCTCGCCTTCCTCACCCGGCTGCCATTCGCGCGGCGACTGGTGCGTGGCCGTTGCGAAGAACGCGTTGCCCTTGCCGCCGCGGCCGGCCTTTGCAATCAGAATCTGCTGGCCGTGGACGAGCACCTCGCCGATCTGCGCATTGGTTTCCGCATCCAGCACGATGGTGCCGGGCGGCACCGGCATGACGATGTCGGCACCGCTGCGGCCCGTCTTGTTGTTGCCCTCGCCATGCTGGCCACGTTCGGCAGCCCAGCGATCGCGATAGGTGTAGTCCAGCAGCGTCGTGAGGTTTGCATCGGCGCGGAGGTACACGTTGCCGCCGGCGCCGCCGTCACCGCCATCCGGACCGCCGGCGGGCACGAACTTCTCGCGGCGGAAGGAAGTCGCGCCGGAGCCGCCGGTACCGGCAGCAATTCGGACGACGACGCGATCGATGAAATCGTGATGGACGCTCATGACGGCCCCTGGGCCTGTTCGGTGTGTGCAGTGCGGACGTGGCCCCACAGCATGCGATAGCGTCGCAGCGTGTCGTCGTCGAGCAGGTCGGACAGCGCGTCGAGCGTGCCCGAGACCTGGGCCGGTGTCGCGCCGACGTTCAGCGCGCCATGAAAATGCGAATGCAGTTGACGATCCTGCTCTGCGAGGGCGCAGATTGCGACGACGCAGAGTTCGCGTCGCAGGATGTCCAGCCCGGGCCGGCTCAGCACCTTGCCGTAGCCGTCCGTGATCATCCAGTGATCCAGCGCCGGATGCAGCTTCGGGATGTTGACCCGAAGCTTCTCGTACATGTCGCCGTACACATGCGCGCAGGTGACCTCACCGCGCGCGCGCCACTGCGCCGACATGTCCGGCATGCCGGCATCCGCGTCGTGGTCCAGCAGCGGCGCGGGCCGACCCGAGATGCGGCGCCACTCGCGCGCGGCATTAAGCGTGCGCGGAAACCCGGCGAAGAGATACGACTGCAAGATCACTTCCTCCACCCATTCTGGTGGCAGCGCACGGGCCTCGACCAGGAGGGCGCGCATCTGCCGTTCGGAACCAGCGCCGATGACGGCGGCGAGGCGCACGAGGCACCGCGTCTGCTCGTCCAGCGGGGAGAGAGTATCTGCGGGCAGCACGGAGTGTGTCATCAAAAGTGAATGCATCGGTGCGTATTCATGCAGCTGGTCGGATGTCGCCGACGATGTCGCCGCGGGTATCCCGTACCGGAGTGACGAGCAGATCCTGCAGACGAGCGGACAACGTGTGAGGCAGGGCATCCAGGTGCTGCAGCAGCCGCAGGACGGCGGGGTACTGCGCCCTCGGGCTGCCATCCGCGACCTTGATCGCCAAGGCGATCTCCTGCTCGCGGACGAGCACGCAATGGACGCCCTCGGCTCCGACCTTGGCGACCACGGCACCGTCGGTCTCCTCCATGAGCACGGTATCGAACCGCTCCGTTCCGCCCACGAGAAATGGCTGCCGCGCCATGGCATCGAGAATTCGCGCCGCTGGTCGATCGACCCGCGCCTCCCCCTGCAGCCGAGCCCACGCGAGCGCCATCTGCCGCAGCGACAGGATGAACACCGGAACTCCGCAGCCGTCGGTCGCGATCTCCAGCGCGCCGGACGCGACACCGGTCCAGCGGGCGAGCGATCGGCGGATAGCCACCTGCAACGGGTGCCCCGGCAGTTCATAGCCCAGTGAGGGCCAGCCATGTCCCCGTGCCGACGCGAGCATCGCCGCGTGCTTGCCGGAACAGTTGTTGTGCAGTCGGCTCGACGCGCGACCCTGCTCACGCAGGAGCCGCGCGCCACGGGCAGTCAGGGGCTCGTGCGCACCGCAGGCCAGATCGCCCTCCTCCAGCCCGATTGTGCGGAGCATCGAGGCGGCGAGCGCCACGTGCTCAGGCTCGCCTCCGTGCGACGCACAGGCGAGTGCCAGTTCCGACTCGCCCCACCCCAGCGCGTCAAAAAGGCCGGACGCCAGAAAAGGATGCACCTGGAAGGGCTTCGCGCAGGAGCGCCAGTGTGCCACGAGATCCGGTGACCCTGCGGCGGCGACCAGGTCACCGCTACTCGCCACAACCGCGGCATGCACAGCATGGCGCGACTCCACAGCGGAGCCGCGCGTGGCGACGATGGTGAGGTCCAGCGCCCTCATGGTGCGAAGAGCTCGCCGGAGGTGTCTCGAAAGGCAGGCATGACATGTGAAACCTACTCCCGTCTCACACAGGCTCAGTCGGCGGCGCTTTCAAAGCCTGGATCGCACCCATCAGAATCAGACCTCCGCCGGCGATGGTCCAGAGGTCCGGACGCTCGCCGATGGCCGGAATCAGCATTGCCAGCAGCGATGCGCCGACCGGCTCTCCCAGCACGGTGAGGTTGACGACATGTGCGGGCAGGTGCTTCAGCGCCCAGTTCATACCCGTGTGGCCCAGCAGCATCGGCCCTGCCGCGAGCGCCGCAAAGATGGCCCAATCCTGCGCTCCATACGGACCGAGCGGATCGCCGCGAACCAAGGCAAGCGCGACGAGCGCCAGCGTGCACCAGCCGTACACCAGTGCGACGTACGGCACGATGTCGAGCGTGGCGCGCAGCCGGCGTCCGGCCAGGTAATAGAGCGACGCGGTCACAGCGCCGATCAATGCGAGCAGATCACCAAAGATCCGCGGCGGCAAACCGAGCGGCGCGGATGTCGCGAGTCCGGTCGCGGCGCTGGAGCCGAACACCGCGGGTGCGGCGACGAGCAATGCCCCGACGATACCGACCGAGAGGCCGAGTGCCTGCCGCCGCGTGACTGCTTCGCCCAGCAGGACGGCCGAGCCGATGGCGACGAGTGCTGGCTGCAGGTTCACCAGCACCACCGATGCCGCGACGGTTGTGTAGGCCAGCGATGCGTTCCAGCTCCAGAAGTGCAGCGCCAGCATGCCACCGGCACCGGCGGCGATCAGGTGATCGCGCGGTGACAGCGTGCACCAGGCGCGCCATTCGCCTCGCCAGATCAACAGCAACAGCAACACCGACTCCGCAATCACCAGCCGCCAGCCGGCGATCACCAACGGTGGCGCGGTCGAGAGACGGATGAGGGGCGCGGCCCAGGAGATACCAAAGACAGCAAGTGCCAGCACGAGCGCGGCATTCACGCGAGGCGGCGGCGACGGTATCGCACCAGCGGTGTTCGTGCGCATGGTCAGAAGAGCCTGATCGCGCCTTTTGTGTAGCGCGACGGATTTCGCCGCACGTCGGCCGCGAGACTGTCCAGTGCGGCGGTCACGCGCAGCAGCTTGTCGTACAGCTCCCGTTCCACCAGCAGCTGGCCGGCGGTGCCGCGGCCCGCATTCAGGCCCCGCACGAGCGAATCCACTCCGATCGAAGCGCGACGCAGCCGGACGTACAGCGTCGTGTCGCGCTGCAGCCGCGCCAGCACGCCATCACGGTCGTTGAGCAGCGACGCCGCGCTATCGAGTGCGAGTGCCGCGCTCGTCACGCTGCCATATAGCGTTGTGTCGCGCAGCAGCCTGCCCAGCGTACCGCGACCAACCTGCACCTGCGTCAGCACGGCATCGGCGCGCCGCACGGTCTGCAGCAGTGTGTCGTACAATGCGCGATCGGTGAACAGCTTGCCGACCGTGCCGTTGCCGCTGCGGAGTTGTGCGGTCACGAAGCGCAGATCACCACTCACTGCGGTGACGGCCCGCAGCGCCGTATCGGCAGCGGCAAACAGGTCACCCAGTTCCGCGAACGATTCGACATCGAGCGTGTCGGCCGTGCGCAGTGGCTCGCGATTCGGCGTACCCGGCGAGAAGTCGAGCAGGCGATCACCGAGCAGTCCCAGTGCACGCACCCGGGTGCGCGAGTCGACTCGCAGCAGCGCGAACTGCTCCGCATTCATTCGCACGCGTGCGGATACGACGGTGCCAGCGCGGTTGCGCATGGACGTCACGGATAGATTGGCAATCAGGCCGGCCGGAAGTCCGGCCACAGTAACCTGACTCCCTTCACGAAGACCCAGGCCGTCTGTCAGCCGCACGGTGAACTGCACAGGAGTGCTGAACATCGAGCCCACGGCGTCGAGTCGCAGGATGGCGATGACCAGCACCGTCAGCACCGCCCCCGCCAGCAGCCCGACGCGCCGCTGCATCCAGCGCAGCTGTCCCGGCTCCGGTCGCAGGCACACGCGGCCGCCAGAGACGACTGCGTATACGGCTCGTCGCTCGCCCGCATCGCATCCGGCGCGCCCACGAACACGAACCTGCCTTCATGCA
>JACMPK010000155.1 GCA_014377535.1 Gemmatimonadaceae bacterium
AGACAGTACCGGCGTGCGACCCCCGGTCAGCATCGTGGCCGTGTATCCCGTCGTGGGCAGCGACACGACGACGGAAAGCTACACGCGAAACGCGCTGGCCAAGCCGCTCAATCGCCCGATCATGACTTGGTTCTTCCGGCATTACACGCGCTCGTCGGCCGATGCCACGGATCCACGTCTGAACATCGTGGGTGCAAACCTGAAGGGACTGCCGCCGGTCACGATCATCTCCGCCGAAATCGACCCGCTGCTGAGTGAAGGCGAACAGCTCACCTCCAAGCTGCGCGACGCCGGCGTCACCGTGAGCCAGCGCATGTGGCCGGGTACGGCGCACGAGTTCTTCGGGCAGGGTGCTGTTTTGCCAGCGGCGAAGGAAGCGGTGCAGTATGCCGCCGATGCACTCAAGGCCAGCTTCCGGAAGTAGCGGGGAAGCGCAACCCGCTGCGATGTGCATGCAGGATGCACATCGTTCGCGCGCAGCATGCGCGACGGTGTACGCTGGAGCAGTTGCTGGCGTATCAGGTGCGGCTACCGCTTCTTCGCCAGCATCGTCCCGCGGCAGCTCGCAGCGCGGCAGTGGCATGGATGGCGCTGCTTCGCCGCCGGCGAGTGCCGCTCGGGCAGCGTGAACGCGTAGTCGTACGCCAGCTCTTCACCAACCTGAATGTCGCGGATCGTCTCGATCCAGATTCGCGCGTCCTCGATCACCGCATCGCAGTTCGGGTCGCACGAGTGGTTGATCCAGCGCGCGTCGTTGCCATTCACCGCAGCATCGATCACCACGGCGTCGTCGATCGCAAACAGAAACGTGTGATGCCGCTCGCCGGCCACGTCGGGATACCGTGCCTCGGCTGCCTGTGGCGACAGTCGCTCACCGGCATACTCCACCAGGCGCGTGCCTGCGGGAATACGGTGGGTGGCGAAGGCGCCATGCCCCTGCATGGGCGACGGCCGCACGGCGAACGGCGGTGAGTTGGTGGCGTCGTACATCGGCATCCATCAAATCTGGCCGCTCCGCAACCTCGTCGTGGGGACGGCGACCCGTGTGCTACGACGACCTGGTCTGCTGCGCTGCCGTCGTGCCGTGCAGGCGACCACATTTGACGGCCAATGAACGCACCTCCTGCAGTCTCCGTCGTCGACAGAACCGCATTCCTGCGCGTGGTGGCGGCATACAAGTTCGTGCAGGCAGCGGTCCTGATCGGATTGGGGCTCGCGACGATGCGTTTGGTGGAGCCGGACGTCACGGCATCGTTCCAGCAGTGGGTGCAGGATCTGCCCGTGGGCTACGTGCAGCATGTCGCCGAAAAATTTCTCCGATGGGTCTCCGGGCCGGGCACGGGGCGCGCGGTGATCCTGGGGGGCGCGCTGCTCGCGTACTCGGCGTTGTTCGTGGTAGAGGGCGTCGGGCTCTGGATGCAGCGGCGCTGGGCCGAGTGGCTGACTGTGGTGGCCACGGCAGCGTTGATCCTGCCCGAATTTTACGAATGCGTTTCGCACCCTTCCCTGATGTTCTTCCTGCTGCTGGCGGTGAACAGCGCGGTGGTCTGGCTGCTGATCCAGCGGCTGCGGCACGAGCTGGCGATGGACGCGCGGCGGGGAAATCCGGACAATGGATCAGTCAATTCCGCATTTCGGCCCCCGTCGGGTTAACTTACATAGCTTATGACATTGAGTCCCACAAGTTCAGAACACACCGACGCCGGCTTTTCCGGACTCGGTCTCGATCCGCGCCTCGTCGGCGCATTGGCAGGGCTGGGTTACGAAGAGCCGACGCCAATTCAGCGTGAAGCAATTCCTCCGCTGCTGGCCGGTCGTGACATCCTCGCACAGGCAGCCACTGGAACCGGCAAGACGGCAGCGTTCGCGCTCCCGCTGCTGCATCTCGTCGATACAACCGCGGCGGCGCGGTCGCGCACGAAGGCGCTGATCCTGACGCCGACGCGCGAGTTGGCGATGCAGGTCGCCGAGGCTGTGCACAAGTACGGCAAGGCGATGGGGATCATTGCGCTGCCGATTTACGGCGGCTCCGCCATGGATACGCAGATTCGCGCGCTTCGTCGTGGTGTGGATGTCGTGGTCGCGACACCTGGTCGCGCGCTCGATCACATCCGTCGCGGTACGCTGCTGCTCGATGCGGGTCGCATCGTCGTGCTCGAGGAAGCGGATGAGATGCTGGACATGGGTTTTGCCGAGGATCTCGAAGCGATCCTGGCGGCCACGCCGAAGGAGCGCCAGACGGCTCTCTTCTCGGCGACGGTTGCACCGCGCATCGCACAGATCGCCCGCAAGCACCTGCGCGACCCGCTCACGGTCAGAATCGACAGGGTGAAGGTCG
>JACMPK010000156.1 GCA_014377535.1 Gemmatimonadaceae bacterium
CCCGCAGCGCAGCGCAATCTCTGCGCGTGACGAGAGCGATGCACTACACGAACGTGTTACGGCATCTGTCGAGCGGGCACTGAAGGTGCGGCGGGCATCGCGGCACCGAGTGTGTCTCCCATCGACGGCATCGCCATCGTCGACGCGACACTGCCAAGCTTCGCGCCGCTCGGTGTCATCACCGGCTGCGTGAGCGGTGTCCCGTCGTACATCGGCTTGCCGGCCGCATCCAGCGGACCACTGATCGCATCCCAGCCCGGCGCGCCCCAGAGTGCAGGGTAGTCCTTCACCATCTTCGCCCCGTACAGCGGCTTGTAGACACCATTGTGGCAGGTGATGCACTGCGCTTTCGGTGCATCGCCATGTTCACCAAGCCTGCTGCGCGGGTACACTGGCTGCAGCGGGTTGAGGTAGTTCATGTTCACGTCGCGGAGCATCGTCGATCCGTAGAGCGCCACGACGCGCTTCGGCGTCGATTGTTCCCAGGATGTCCAGGCCCGCGAGTTGTGGCAGTACGTGCAGTTCACACCGAGTGCGTTCGACTGCGTCACCATCAGGGCATACGTGTTGTATGTCTGTCGGATGGCGGTGCGGTTGCCGTTGTTCGGCTCGACGGTGTGCGTCTGCACGCGGACGTCGTCGCGATCCAGGTAGTGCCGCAGGATCTGGTTCTCGGTCGTATAAAACCAGAGGCCCTTCGGCAGCGGCTGGCCGCGATGACAGGTGTAGCATGTGACACCGGTGCCGCCCACGTGGTTGGTGTAGTCGCTGTTCACGCGCCGCGTCATGCGGAGCATCATGCGAGCCACCAGCTTCGTGTAGATCGGCTGTCCCTTCGCCGAGTCGGCGGCAAAGTTCGCGGTGTTGTGGCAGTAAGCACAGTTGCCTGCGTTACCGGCCACCCAGGCGCTCATCGCAGTCATCGTGCGCCCGAATTCGGCGGCGCTGATGTCGGTGAGGACCTGCACGTTCTTGTACTGCCCCGGGGGGCCCGGTGGTGCCGGAGGAAGCGGCTTCGGGGCCTGGTTGTACGCCGCGGTCTTCGCGATGTCATCCGGATCGTAATTCGTCTCCATGGCGACACCCGCGAAGCCATGCTGCGCAATCTGCTTTGGGCCCGGCTTCAGCACGTCCGGTCCATTTCTGCAGGCGCCCAGCACCGCCAGCGAGAGCAGTGCGGCCGCGAGACGCACAGTCGGTCGTGTGCTCATGGTGTGGTTCCCGCTGGCAGTACGACCTTGCCGTCACTCGCAATCTCGACGCGACGGTTCAGGCGACGGCCTTCGGGCGTGTCATTCGACGCCGTGGGCTTGGTCTGGCCGAATCCGCGTGCCCTGATCCGATCGGCAGCGATGCCGTACTTCGTGGTGAGCATGTCGCGCACACGCTCGGCGCGATTCTGGCTGAGCGACAGGTTCGTGGTCGGGTCACCGGCATTGTCCGTGTGGCCCTGCACCTCGACCTTCAGCGTCCGGTACGTCGTCATCAGCGCTGCCAGGTTAGCCAGCTCCGCAGTCGATTCGCCGCGCAATGCATCCATGCCGGTCTCGTAATACACCGCGCTCATCACGAACAACCCGTCGGCATTCAACGAGTCGCGCATGTTGGCGCTGGTCAGCACCGGCTTGTTGTACGTCTCCACGTCGCCGGAGAGCTGTGCGCCCTGAGGAATGGGGAGCCGCTGCGGCACGAGCTGTCCGGTGGCATCACGCATCATGCCCGGAAATGAATCCGGAGCGACGCCCATGTACTGGCCTCGCAGATAGGGTGCCTGTTCCGCCTTCGCTTCGTAGAGCACCGGATAGCTTGGCGCCACACCGTGCTTCTGCGCCCAGAGGAACCAGTTATCCACCGCCGTTCCAGTGAGTAGGATGCCGATACCGCCGGTCAATGTCGTCAGCGTCGCGAACCAGAAAGCCCACCGGTGAATGGATTCCACCGTGGCGTTGAAACCCATCGTCCAGCGCCAGAACAGGCCCATGCGCTCAGCAGCGGTACCACGGTCCGTGACTTGCTCGATTTCGCGTTCTCCGCCGTAGCGGCTGGCGGCGAGCACCGTTGCCGCATGCATCGCGAAGAGCAGGGCAGAGCCGTACAGGAACACGATCGACAGCATGTGGAACGGATTGTAGAACAAGTTCCCGTAGCGGATGGAGAATGACGCGGTCCAATCCAGATGCGGGAAGATTCCGAACGGGACCGCTTCCGACCAGCTGCCGACCATGATGGGGCGGATGAAGCCGAGCACCAGGTAGAGCCAGATCGCCGAGGCGAACGACCAGACGATATGCGAACCCATGCCAAGTGCGCGCGTGCGCTGGTACAGACGCACCCACCAGAGCAAGATCGACAGCGTGAGGAAAAATCCGGCGAGCAGCCACCAGCCACCGTCATTCAGCGGCGGGAGATGCAGGCCGTAACGCGGAGCGGGTGGTTCGAGCGACAGCCAGGGGAGTTGCCGGACGAACTGCACCGGGCTCCAGCCGACCGAGCGCCACATGTTCAGGCCGATGATCTCGAAGGCCAGGAAGCCGAAGATCAACGAAAAAACGCCAGTCACACCCAGATAGATGGGTCCGATCTGCGCGTCGCCGATTTTCCCCGCCCAGTAGGAGAGGATCGGCTTACCGTCACGTCCCCACGTACCGCCGCGAAGCGGTACACCGGGATCGACCGGCGCGTGCACCTGCACGCGCGTCCAGAGGTTCTGGTTTTCTAGCATCGGCGCATCACCTCGGAGCCCAGAAGGGCAGGACAAGCCACCAGTTCCACCAGTCTGCCCAACCGCGCGTCCAGAACGGACCGCTGATCACGATGCAGATGGCGCTCCAGAGCCCGGCGTTGAGTGCCAGGAAGAGGCCAAGACGATGGATGCCGATCGCGCCGATGGAGTAGCCCACCGCGTCGCGAAAGAAGGAATTTTCATGCTCGCTCGTCTTCACGCTCTCACCCTTCGGCGGGCTGGTCACTGACAGGATCAGTGAGCCATGCATCGCAAGAGCAAGATTATTGGTGAAGAAGAACGTCACCGCGATCATGTGCGCGGGGTTGTAATGGAAATGCTGGAACTGATAGCCGACGTTCGACACCCAGTCGAGATGACTGAGGATGCCGTACGGAAAGCCATGGCCCCATGCACCCAGCAACACCGGGCGGATGATCACGAGCGTGATGTAGGCTAACACCGCGACGGAGTACGCCACGGGCACATGATACCCCATGCCCAGCTTCCGGCTGATTTCAGCCTGTCGCAGGACCCAGGCAACGAATGACCCGGTGGCCAGCAACGTGATGATTTGCCACAATCCGCCGGCACGCAGCGGTGCCAGCCCGAGACCGTAGCTCAGGTCCGGTGGGGCAATGTTGATCTGCCAGAGATTCCATGTCGGCCCGATCGCCGCGCCATAGACGCAGAGGGCCGTTCCGAGCAGGGCGCAGAACACCGAGACCACGCCGAAGAATCCAACATAAAACGGTCCGATCCAAAAATCGAACAAGTCACCGCCGAGGAGGGTGCCGCCTCGCACGCGATACTTGTATTCGAAGGACATCATCGCCATCGATTGTCGCTCCTTGCAGGCATGTCCGTGACGACGGTTGCCGCGGCCATGGCGCCGGGTGTCTCACGTGATCTGGACACGTGAAACCACCCGGGCCGCAGCCCGCGCGCCGTCGTTACCGACTTGCCGGCATCGGGGTGAGCGCGTCTGACGTCGACACACGGGCGGCGTTCCCATCAGGATCGAGCCAGTTGTAGCGGGTCGTGCTGAGCAGAATGAAGTGAATGACCAGCGACAACGCGAACATGAACGCGAAGATGCCGACCATCAGACGCTTGGGGTCGAAACCCTGCCACATTTTGTAGATCATGGGGTTTCTCCTCAGCTCAGGAAGCGAGTGGCGGTGTGTGCGGCGTCAATCAGCTGCGCTGCGCCGTAGGAGAGCGGCTTGCCGAACCACGGACGCCACTGCCAGACCATGTAGTGGAAAATCGCGGAGAAGAATGCGAAACCGACAATCGTCAGCATTGCCAACGAGTGTACGCCACGTGCTTCTTCGTCTGTCATCGGGGGCTTATCCATTCCAACCTCGAGAAATGGGGTGCTGCACGCTCCTGGCGCAGCGCAGGGCACGACATTGAATCCCGTCGTGCAGGGACGAACGACCCACCAGCGTGCGCTGGCCCAGATACAGGTCGCCCGTGTTGACCAGACACCACACCAAGAGGGCATGCGTGCCTGATATTGAAAGGCTGCCGTCAATCCCGACCGACTGGCCCTGTGTTGAGCATTCATCCTTCGTAACCGCTGCCGGGCTGCGCTGGCATGTGCAGCGCGCCGGTCGCGGACCGACCATCGTATTGATCCACGGCACCGCCGGTGCCACGCATACGTGGCGCGAGGTGTTCCCGCTGCTCACGCCCGTTGCGGACGTCATCGCCTTCGACCTGCCGGGCCACGGCTTCACCACCGGAGCCACGGTAGACCAGCTCTCGCTTGAAGGCATGACGCTCGCCGTGCGCGCGCTGCTCCTGACGCTCGACGTGATCCCGGCGCTCGGTGTCGGGCATTCCGCAGGCGCAGCAGTGCTGCTGCAGCTTGCGTCGTACCATGAGGTCGCACCACGATCAGTCATTGGATGCAACAGTGCACTCGTTTCCATCAATGCACTAGGGGCAATCTTGCTGCCGTTGTCGCGGGCGCTCTTCGATGCCGGACCGGTGCGCGCGTTCGCCGCCGCGCTGCTCCACAGCGGGTCGTTCGCGCGCACCCTGCTGCGCTCCACCGGCACCAGGCTCGACGTCGCACAGGAGGCGCGATACGTGTCGCTGCTGGCTGATGACGCCCGTGTCGGTGCGGTGCTCGGCATGATGACGCGCTGGGACCTCGCAGCGCTCCAGGCGACCTTTCCGCGCATCAGGGTTCCGGTCACACTCGTGCATTCCCGCAACGAACCCTGGGTCTCGTACGATGCACTGCTGCGCGCGACGTGTGCACTGCCGATGCGCTCCGTGGTGGACGTGACCCCGGCGGGCCACCTCATTCCGGACGAGAAGCCGGCGCAGCTCGTCGACGTCATCATGTCGACCCTCGCTGCACTCGGCCCGCGCACCGGCTGACGGTCACGCATATGCACCGCCGCGCATCGCACGGCGCGATGAGAGCACATGATCGCGCGTCACCGACGAGTCCTTCAGCTCCCGTGCATCGCGCTCCGCCAGATCACGGATGCGCTTCGCCGCCGAGATGCGGATCAGCACTGGCTGCTCCTCCAGCAGTTCCTCCAGCGCGGCCTGCGCCTCATCCGTCCACGGCAGTTCCTGGTGCAGTCGCGATGGAGTCGCCTCGACCTTGTCCATCTCGGTCGCCAGCGGGATGATGTTGAACAACGCGTCGAACAGTGCGTTGCAGACTTCCTGGATCAGGTACGTCGCGCCGGAGTAGCCCATGAACGGCGTGCCGAGGTGCCGACGGATGATGGCGCCGGGAAACGATGCCGGGATGTACATCGCGCGCGAGCCCTGCTCGGCCATGTACATCCGTTCGTTGTAGCTGCCGAACATGATCAGCGGCGGCGTGGTGCGGATCGCCTCGCGCACCGCGGCATTGTCGGGCTTCACGCCCGGTCGACGCGCAAACGCGAAGGTGCAGGGCAGGCCCATCTCGGTCTCGAGGAAGTGCCGCACACCGCGCGAATACGTCTCGTTCGCGACGATGGCGAAACTCGCCGTGCCGAAAAAATCCTGCGTGACGCTGCGCCAGAGATCCCACAGCGGCTTGATCGTAGTGTGCTTTTCCTTCTCGATGAAGGGTTCGGGATCGAGTCCGAGCAGTTCACCGAGCTTGCGCAGGAACTTCGTGGTCGAATGCAGGCCGATGGGCGCCTGCAGGTACGGCTTGTCGAGCGACTCGCAGAGCATCCGCCCGAACTCGCGGTACATGCACACGTTCACATCGCCATCCACCAGGCGCGGCACATCGGCGAGGTGACTGCCGAGCGGAAAGACCATGTTGATCTCCGCCCCGATGCCTTCCACCATGCGACGGATTTCCGCCAGGTCCGACCAGGTGTTGAAATAGCCGTACATCGGGCCGATCAGGTTCACGCGCGGCTTCGCCCCTTCGGCGCGCTCGCTGCGTTTCGGCATCACGCCTTTCTTCAATCCGTACTCGGTCCAGAGCCAGTACAGCGCGCGATCGGCGGCCTGCCACTGGTCCTCGTCGATGGTGCGCGGGAGAAAGCGCACGATGTTCGTGCCTTCCGGCGTCACGCCGCCGCCGATCATCTCGGCGATGCTGCCCGTCACGACGACGGCCGGTAACTCGGGGTCGAGCGTCATGTGTGCGCGACGCATCGCGCCCTCGGTGCCATTCCGCCCGAGTTCATCTTCCGACAGGCCGGTGACGACCACCGGCAGCTCATGCGGTGGCAGCGCATCCGTGTAGTGGAGCACCGACGTGACCGGCAGGTTCTCGCAGCCCACCGGGCCGTCGATGACGACCTGCAATCCCTTGATCGCGGTGAACGCATACACCGCACCCCAGTAGCCGCCAGCGCGATCGTGATCGAGAACCAGCATCAGACCATCTCCTCGGCCTTGCGTTGCTTGGCGATCTTCGCGAGGTGCCGCTTGTAATGCTCGCGGAACTCCGGACGATCGACGGGGACCTCTTCCCACACACCCGCGTTCATGCCTTCGCCGACGCCGTCGAAGAACGCCTTCATCTCATCGAAGCGATGCTTGTTGCCGAGTGCGCCGTTGATCACCGTGGCGAGTGAGCCGGCACCCATCGGTCCCATCAGCGGGCGTGCCGAGATCAGGTTCGTGAAATACAGCGACGGAATCGCCAGCTCCTTCGCCTTCTGCACCACCGGTGTGGTGCCGATGGCCAGGTCAGGCTGGAAGGCTTCCATGGCCTGCAGGTCCTGCTCGAGCGATGCGCGGTACTGCACGTGCACGCCACGGGCCTCGAGCCAGTCGCGATCCGCATCACTCCAGGGCGTCTTCGGGCAGGCGGTGCCGACGTACTTCAGGTCAGCGCCGCTTTCCACCAGCAGGCGCGCGACGAGCAGCTCAGACCCTTCGTAGCCACTCATCGTGATGCGGCCCTTGATGGGCTTCGCGGCCAGCGCTGCCTTGATCGCCGGCAGCACACCGTTCTGTGCCGCGGCGATCTTGTCGGCACTCACGCCGCACGCTTCGCCGATGTTGCGGAGCCAGTCTGCCGTGCCGTCGTGTCCCACCGGCGCCGACCCGACGATCGGTCGGCCGGCGTAGGTGAATTCGCGGAACGAGGCGGTGTAGAACGGGTGAATTGCCGCGACCACCGCGCAATCGAGCGCGGCGTACAGCTCGCGCCATTCGCGCGTCGGCACCACCGGTCCTGCGGCAAGGCCAAGTGGTGCGAGCAGCATGCCGATCCCGACGGGATCAGCGGGAAACATTTCGCCGACCAACGTGACGGTGGGCTTGTCACTCTTCCCGCTGCGTGGGGCAGCGACGGGACCCTGCTCGGCCTCGGTGCGCGCGTAGCGCAGCATGGCGCCCGACAGCACGTCTTTCGCCTCGGCATGAGTCGGCACGCCGAAGCCCGGCACGTCGATGCCGATGATGCGGACGCCGTTGATCTCCTTCGGCAGCAGCTGCAGCGGCACGCCGGATGCCGTCGGCACGCACAGGTTCGTGATCACGATCGCATCGTACAGGTCGGGATCCGCCATCTTGAACACTGCGTCGCGGATGTCCTCGAAGAGCTGCCCGGTGACCAGCGTCTCGGAGTTGAACGGCACGTAGCCCACCGTGCGACGCGCGCCGTAGAAATGACTCGTGAACGTCAACCCGTACACGCAGCATGCGCTGCCGCTCAGGATTGTCGCGGTGCGGCGCATGCGCAGCCCCACGCGCAGCGATCCGAACGCCGGACACATGGACTGGGGCTGATCATGCGGCCCCTTCGGATAATCCTTCGCATACTGCTCCAGGATACCGCCCTTGCCGCTGGCCATGGCCGCCGCCTTCATCTGCTCGGCACCGGAATGACAGCCTGCGCCATCCGTTGGTGCCGCGGCGAGGACCGGCAGCGCCATGCGCGGGCTCGTGTCCATGCCCGTCGCGCTCTGACCGTCATTCGCCATTGGTGCTGCCGCCGCATCGTCGTACACGGCTTCGTGATTCTTCGTGTGGTCAAGCGACATCGTCTCCGCCTCAGACCGAATCGTAGACGACTTCAAGCGTGGCCTTGTTCAGCTCTTCGCGGCCGCACATGTCGAGGAAACTGGCCGGCTCGAGGACGACGTTGCGTCCCACGGTGTCGGCGGAAAAGAGGTTGAGCAGTTCGTCCTGCGTGAGCGGATGCGGACGCACCGGCGGCGCATCGGCGACATTCTGCGCGAGCTCCGCGAACAGGCTGCCCCACTCGCCACCGGGAATGCCGATGATCTCGTAGTTCGCGCTCTTCTTCCGGATGTCGTCGTTGGCCGGGATCTTCGCGAGGATCGGGATGCCGACCTTGTTCGCAAACGCCTCCGCTTCACCAGTGCCGTCATCCTTGTTGATCACGACGCCCGCGACGCCCACGTTGCCACCGAGCTTGCGGAAGTACTCGACCGCCGAGCAGACGTTGTTCGCCACGTACAATGATTGCAGGTCATTGGACGCGACCACGATGACCTTCTGGCACATGTCACGCGCGATGGGCAGGCCGAACCCACCGCACACCACGTCGCCCAGGAAGTCCAGCAGCACGAAGTCGAAGCCCCATTCATGGAATCCGAGCTTCTCCAGCGTCTCGAAGCCGTGAATGATGCCGCGACCGCCGCAGCCGCGGCCCACTTCCGGTCCGCCGAGCTCCATCGCGAACACGCCATCCCGCTTGAAGCAGACATCGCCAATGGCGACTTGCTCGCCAGCGAGCTTCTTCTTCGACGAGGTCTCGATGATGGTCGGGCAGGCTTTGCCGCCGAACAGCAGCGACGTCGTGTCGCTCTTCGGGTCGCAGCCGATCAGCAGCGTCTTCTTGCCCTGCTGCGCCATCATGTACGACAGGTTCGCCAGCGCGAAGCTCTTGCCAATGCCGCCCTTGCCGTAGATCGCAATGATCTGCGTTTCCTTGGTGACCGGTCGCTTCTCCATCGGCTCGTCATCCGGCGCCGACGCCTCGTCGCGAAGTGTCTGGTGCATTCTCGCGAGCACGTCGTCCTGGGCAGGGGCCTGCTGTGTCGTCATTCGGGGTGGCTCCAGTTGAGGATCATCTTGACACATGTCGCATCATTGAACGCCGTCGCATAGGCCTGCGCTGCATCGGCAGCGGGCACGCGGTGCGTGATGATGTCGTCCAACGAGAGTTCACCGTTCGTCACCATCGCCGTGACATCGGCGAGATCGTGAGGCGTGAACTCGGCGGCAATCTTCAGCTGCATGGCTCGCATGAACGCGAGCGGAAACGCGAACTTCACCGGCTCATGGTAAAACCCGCCGAGCACGATCTCGCCGCCTCGGGCAAGCCGCGGAATGAGCGTGTCGAGGATGTCGTTCGCACCGCTCAACTCGAGGATGCGCTGGTAGTCGCGTCGCGGATCATGATCCGGATGGACGACCGCATAGCCGACCGCACCACTGACGCGCGCCGGGTTGATTTCCCACACGGTGGGCGCTGGCCCGCCAAGCGTCACGACGAGGCGTGCGGCCAGCCGTGCCAGCGACCCATGCCCGACGATCAGCTCAGGGAGCGCACCGTCGAGATGCTTGCGCAGCGCGTGCAGCGCCGTGGCGGAGAGCGAGAGCAGCGCGCCACGGTCGCCAAGCCCATCCGGAATGACGTGTGTCCGCTCACCGGCCACGACCAGCGTCTCGGCGGCTCCGCCGAAGAGCCCGCGCGTCTCGCCGAAGCAGCGCGCGCCGGCCACGAACACCTCGTCTCCGACAGCCCGGTTCGAGAGCGGGCCCGCATGCGTGATCGTGCCGACGCTTTCATAGCCGGGGACCAGCGGATAGCCGAGCCCCGGGAATGGCGGCATCGTGCCGGTGTAGAGCAGCCGCTCGGTGCCAGTGCTGATGCCGGTGTACTTCACGGCGATCCTGACGTCCGCATCGCCTGGTTCGTCGATCGGCAGCGCGCGCACGGCGACCGATCCCGGTTCGTCGAACACGACAGCGAGTGACTTCACGCGACGAACTCCGGCCGGCAGGTGAGAAGACGGGGCACAAGTGTCAACCTACCCGTACAACACGGACCGTCAATAAAAATTGACAGATTCTCGACTGTCAGGCACTCGCCGTGACAAGCGAGTCATTTTCGAGCATCGTTACCGTGTCTCTTTCGTTCAGTGAAACCATCAAAATCCGGCTTTGCTGGTTGCGCTGGCTGTCCGGCGTCACACCTGCGCGGCAATGATCCCCGTGTGCACCGGATAGCGCGTCGGCACCAGCCGCGTCCTGGTGAAACCGGCCGCCCGAAGCAGTGCCTGATGCTGTGCGATGGTCCGGGTCCGGCCGCGGCCCATGGCGAAGAGATAGAAGCCGAAGTAGGCATCCCCGACCCGTTCGGCGCCCTTGATGCCTGAGAACGGCTCGACCACCAGCAGTGTCCCGCCCGGCTCCAGCGCTTCGCGCGCGCGGCGGAGGACCGTCAGCGCCACCTCGTCACCATGATCCAGCAGCACACGAACGAGCGTGATGAGGTCAGCGCCGCTCGGCAGCGCGTCGGTCTGGAAGTTTCCGGCATGCACCGTGGAGCGTTGCTCGAGGCCGTTGGCCTTGAGTTGAGCCGTGGCATGCACGGCGACCGCGGGCAGGTCGAAAAGCATCAGGTCCAACGCCGGCGCACGCTCACCCATCAGGGCCACGAATGCGCCGATGCCACCGCCGACGTCAAGCAGCCGCCGGTGCCGTGCGACTGGATACGCGTCCATCACCTCCTCGGCCAACGGAGGGACGGTGGACGCCATGAGGTCGCTGTACCTGGCGGCCGCGGCCGGATCGACATCCTCCGGCCGACCGGCCTCACCATACGGAAAGTAGGCCGCAATGGCGGTCTGGCTTCGACTTGGGTCGCGCAACATCGCGACGGGGTCGAGCAGGTCGCGGTACAAGAGCTGGTTGTGCTCGATCAGCTTCTCGAGGCCGGTATTCGGCGCGATCGACGCGCCGTTCACGGTCAGCCGCCAGCGCCCATCCTGCGTTGCCTCGAGCAGGTCCAGGGCCGCGGCGGCGCGGACCAGTCGCTCGGTACCCTCCAGCGGCAGCGCAATCGCCACAGCGAGCTCGGCCATTGAAAGCGGCCCGTTGCGCAGCTTGCCGAACAGGTTGAGCTGTACGCCGGCATACAGCACCTGCGAGTACACGAACCCGCTGCAGAGGTCGAACAGCTCCCGGGCGTGCCGGCGTGCGATGAACCGCGTCAGGAGGAACGAACCCGCCCAGCGCTGGAAGCCGGGCGAGGCGGCCATGCGGTTGCGCCAGTCCGCGATACGATCGGCGAGCGAGAGGCGACCAGTGGCGGTCGCAGCATGCGCGCGTGCACCGGAAACATGTGGCGGGACAACGGCGATGGCCGCGGGCTCTTGGCGATCAGACATGAAAAGGCGATCCGGTCCTGACGGAAAAAGGGCGCGATGCGGCTCGTGAAGGAAACGGACGGCCGCGATGCTGCATTGTCATGCAAGTAAAACAAGCACTCTGTCAAGCTTGCTGGACGGTGGAGCCGGGGGCACCTTCCCTCACTGAGCGAGTGAATCACCGAATTCCGAGGACCGTGTGCGCGTTGCCTTTCCGTTCAGTGCAATCGTAGGACAGGAACAGATGAAGCTTGCATTGCTCATCGCGACGGTGGATCCGTCCGTGGGCGGTGTGCTGGTGCTGGGCGATCGCGGCACCGGCAAGTCGACCGTGGTGCGCGCGCTGCCCGCACTGCTGCCGGGCATGAAGGCGGTGGAGGGTTGCCGGTATGGCTGTGATCCCAGTGCCAATGGCTCGCGCTGCGACGAGTGCCGCGCGCGCGCGCTGCACGTCCCCAAGGGCAAGCTGCCAGTCACCGACAAGCCCGTGCCGGTCATCGACCTGCCACTCGGCGCCACCGAAGATCGTGTGGTGGGTGCGCTGGACATCGAGAAGGCGCTGCGGAACGGCGAGAAGGCGTTCGAGCCAGGATTGCTGGCACGCGCCCATCGCGGCTTCCTGTACGTGGACGAGGTGAACCTGCTGGAGGACCATCTCGTCGACCTGCTGCTGGACGTTGCGCAGACGGGCGAGAATGTCGTGGAGCGCGATGGCGTGAGCGTGCGGCATCCCGCGCGGTTCGTGCTCGTGGGCAGCGGCAATCCCGAGGAGGGCGACCTGCGTCCGCAGCTGCTGGACCGCTTCGGCCTGAGCGTCGAGGTGCGCACCAGCGACAGCGTCGCAGAGCGTGTCGAGGTGATCCGCCGTCGCGATGCGTATGAGCGTGATCCAGCGGCCTTCCTGCAGGTCTGGGATCATGCCGATTCCGCCGTGCGCACCAAAATTCTCGCGGCGCGAAAGCGACTGCCGACGGTGCAGGTGCCGGACGCCGTGTTGCACAAAGCCGTGGAGTTGTGCGTGGAATTGGGCACTGACGGCGTGCGCGGCGAGCTCACGCTGCTGCGCGCCGCACGTGCCACCGCGGCACTCGATGGCGCGAAGCTCGTGACCGACGCGCATGTACGCTCCGTCGCACCGATGGCGCTGCGCCACCGGCTCCGGCGCAACGTGCTGGATGAGGGCGGGAGCGGCACGCGCGTCGCTCGCGGCATCACGACCATCTACGGCGACGGCTGATGCCGGCCGCAGGACCGGTATCGCCAGCAGAGGATCAGGGCGCAGCAGCCCGCGCGCGCGCATCGGCCGCGCTGGGCGTACTCGCCGTGGCCGGTCACCGCATCGGCGGCATCGTGCTGCGCGACCCGTCGGCGGGCGCACAGCAGTGGATCGCCGCGTTGAAGTCGCGGCTGCCGCCGTCGGTGCGCGTGGTGCGCCTGCCCTCGTCCGCCACGGATGATCGCATCTTCGGTGGGGTGGACCTGGCCGCGACGATCGCGAGTGGCACACCCGTCGCGGAGCGTGGGGTCGTGGCCGATGCGCACGGTGGCGTCGTCGTCATTCCGCTGATTGAGCGCATGCCCGTCGCAACGCAGGCGCGACTCGGCGCGGTGCTGGACACCGGCGTCGCACAGGTGTTGCGCGATGGTGTGTGTGCCGCGTTCGACGCCGAGTTCACGCTGATCGCGATCGACGAGAGCGAGGAGGATGTGTGGGGCGTCGCGGCGCCGCTGCGCGACCGTCTTGCGCTGGTGCTGGACGGTGACGTGCGCGTGGACGAATCGATGCTGCCCCCCGCGTCGCTGATCCAGTCGGCGCGTGCGGTGGTCGCGCAGGTGCATGCGTCCGACGACGTGATGATCGGCATCGGGACGCTGTGCGTCGCCTTCGGCATCGGGTCGGAGCGTGCGGCACGACAGGCGTTGTGGACCGCGCGCGCACTGGCGGCGCTGGATGAGCGGTTGGAAATCGAGGAATCCGACATCGCGCTCGCGGCGCAGCTGGTGCTGATGCCCCGTGCGACGCGTGTGCCGGCACCGCCGCCCGACGAGGACGAGCCGCAGGAAGAGGCTGCACCCCCGGAACAGTCGCCACCCGAGGCAACGTCGTCCGACACGCCGCCTGACGCGCCTGAGGATCGACCGATGGAAGACCGGCTGGTGGACGCCGTCGCTGCCGCGATTCCACCGGAGCTGCTGGCCGAGCTGCTCGCGCGTGCGCAGCGCCCCAGCCAGGAGCGTGGCCGCGCTGGCGCGGAGAAGGAGAGCTGGACTCGCGGACGACAAGTGGCCGCACGGCGCGGGAAGCCTGACGGCGTGCGTCGCCTGCATGTGCTGGAGACGCTGCGCGCCGCTGCGCCTTGGCAGCGCGCCCGTGCGCGGGCACGTTTCGCGGGCGACGTGCCGGTCCGTTCATTGATCGTGGAGCGCGATGATTTCCGCATCCGCCGATATGTGGAGCGAGCGGGCACGTCGGTGATCTTCGTCGTCGATGCGTCGGGCTCCGCGGCGGCGCAGCGGCTTGGCGAGGCGAAGGGCGCCGTCGAGGCGCTGCTGGCGGAGAGTTATGCGCGGCGTGATCGCGTCTCGCTGATCGCCTTCCGCGGCACCACGGCGGATGTGCTGCTGCCGCCGACGCGTGCCCTCGCGCGCGCCCGGAAGCTGCTCGCGTCGTTGCCGGGCGGTGGCGGGACGCCGCTCGCGATGGCGATCGACACGGCGATCACGGCGGGTGTGGCGGCACGTCGCGCCGGTACGCTGCCGGTGATCGTGTTTCTCACGGACGGGCGTGCGAACGTCGCGCGCGACGGCAAGGGTGGGCGCGTCGAATCGATGCGCGATGCGCTGGATGCGGCGTCGCAGTTCCGCGCGAGCAACCTGTCGTCGGTGTTGATCGACACCTCGCCGCGTCCGGAGCCCATGGCCCGTCGCGTGGCGGAGGCACTGGGCGCGCGGTACGTGCCGCTGCCGGTCGTGGACGCGCGCGCCATTGCGGGTGCCGTCGCGCTTGCGCGAGAGACTGCATGACCGCACCGCAGGACGTGTCGGTGACGACGGTCGGGCCGACGGCGCATGGCGGCGACGCGCCGAAGGTCAGCGGACCGTGGGCGACCTGGTGGCACGAGCACTGGGGCGCGGTGGGCAAGGGCACGCTTGCCGTCGTCGGGTTCTGGTGGCTGGTGACCGGCGTGATCGTCGCGCTGCAGCGGAACGAGTGGACGCGCTTCGCGGCGTGGCTGCTGTCCACCGGCATCGCGATCTATGCGACCTACGTGATCCACGTGCAGCGGATGGAGCGCACGGCGGCGTCCGCGCGCCGCACCTTCCTGGCGGCGACGGCGATCTGGATGTGGATCAACGTCGGCCTGTACGGCGGCTGGATCGTGGGTCCCGGGCAAGTCGCGTCGATCCCGGGTGACGCCAGCCTGCTGCGCGCGCTGGAGGCGATCGTTTCGCTGCTCTGGCATGAACTGCTTTGCGTGCTGGTGCTCGCGGTCGTCTGGCTGCATGTACGGCGCGCACCGAATCGGCTCGCCTTTGCGGCGCTTGCGACATACTGGGCAGTGCTGCAGGTCGCGAAGCTGAACATCTTCGTCGGCGTCGCGAACCCCGGTGCGCGTTTCCTGCCGCCGCACCTGCAGTTCCTGCTCTCGTATTACGGCCCAGCGGAGAACACAGGCTTTTTACCGGTGTCGTTTTTCGCTGCCGTCGGCATTGCGCTGATCTTCTGGTGGCGTGGCTGGCAGGCGAACAATGCGTTCCTGCGGCAGGGGAGAGCGCTGCTGGCGATGCTGATCGCGCTTGCGGCGCTGGAATACATGCTGCTGGCCGTGCACAGCGACGCGCCGCTCTGGGAAGTGTTTCTCAAGGTGCGCGGCTACTGACGCAGCGGCGCTGCGTGCGGCGTCATTCGTATCGCAGCGCCTCGACCGGGTCGAGTCGAGCGGCGCGATTCGCCGGGATCAGGCCGAACACAATGCCGATGACGATCGATGACGTGACCGCGATGATCGTCAGCGTGACCGGGAATGCCGTGGTGATGTCGAGCAGCAGGGTTGCGAGCTTGCCGAGCGCCGCGCCGGTCAGCACGCCGATGATGCCGCCGATACACGTCAGGGTCGCTGCTTCCACGAGGAACTGCAGGCGGATGTCGCCCGTCGTCGCACCGACTGCCTTGCGCAGGCCGATCTCCTTCGTGCGATCGGTGACGGACACCATCATGATCGCCATGACGCCGATGCCGCCCACGAGCAGCGCAACACTCGAGAGCACGATCAGCACGAGGAAGAACACGCTGGTCAGGCTGTTGAAGGTGTCCAGCACCTGATCCTGCGTCACGAGGTCGAAGGTGTTCTTGTCAGCTGGACGCAGCTTCCGGCCAATGCGCAGCGTGACCGTCACGGCCGACTGCGCATCGAAGACGCTGATGCCGGGCCGCGGCTTGACCGGAATCCAGAGCCCGTTCGTCTTGTCGATGCGAAACTGTGTATCGAGCATGCGAAACGGCACGATGCCGCCGATCTCGGAGCCGGGCGGCGAGAAGATGTTGCCGGGCTGCACATAGACGCCGATCACGCGCGCGGGGCGTCCACCCACGCGCACGAGCTTGCCCAGCGGATTGACACGTCCGAACACCTTGTCGGCAATCGCGTCACGCAGCACGACCACCGCATCGCCGCCGGTAACTTCTGCGCGCGTGAACCAGCGGCCGGCCGACAGTTCGCCGCCCTGAATGATGGTGAAGCCCTCATCGGCGCCAAATATCGCGACGTTCTGCGTACGCGAACCCTCGTACTCCACCCGCGCGATGGACTGGCCCCAGAGCGAGGCGTACAGAATGCCGGGCAGCTGGCGGATGCGGTCCGCTTCGGCTTCCGAGAGGTTGGGCCTGATGCGGATGTACTTCGGCAGCCGGTCCGGGTTCACCGGGGTCTGCGAGAACACCTTGAGCACATAGAACGTGGTCGGTCCGGCGATCTCGATGGTGCGCACGATCTGGTCGCGGATGCCCTGCACGAGGCTCGCCATCGTCATCACGGTGGAGACGCCGATGACCACCCCGAGGATCGTCAACGCCGAGCGGAGCTTGCTGGCGCGCAGCGCCGTGAGTGCCACCGCCACATTCTGCCCAATCTGTGCGACCAGTCGTACGATTTTCATCTACTCGGCGCGCAGTGCATCAATGGGGTCGAGCTGTGAGGCGCGTGCCGCTGGATACACGCCGAACAGCACGCCCACGCTCGCGCCCAGTGCCAGCGCAACGCCGATGGACCATGGCGTGACGCGTGCCGGCAGCGGCGAGAACGTGCTCACGAGCCACGCAAGCAGGGCACCGAGTGCGAGGCCCAGCAGGCCGCCAAGTGCCGACACCGCGACCGACTCCGCCAGGAACTGTTTGCGGATGTCCATCCGTGTGGCGCCGACCGCCATGCGGATTCCGATCTCCCGTGTGCGCTCGGTCACGGCCATCAGCATGATGTTCATGATCACCACGCCGCCGACCACGATGCCAATGGCCACGACCGCCGGGATGATCGAGAACAGCGTTTTCGTGAGCTTCTTCCAGAAATCCACGAGCGCGTCAGCGGTCTCGATGCTGAAGTCGTCGCCCTCGGCGGGACGCAGGCGATGGGCGAGTCGCATGGCTTCCTGCGCGCGCTCCCTCGCCGCCGGAATCGCGCCCGGATCGGCCATCTTGACGCTGATGGTCGTCGTGAGCCGACGACCGTAGAGCGCCTCGAACGCGGGAATCGGCATCAGGATGAACCCGTCGAAGCTCTGCCCCAGCACGCGTCCCTTTGGAGCCACCACACCAGCGATCGTGAACTGCTGGCCCTTGATGCGGATGGTCTGCCCGACGGGATCCACACCATCGAAGAGGTTCTTCGCAATGTCGTTGCCGATCACCACCACGCGTCGGCGTTCGCGGACATCCAGTTCGGTGAGCGGCTGCCCGGATTCGAAGGCGTAGTCCTGCACGCGCTGGAAGGGCGCTGTGACGCCGAAGATCGTCACGCTGCCGACTTCGCGTTCGCGCCACTGCACGTCGGCCAGCGGAGTGGGCCATCCCGATTGCAGGCTGATGGCGGCCGCTTCGGGCAGGGCCGCCTCCAGCACGGCGGCATCACGCAGCGTGATGCGCGGACGCTTCTGGATCTTTCGCAGCGCCTCGTCGTCGATCAGGCCGAGCGAAATGGGACCACGCCGGACCTGAAAAACGTCCTTGCCGATGAGCGAGCCTGCGACCTGCTCGCTGACGTAGGCGTTCATGCCCTGGATGATCGCGATCACCGCGACGAGAAACGCCACGGATACCATGATGCCCAGCAGCGTGAAGAACGCGCGGAACTTGTTCGCGCGAAGCTGCGTGAAGGCCGTCAGGATGACATCGCTCGGGCGCACCCCGAAACATAGCGGGACTGTGCCGCGCACGGGTTCGACGCAGCATCGTTGCTGGCTCGTCATGGCGTGGATCAGCGTGCCGCAGATGCAGCGCGGACCGGCGGCGCACCTGCTGCACCGCCGGCCCGCGAGTCGTCACACGATGGGGTTCTACTCGTAGCGCAGCGCCACCACGGGATCGAGGCGAGCCGCGCGGAATGCCGGGATGATTCCGAACAGCACACCGGTGAAAATGCTGCCGCCGATGGCCGCCACGACACTCATCAGCGGAATCTCGGCCGGTATCGGCAAGACGTTGCGCACCACCAGCGCGACAAGCGCGCCGAGTCCGAGGCCGATCGCACCGCCGATGCCCGTGAGGGTGGCCGCTTCCACCAGAAACTGCCAGAGAATGAGTCCGGCCGTCGCGCCGAGTGCCTTCCGGACGCCAATCTCGCGGGTGCGTTCGGTGACACTGATCATCATGATGGCGATGACCCCGACGCCACCAACGAGCAGCCCGACGGCCGAGAGCGACAGCATCACGATGAAGAAGGTGCCGACGATCTTGTCGTAGGTCTCGAGGATCTTGTCCTGCGTGATGATGGCAAAGTTGTTCTCCGTGCTCGGGCGGAGGCGCCGTCGGCCGCGAAGCGATGCGGTGACGTCGTCGATCGCCTGATCGCGTGCCACGCCGTCTCGCGGGCGCACCGAGATGTTCACCCAGCGTGTCTGGGCATTCAACGCCGTGATGGCAGCCTGCATCGGCATGTAGACCACCGCATCATTGTCACCACCGAGCGGGTTGAGCGGCTTGTCGTACGTGCCGATGACGTCGAACGGGACGTCGCCGACGCTGATCTGCTTGCCGAGCGGATCGCTGTCGCCGAACAGCGACTCGGCGATCTTCTTGTTCAGCACCACGACGTGTGCGCCTGAATTGTTCTCGGCGTCGGTCCATGATCGACCGGTGGCGATGGTGCCACCATCCACCATCAACCAGTCGGTGCTGAACGCCTGCACGCCGACGGACGAGAGGAACGAGCTTCGGTAGCGTGCGCTGGCATTCGTGTTGATCTGCGTGACGACGGAACGTACCGACTGCAGCTCGCGGAACGACTCCGCTTCGGCGACCGTCAGGCGTGGATTCCGGCGCCACTTGCAGGTGTCGTCTGAGCCATCGCACGCCTCGAAGCTGATCGGGGCACGGGAGACGTAAAACGTGTTCGGGCCGGCTGCGGCGATGTCGCGCGTGACTGCGTTGTTGATGCCCGTGATCATCGCACCGATCGCGACGACCACGAACACGCCAACCGACACGCCGAGGATCGTGAGGCCCGCGCGCACCTTGTTCGCGCGGATCGAGTCGAGCGCGATGCCGATACCTTCGACCGTGCCGCTGATGGTGGTCCTCAGTGACATGCGATCACTCCGAACGAAGGGCGACGACCGGATCGAGCCGGCTGGCACGCGAGGCGGGATAGACACCCGCGATGATGCCGACGCCGGCACCGACGAGCACGGCGACGATCACCGACCAGAGCGCGACCGACGCCGGCAGCGGGGTGAGTGCGGAAATGGCCTTGGCAAGCACGGCACCCAGTGCCACGCCCACCATGGCGCCGAAAATCGACAACGTGGTGGACTCCACCAGGAACTGCGCCATGATATCGCGCCGACGCGCGCCGAGTGACTTGCGCACGCCGATCTCGCGCGTCCGCTCGGCAACCGCCACCAGCATGATGTTCATGATGACGATCGCACCGACGATGAGACCGATGGCTGGCAGCACCACGCCGGCGAGCACCAGGTATTGCTTGATCTTATTGAAGAAGCTGAGCGCGGAGCTGGACGTCTCGAGCACGAAGTTGTCTTTCTGGCTCGGTCGCAACTTGCGGACGGACCGCATCACCTCGCGCACGTCCTCCATGGTGGAGTTCATGATCACTTCCGTCGGGCTCTTCACCATCACCGCATCGATCACACCCTTCTGGCGATTGGTGAGGCGACGGAGCGGCGAGTTGTACGGCGCGACGACGAACTTGTCGAACGACATGCCCAGCGCGCTGCCCTGGCTTTCGGCCACGCCGATCACGATGTACGGCAGGTTGCCCAGGCGCAGCTCTTTGCCCAATGGATCGCCCTGCGGGAAGAAGTGCTCCTTCACGTCCTCGCCGATCACGACGACCAATGATCCCATTGCATCTTCCTGCGGCGAGAAGACGCGGCCCGCACTGACGCCGATCTTCTTGATCTCGAAGTAGTTGCGTGTGGTGTTCACCGCGTTCACGCCCTTCGGCCTGCCGGTGAGCGTCGTTGCCGTCACGCCGCCGTCGGAGCTCATGGGTGCCCAGAGAATGCCGGCTGGCAGGTCCTTCACGATTGCCGGCACGTCGGATTCCATCAGGCGCGGTCGGCGCTGGTATTCGCGCCACTGTTCCTCGGTCGTGCCGCCGATGTTCACGTTCGGCCGGCTCCGGACCTCAAAGGTGTTCACCGCGAGCAGCTTGCCCACGAGATCGTCCTGCATGTACTTGCTCATGCCCTCGACGATGCTGACGACGGCGATGAGGAACGTGACGCCGATGCAGACGCCGATCATCGTGAAGAAGCTCTTCAGCTTCTGCGTGCGGATGGTCTGCAAGGCAAGCAGGACGGCTTCGAAAAGC
>JACMPK010000157.1 GCA_014377535.1 Gemmatimonadaceae bacterium
AGGCACCGCACGGCGTCGCGACGCTGCGCAGTCGCATCATGACGACTCAAATCACCCCTGGCCGCCCAATGCGCACCTGTGGTGAGAAATCCGGGCTAGCCACCGCGGTAACTTGGTGTAATGGCGCTTCGGTTGTTTGGGCTCATGGTATCACTTCGCGTGCTATAGGGCTCATCTATTCAGACCCCTGATTTCGCCGTTTTTCCCACTGTAGCGGGGTTGCGGGCGAGGACATCGGTCGGCGCACCCCGTCGGAAGGGGTGGATGACGGCCTGCTGACGGAGCGCCACACGATGGCCGCGGCTCTGGTCGATCAGGCGAGCGATGGTCGCTGCGCTCGCCTGATCGATGAGACTCGAGTTCGCGCAGAGCGCATGCATGGCCCGTCCCAGCGCCGTCTTGCCGGTGCCCTTCGGCCCGGTGACCAGAAGCAGGGGTGCCCCGCGCTGAATACGGCCTGAAGGTACGTCAACACCACCACCGCAACGAGCAGCGTGTAGTCGGTCTCGTACGGCAGCCACACTGCGGCGCGCTGATGCCCCTCCACATCGCGCAGGACGTCGCGCAGATGCTCGTGGTGGCCGCGTGCCCTGCAGGAACTCCTGGATGCCCTTCCAACGCCATGTCGCGAAGCTCGATGGGGCCGTGACGCTCCAGCAGCGCGCCGTCAGGCACGAGGCGAATCACCGCGCGACTCTCGTAGACGTCCTGCGGCACCTTGCTCCGCTTTGCACGGTGCATGATGCGGTCACTGCGGACGACCACCGTTCCAGGTACTCGGTGCCCTCTCCGCGCACGAATGTCTCGGTCGCGTAGTACAGATGCCCGCAGCGAGACGCACTCGCGATGTCGACCGGGTCGTAGCTGATGCGCGCGGGGCCACCACCCATTTCGGGCGACGGGGCTGGAGATGCGGCTCCCTCGCTCACTGGCACCGGCAGGCTTGCCGGCGCTGCCGTGTCGAGAACACGCACAAACGCCTCCTCTGTCCGCAGGGCGGCGTTCAGCCAGTCGGTCCAGTCCTGTCCTTCGCTCGGCGCCAAGGGCAGGCGCACGCGCAGCACATCACGGCCCGCCAGCTCCGTCACCGACAGCGCAATGGCGTCGCCCTGTGCGTCGGTATCGTGTCCTAGGTAGACCGTGTCCCACTGCCGCCAGAAGCCCGGGTCCTTCCACTCGGAGGGCACCGCAGAGCCGTGCGTCGACCTGAGCAGCACGAGGGAGCGCGACACACCGGCGGTCTGGAGAAACTGATCGAGGCGCCAGAGGTCTTTCGCGCCCTCGACCACCAGCAGCTCACACCGCGACGCACATCGGCAATTCTGCGGCGGTGCATACAGTATGTGGTGCAGTCTGCTCAGTCGTTCGCTTCGGCCGCCTGGCGGCCTTCCACATGCGACATGTGCACTCGGAGCATCACGTCACGATTGGGCGTCGGATCGCCGGCGGCAAACGCCTGCGGGACGATCCGGCGGAAGGTGGCGACAGCATGATCCCACAGTGCGCGGCTGTCGACGCCTTCCGATGGATCCAGCAGCTGCACGCTGCCGTGCACGACCACGCTCTGCCAATCGAACATGCCATGCACCTCATCCACCTCCAGCGCCACCCAGGGCTGGTGCAGCAACATGGACAATTTCGTGCCATGCGCGGTGCGCAGGTACAGCCATTCGCCATCGGCTACGTAATGCAGCGGCTCGATGTCCACACGCTGCTTGTATGCATACGCCAGCCGGCCCACGCGGTGCGCGCTGAGCAGCGCCTGGCACTCATCGGCCGTGAGCGAACGGATCGAAATCGGCATGTGGAAGTGACGTCAAGAGAGAAACAATCGGCGAAATGTGGAACCTACAATCGTTCACCATGGCACGCGTTCAGCCGCAACAATACGGTTCAGCGCGCTTCCATCAGGCGCAGCTTCACGACCAGTCGCACGTAATCGGAACGGTGATGCAGACCGAGCTTCTCCTGGATCCGCTGCTTGTACGTGTCCACGGTTTTCGCGCTGATGCTCAGGCGGCTGCCGATTTCTGGCGCCGTGTATCCATGAGCCGTGCCAATCAGGACTTCGCGCTCGCGCTCGGTGAGTCGCTCGAATTGCCGACGCTCCCCATCCGCGACCGGAATACGCGCGGCGTCGGACACGCGTGCAGCGCCTGCCGGGCATCTGTACTGCGCCCCGCGTGCGACGGTTCGCACTGCCTCGATCAGCTCGTTCTCGCCAGCGGTACGTGTGAGATATCCGCGTGCACCGGCGATCAGCAACGACTCGAGCGTCGTCGGCGAGGAGGCCGAGGTGAGCACCAGCAGGTTGGTGTGGATCATCGCACTCGTCACCAGTTCCGCGATGGCCTGCCCGTCTTCGTCGCCCAGCGGTCGGTCGGTGATCAGGACCTGCGCCTGCGTCTGACGTACCAGCGCCACAGCCTCGCTTGCATCGGCCGCATCGGCCACGACGTTCACCTCGGGCGCCCCGGCCAGCAATGCGCGCAGTCCCGCCCTCACGAGCGCATGCTCGTCAACGATGACGACGCGGATCTGCTCTGCGGAATTCATGCATCTCTCGGGTCTGCCTGCGTGCGACCCGACCCGGGGCCACGACGTCCGTCGGCTGATCTGGAACGGAACACACGTGCTGTCAGCTTCTCCCTCACAAGTAATGTGCCGTCGCACATGAAAACACCTCCATGCCGACTGTCGTGTCCGAAATAGAAGCCCTGCTCCCGAGGCACCTCGCCGAGCGTGTCGAGCGCGGTGCCGCTCTTCCCGATGCTGGCACCGGTGAGTTCGTCCTCTACTGGGCGCGCACCGCCGTACGCGCCCACGAGAATCCGGCACTCGATGTCGCCCTCGTCACCGCGGCCGCACTGGGCGTACCGATCTTCGTCTACCATGCGCTGTCGGAGGTGTATCCGTACGCCAGCGACCGACATCACATGTTCATTCTCGAGGGCGCGCGCGATTTCGCCGCGGAGCTTGGCAAACGGCAGATAGGAACGGCATTTCACCTTGAACGCGAGGGGCACCGCGGTCCGCATCTACAGACGCTCGCCCGACGCGCAGCGCTTGTGGTCACCGAGCTGATGCCTGTTGCGCCGCTCCGCGACTGGACCGAGTCGCTCAGAGCGGCGATTACCGTCCCGCTCTGGCAGGTGGACACGGCCTGCGTCGTGCCGGTCACGCTCACGACTAAGGCCTACGACCGGGCCTTCGCCTATCGCGACGCCACGGCGCCGCTGCGCCGCGCGCGCATCGGCGCGCGGTGGGCTGAGGTGCGCCATGACGGACCGGCGTCCGTACCGGAACTGCCGTTCACGCCCATCGATCTTGCCACGGCCGATCTTGTGGCGCTCATCGCCACCTGCCGAATCGATCACGCAGTCGGGCCGGTGGACGACACGCGCGGCGGTTCGAGCGCCGGGTACGCGCGCTGGACGGAGTTCGTGGAATCGGGTCGTATCGACCGGTACGATCGGACGCGCAACGACCCCACGCGCGGCGATGGCGTGGGACGCATGTCGGCTTACCTGCACTATGGCATGGTGTCGCCGCTGCGGCTCGCACGCGACGCGGCGGTGCTGCACAGCGAAGGCGCAACCAAGTGGCTCGACGAGCTGCTCGTGTGGCGCGAACTCGCGTACACCTTCTGTCATCATCGCCCCGACCATGCAACCGTCAATGCGTTGCCAGCATGGGCTCGCGCCACGCTGCGTGAGCATGAAGGCGACGCGCGCGAACTGTACGATTGGGAGCACATGGCTCGCGGCCGCACGGGCGATGCATTCTGGAACGCGATGCAGCATTCGCTGCTGGCTCATGGCGAGATCCACAACAACGTGCGGATGACGTGGGGCAAGGCATTCGCCGGATACACACGCGATGCGGCGCAGGCCCTCGCGATGTCCATCGACCTCAATCACCGCTACGCGCTCGACGGGCGCGACCCGTCGTCGTACGGTGGCCTGCTCTGGTGCCTGGGCCAATTCGACCGGCCGTTCACACCGCCGAACGCGGTGCTCGGCACAGTGCGGGGTCGCGCCACGGACGATCAGGCGGAACGCATCAATGTGGACAAGTACACGCGACACGTGACTCGCCGCGCCTTTCCACGACCGAAGAAAGTGGCCGTCATCGGCGCAGGACTCGCCGGGCTCACCTGCGCGCGGACGCTCGCCGATCATGACATCGACGTCACGGTGTTCGAGAAGTCGCGCGGCCATGGCGGCCGATCTGCCACGCGCCGCGACGGTGTGTGGCGCTTCGATCATGGCGCGCAGTACTTCACGATCCGTGATCGTCGGCTGCACCCGCTGATCCATGCGTGGCAGCAGCAAGGCCTCATCGCGCCGTGGCAGGGCACACTTGGCGTGCGCGAGAACGGAGAATGGACGCCGGCGAAAACCGGTGTCCGCCGCCTCGTCGGTGTGCCGGGCATGCATGCGATTGGTGGCCATCTCGCGGCTGACCTCACGGTGAAGCTCGAGACACAGGTCGCGAAGATCCAGCGCGAAGGACGCCAGTGGCGTCTGGTCGCCGACACCGGCGCAGACCTCGGCGTGTTCGACACGGTGCTGGCCTGCGTGCCCGCGCCGCAGGCACAAGCGCTGCTCGAACCGGTCGCGCCGACACTGGCGTCCATCGCCGCGACCGCCGTGGTGCATGCAACGGCCGCCACGATGCTGGTATTCGCCGAGCGTCCCGAGTTCGCCTATGATGGCGCGTTCGTCAACGACGATCCCGTGCTGAGCTGGATCAGCCGCGACGCGAGCAAGCCGGGACGTGGCGCCGACGAGACGTGGGTGCTGCATGCAACGCGCGCGTGGAGCGAGGCACATCGCGATGCCGAGCGCGCAGAGATTGCCGACGCAATGGTGCGCGCGTTCCACCAGGTCATCGGCAGCACACCGACGCCCGTGCATGCCGTGGCGCATCGCTGGCTTTACGCACTGCCCGATCCGGTCACGGCCGATGCGGCATTGCACGACGCCGCACTTGGACTTGGCGCAGGCGGCGACTGGTGCGGCGGGCCGCGCGTCGAGGGCGCGCTGCTCAGCGGCATCGCACTCGCCGGGCGTGTGATGACCGCCGCGCACGTCGCGTCGGTGTAAGCTGCGGCGCGTTCCATTCCTCTCGACGACATGCTGCACATGACCTACGCACGCCAGCGTCTCTGGCTTGGCATCACGGGGGTGGGCGGCACGGTGCTGCTCTGCACCGCCACCGTGGCGTTTGACCTGCCGCATCGTCTCATGCATCCGCTCGCAGACCAGACCTACGGATCCGCGCTGTCGTGGATCGCGCTCGCCTGGATGCTGCACGCCGCACTGCTCATTCCCGTGGACATCCTGGGCGGATTGGTGGTCGTGCGCGAGACGCCCGGTGTGCTGCGCTGGATCGCGTCATGGCTGCGTGGCGTGGCGGTGCAGTGGCTCTGGTTCACCCTCGCGGCGGCGCTGCTTCTGCGGACGGCGCAGCAGTTCGGCCTGACGTACGCGATGCTCGTGTTCCTGCTACTGCAGGTGATTCTGCTCAGCCGGCAGGGACTCATCGCGTGGCTGGTTGGCGGGGTGCACGTTCAGGCGACGTCGGTCAACTTGGCGGCGGCAGCGCAGCAGGCGGGCCTGTCGGCGGATGAGGTGCGACAGGTTCGCGGAAATGATCCGTCGTTCGTCGGCGGGTGGACGGGCGTCGAAGCCAGGCGACTCTGGGTTCCGTTGCACTGGATCGAACTGCTGTCGCCCGAGCAGCTGGTCGTTGCGCTCAAACGCCGCGCCGCGGTGCGCGATGCAGGCCTGCGCCGACGTGGCGTGCTGGTGGCCGTGGCCTGGAACACCGTCGGCTTCGTGCTCGCGTCGTCCGCACCGCACGCAGACCTGGTGACGGCGGCCGGCTTCGTGTCGATGATGGCATGGTTCACCCTCTGGTCGTTCCTCGGCGTGCTGCTGCTGCCGTCGCTGTCACGTCCGGCAGTGCTGGCTGCCGACGCGGTTGCAGCACACACGCATGATCGCGCCCTGGTGGGAGCCACCATCACGATGCTTGATCAGTGGCAGGATGATGAAGGCGAGCGCGACGCGCGCGTCGAGACGGTCTTTCATCCGGTGCCGTCGCGAGGGGCACGACTGCGCGCCCTCGCAGCCTCCGGTGCAGCAGTCAGCTCGCCTGCGGCGTGGCATGCCACGCGCATGATGCTGTACCTGAGCTGGGCCGGTCTTGGTGGCCTGTCGCGCGCGGTGCACTGCAACGTCGGGCGACCGCCCCTGTGGGTGATGCTGCCAGGCGACTGACCTGCGTGGTGACGCCATCCGCGCGGCATAGATTGCCTGCATGATTTCCACTGCGAAGCTGACGCAGCATGTGCAAGCGCCGCTGCTGGGGGTGGCCGTCGCCCTGCTGATCCTTGCAACGTCATGGCTCGTCGGCCTTCCGAGTGCATTGGGTTTTTCTCGTCCCATGTCGATTCCTGTCGCCATCGTGATCGGCGCGTTGCTGGGACGCTGGCTGCTGAAGCCGATGATCGCGCTTGCGGTCGTCATGATGATTGCCGCCGCCGTGGGCATCTGGTCGCCCATCGTGCCGCGGCTCGCGCAGCCGTTCGTGCGCAACGACCGCGTGGATCTCGAGCGCGTGGATGCGGTGTTCGTCTTTTCCGGCAGCGTCAATTCCGCCGGGCTGCTGACGGGTGAAGTGATCGACCGACTGCTCACCGGCATCGCGCTCCGCGCGCGTCGGCCGGCGCTGCCGCTGCTGGTGAGCATCGTCCGCGTCGACCAGCGCATCGGCAGCGCATCGTCGGTCACCGACCAGCAGTCGCTGATCGCGATGGTACCGGCCAGCGGTCCCGTCGAGTGGATCGATTCCGTGTATTCCACACGCGACGAGGCGGTGCGACTGTCGCGGCGCGCCTTTCAGCAGCGCTGGAAACGAGTGGCAGTGGTCACTTCGCCCATGCACTCGCGTCGAGCCTGCGCCACGGTGGAGGGCATGGGCCTCGCGGTCACCTGCGTAGTGGCACCGTGGCGGCCGGCAGCATGGCCGGCACGCTCGGCTGGCGACCGCATTCTTGTCATGCAGCGGCTCGTGTACGAGACACTCGCCTGGGCACAGTATCGCGTGAGCGGCTGGGCCACCTGGGCATGACGGGGCGGCAGTCGCACCTCGGCTGACGTAGATTAGGTGAAAGTTCGTCCCGATAGCTCAGCTGGTAGAGCAGCAGACTTTTAATCTGTAGGTCGTGGGTTCGATCCCCACTCGGGACATGGTTCGACGTCGCACCAGCGATACGCCGCGCAGTTCGACCACGCGCTTCGCAATCAGCGCAGACGCGTCATCGAAGCACTGCTGCATTTTCAGCACGATGCGTGCGCCCTCAGACAGCATGCGCGCTCGCCGATCGAAAACCTCAGTTCAGGCTTTCGCTGCGCCCGCCAGGTGGGCAGCGTCGACCGTCGCACGGGGCGCCAGCTCGCGGCGCCGTAGCAGGCGACCGAGTGCCACGGCGCTCGCCAGCGCCAGCACCACTTCCAGCGCGCCCACCAGCGTGAAAATCTGACCGTACTGCACCGCGCCCGAATCGTCGCGCAGTGCTGCGACCAGCACACCGCCAAAGGCCGGGCCGATTAGAAAACCGACGGAGCCCGCGATCTGGAACGCGCCGAAGATGCCGTCGCCGGCACGACGCGCCACCTCGCTGGTCAGCAGCAGGTTGGGCGCGAACATCAGTGCGCTCAGGACGCCGCTCAGCACCATCAGCGCCGGCAGCACGGCGAGGGGCACGCGGGCATACATGGCGAACACCACGCCGAACAGCACATTGCTGATCACCAGCGGCTTGTACCAGCCGATGCGGTCTGCAAGCTTCCCTGCCGGCCAGCAGAGCAGCGCGAACGGTACGAGGAACAACGCCATCAGCAGCCCGCGCTGCGCACCAGTCGCGCGGTGCACTTCGCCAAGAAACAGCGTGAACGTGCTGACGAACACGCCGATCACGAACCGGTCCATGAACGCATAGGCCAGCGGCACCCACGCCAGTTCGATCTTGGTGTTCCAGTCGTAGCTGCGGCTCGGGGTGCGCGTCTGTTCGGCACGTGGAAGCGAGATGCCCAGCGCAATCAGCGCTGCCAGTACGAACACGCCCGAACCAACGAGGTAGACGACGCCGGCTCCGCTGTCCACCAGCCAACCGCCCAGCGGCGAGCCGATCGCGACGCCGATCATCAGGCTCGAGCCGAGCAGTCCTAATGAGGCACCGCGACGTTCACCGGCCAACCGGTTCGCCGCGACCATCAGCAGCGTGATCGCCGGCAGGTGCAGTGCCCCGTCCAGTACACGCAGCGCGAAGAGTGCCGACAACGAGGGCGCCTCATGCATGGCCAGGAACACCACCGCATCCATCGCGAGCAGCGCGGCAACCCACTGCCGCACACTGCCGACCTTGCGCTGCCAGCGCATGACCAGCGGCACCGCGATGATGCCGCTCAGCATGTTCACCGTCATGAACGCGTGTGCCGCCGATGCGCTGCCCCCGTGCGCCACCTGCACCAGTTCGTACAGCCCCGGCACGAGCAACGTGACGGGAATCAGGGTCAGGATGGTGACGAGCGCGATCAGGAGCCGTGGCATTGCCTGAAACTAAAGGGTCAGGCCGCCAGACATGGGAGCGAACGCCAGGCGGCGAGTTCCCACTTCTGCCGCGCCGAGTCGATCACCGCCGGATTCATGGGGGCACCGAGCAGTGCAAGACGCAGCAGTGACGCATCGGCGGACAGTTGCGCAGTGTCGGCGGCACGCGCCCAACGTTGCATTCCGCGCACGATCCTGGGCTCGAGGAAGCCGCGCGCGACCTCACGAGCTGTGCCGAGCACCGGTGCCAGCCGCAGCCGTGCGACAGGTGAGCATGAGGGTCCACGCGGCAATGGTACCAGCACCCGCGACTGCGACAGATTCAGGATCGCGGCCGATGGCAGCGGTGCGAACCAGACGGCCCGCGCAATCGTGCCGATGTCCGGCTCCCGCTCGGCGTCGCTCCGCGGTCTCATGGCCGCACGAACCGCAAGCGTTGGCATCGCATCGAAGAGCGCAGCCAGCGCGGCTGCGTGGTCACCGAATGCCACTGGTCCGGCGGCTGATGCGTACCCGCGAATCCAACCATCCTGCACGGAACTCAGTGCGCCATTCACCCTCCCCTGCCTCGCCAGTGCGCTGGCCAGGAACCAGTCTGCGCCACGAGCCAGCAGTTCCGCCGGTCGCCGCGCCTCCTTGTTGAAGGCGGTGCTGACGTTGCTCGCCGGCACGAACTCCGCGAGTCTCGCGAGGGTGGCCGCGATAGGCTGCGAACGGGAACCGCGCCAGGCGTTGTCGGTGGCATACGTGCCGAGTCGATTGGCGTCGTCGCGAGCCGCCTGCCAGTCCAGGTCGTGCATCAGTTCATGCCCGATCGCACCGAACCCTGTTGCCAGCGGCAGGCTCAGTGTGCGGCTGCGTGGGTCGTGCATCGCGAGCGCGCCGGAGTGCACCGTGTCGCCAATGTGCACGTTCAATCCCACGAAGCTGGCGCGCGGAAACACATCGCGCAGTGCATCGACCGCTAAGGCGAACTCGCGAGCATAGAACGGGCGCCAACTGGCAGGCGCGTCCTTGCCGAACGTGAGCGATGCAAGACCAAGGCGCTCGACGACCTGCTCGGGACGCAGGACGAGCGTGCCGGGATGGAAAACAACCTCCTGCGCGAGTGTGCGCAGGCCTTGCGCGGCCAGCAACGCCGCAGCCGCGGCCATCGGAGCCTGCAGCGAATCGCCGGCAGCATTCGACAGCGTGATGACCAGCGTCTCCTCGTTCGTTGCCGCTTGCAGCAGGCGCGAAATGAGCGGAGACAACGCCATGTCCCGATCGGCGGCGACGATGCGGGCGTCCAGTACGCCCAGCTTGACCTGCGGCTGCGGCGGGCGCTGCCGGACACTGATGAGCATCGAGAGCGCACGAGCCGCATTCGCTGGCAAGGCCGGCACTGCGCCGGACGCGACATCGCGGTGCCGCGTCTGCGCAGCCGCCTCGATCGCTGCGAGCATCAACGGCACGCGCGACGCGACTCGGCGCGACGATGGGGCCGTCTCGGCCAACAGCGGCCGCTCCACAGCGAACCGGCGTTCCGCGCGCCAGAGTGCGATGATCTGCAGCAGGTCGCCATCGTTGCGCGATGCAGCCACGATCGCGCGCTCGAGATCGCGACGCGCGCGGACGCGATCGAAGGCAAGCAAGGCTGCCGCGTCAAGCAGCGGCACCACGCCCTGCCGGACAATACCCCGAGCGTTGGCCTGTGCTGCTGCAATGCGCATGGCGTCAAGGGCCAGCGGCGAGTCGCCCTCGAACTCCATGACGCTGTCCACGACCTGCAACAGCGCCGTTCCGGCGCCACTATCCGCGACCATCGCAACGTGCAAAGCGGCAGGATCCGGCCGCATCGAGGCCGAGTCACGAGACAGCCGCGCAAGGATTCCGTGCGCTACGCGCGGACGCCAGGCGATCGGCAGTCGCGGGTCCGTCCGCGCAAGGTCCACGAGCCTGAAGGGGCTGCCGAGACCAAGTTCCGCCCGAGCGAAGTACCCAAGCGCGAGCGCAGCCGGAAAGGAGATCCGTGCCGACGGCTTTGCATGTGCCACAGCAGCGAGCGAATCGGCAAACCGTGCGCCATCCGCCAGCGCAATGCGAACGGCGCGCCGTGCATCGGCACGTTCAGTAAGTCGCACTCCCGCGACGGTGAGCGCCATCAGGACGGCGCACAGAAGCGCAGCCTTGAACGCCAGCGAATGCATCGCGAGAGAAAGGGACTTCACGGCGGACCTTGGGAGTGACTGACGACAAGTTGCTGACGACGAGTTGCTGACGACGGCACCGCGCCGTCCATGCTGTTCGTTGCGCTCCGGCCGCATACCGCTTTCTGATTCGGACGGTCGACGCGGAAGATACCCGCACCCACGTCGCGAGTGCCGCGCGCGTGTCCACACCGGAAGGTGTCGTCGCTACCCGCGGCACACTGAAACGCGAAGAGCCGACGCGTTGTCGCGTCGGCTCCTCTAACCTGCTCTACCTCGGAATCGGCGTCGAGTCGCGTCAATCCATAAAGGCGAACGATCGACCAATATTACTGATTGTTCGTGGTCGTCGTGGCCTGCGTGGCGCGAGCATCAGCACTCTCGATCACGAACACTACGCGACGATTGCGATCTGCACCCGGCTCATCCTTCTGGGCACCCGGAACAACCTGACGCAGCGAGCCAAAGCCCATCGTGCGGATCAGCGAAGCATCCATTCCCTTCGTGGCCAGCTCGCGCTTCACATTCTCGGCACGCGCCAGCGACAATCGCTGATTGTACGCCTGCGATCCTGCAGGGTCAGCAAAGCCTTCGACCGTGATCACCGAACCGGGATAGTACTTGTTGGCGATCTGCGAGAACTTCTCAAGCGCTGCACGGTCACTTTCCTTCACCATCGCGTCATCGAATGCAAAGTTGACAGGCAGCATCACCTTCATCGAATTGCCTGCGGCTACGATCTTGGCGTCGAATTCGGTACGCAAATCAGCGAGATCCTTCTTGAGCTCCGTGCGCAGGCCAACCAGATCCTGGCCGAGGATGCTGTCGGCCCGGAGGCGCTCAGTGCGCTCGGTCGAGATCTCCGTGCGTGTTGCGGTGATTTCGCGCTTGAACGTCTTGCTCGTGACACAGGCAGTCATCGACAGACCGGTCAGCAGCAATGCCGAGCCACGCAGCAGCGGACTAGAACGAAAGGAGGTAGTCATGGCAGATCTCCGGAAGAAAGTGATGGACGGGCAGGGGTGGTGCTCGTCGCGCACCGACACTCTAAGCGAGATTCGTGCCACTCATTGCAACTAGTTGGCGGGCTTGGACTTGGCGAGCCACTCACCGCCGTCGATCACAAAGATTGATCCAGTGATCCAATCGCCGGCAGGGCTCGCGAGGTAGGCGACCATCTGGCCGATGTCCTCGGGCGTGCCCCACCGTTTCAGTGGAATGGCGGCCATGGCCCACGTCTCCATTGCCTTGTCCACGCTGAACACGTCGGGCACCGGAGCACCGGGCGGCGGCGTGAACGCCTTGCGAACGCCTTCCGTCGGAATGGGACCGGGTGCGATCGCATTGACCCTGATACCATGCTCCGCCCACTCCACTGCCAGCGTCTTCGTGAGGGCATCGACACCTGCTTTCGCGGCCGTCGCATGCGCCATCAACGGCCAGCCACGGTAGTGCAACGTCATGGAGGTGCTCACCACGCGACCACCACCATTCGCCTTCATGTACGGAAACACCGCCTGCGTGCAGTAGAACGTGCCATACAGATCGATTTCGATGACGCTTTTCCAGGCATTCGCACTCAGCGTCTCTGACTTCGCGTAGAAGTTGCCGGCCGCGTTGTTCACGAGCAGGTCGATACGACCGTGTGCGTCGTGCACCTCCTTCGCCATTGCCTGCACCCGCTCCTGATCGCGCACATCAACCGTCACCGCACTCGCCTTGCCGCCCGCCGCCACGATCCCGTCGACTGCGGCCTTCAGGTTCTCCGGCTTCCGGCTCGCCAGCACCACGTGCATGCCGAGTTGTGCAAGCGTCGTGCTGATGCCCAGACCGATGCCCGTCGCTCCTCCAGTCACGATGCCGACCTGGCCAGCGAGAAGGTCATCACGGAAGATCGGATGTGGGCTCATGCGAGTGGCTTGATTGAAGTGAACAGATCGGGTTCGGCGATGCGCAGCGGGGCAAAGCTACGTCGATGGTGCGGCGTGGCACCGTGCGCCATCAGGGCGGTCAGATGTCCCGGCGTGCCGTATCCTGCATTCGTGTGCCAGCCATATGCCGGGTGACGGCGATCGAGCGCACGCAGGAGCCGGTCGCGCGTGACCTTCGCAATGATCGAGGCGCACGCGATGCTCAGGCAGCAGGCGTCACCCTTGATCACATTCTGGTGCGGCAGACCGAGTGCTGCGAACGGCGCGCCGTCCACCAGCAGCAGGTGATGCGGGGCCGGGATGCGCGCAATGGCACGACGCATGGCAATGGCCGTGGCCTGATAGATGTTCACGCGATCGATCTCGCAGACGCTGGCGGCACCAAGACCGATCGCGATTGCCGTGCGGCGAATGATCGTGGCAAGCCGTTCGCGTTCCGTGGCGGACAGCGCCTTGGAATCACCGACGCCCTTGATCTCGCGACAATCCACGGGAAGAAGAATGGCGCATGCGACGACGGGGCCCGCAAGGGGGCCCCGTCCGACTTCATCCACACCGACGATCCGGATGTGGCCATCCTTGCGCGCTGCTGCCTCGAGCCTTCCCCAGCTCCTCGTCCGTGCGGGCACCGGGACAGACCGGTAAAATCAGGCCTTGGCGACCACGCGAACCTTGCGCTCCTTGATGCGGGCAGCCTTGCCCGTCACACCGCGCAGGTAGTACAGCTTGGCGCGACGCACACGACCCCGGCGCACGACGAGAATCTCGCCAAGCATCGGGCTGTGGTCAGGAAAGATGCGCTCCACTCCGACCCCGTTCGAGATCTTGCGGACCGTGAAGGTCGCGCTGACGCCACTGCCGCGGCGCGCGATGACTGTGCCTTCAAAGGCCTGGAGGCGTTCCTTTTCCCCTTCCTTCACGCGCACGCTGACACGAACGGTGTCTCCCGCGCGGAACGGAGGAATTTCGCGCATCCACTCTTTCTGGGTCTCGATGAACGGGTGCATAATCACGCTCTGCGGGGCGCCTGCGTACAATGGCGCCGGCTGGGGTTATCTCGGTGAGCCGAGAAGGTTAACCCGGGCTGGTCCCGGATGGTAGTGGTCGATCTCGGTGCGCGCGTGGTTCAATGGCCAGCCGCGAGCGGAACGCCCACAGCCGACCCCTACCCTCGCCTATCGATGGTGCACGAGTGCCACGACCGCCATCAACTGCTCCTCACGCGTCGCGAACGGTGCCCAGAACGGCAGCCGCTGCGGATCGAACAACAAAGGGTCGAGCGCCGTCGCAGTGCGCGCCTGCATGAGCATGTAAAGCGCCCCGCTGTCCGGCGACGCGACTATCACCCCGCCCTGCGCCGCCGTATCCTGCAGCACGCGCATGGCGAGGTTGCTGTCCGCCAGCGCCGCGAGCGCCCCGAACGAGTGTCCGGGCTTCATGGTGTAACGCGTGAACTGCAGCATCGAGGAGTTGCCCAGCATCGGGGGGGCACCGACGATGCGCCGCACGGCCACCGCGGGCGTGATGCTGCCGATGCGCCCTCGCAGGCCCGCCGTATCGGCCGGCACACGAAGCCACCCGGCCAGCGGCGCCATGCCGCGATCGGCGGCGCCGTCGTCCTGCCACACGGCCAGCAACACCAGGCTCGATCCGTCACCGCTGCCCAGCAACGCCGCCGAGACGAAGCCAGGCACCGGCGCGAGGTCTGCCTGCAGATGCTCCACGATCCGTCGTGCCTCGTCGAGCTGGCGCCCCTTCGCGACCACCAGCGGCCAGACCTGGAGCACGTACGCGCCGGCACCGTTAAGGATTATGGGACGAGGCGCCAGCACGACCTCCCGTCCGACCGTCAAGCTGTCGCGCACTGCAGCCGGAGCGATATCGCGCGCACGTCCGCAGGCTGTCGTCACCGCTGCCGCAAGCACGAGCCGAAGCGTGGCACGCACCAGTGCATCCGGCGCATGGCGGGCGCGCCAGCTCCATGGAGCCTGCACGCTACTGCCCACGCGTCTCGGTGCGGCGCGCCCCTTCCACGCGCCGCCACTCGGCAATCTTCGCATGATGCCCCGAAAGCAGCACCTCGGGCACACGATGGCCGCGATACTCCTCGGGCCGCGTGTAACTCGGCGCACTCACGCCGGCGCCCGCATAAAACGAGTCGGTAGCCGCCGAATCGTGATCGCTCATCGCGCCGGGCAGCAGCCGCGCCACGGCATCGACGATCGCCAGGGCTGCAGGCTCGCCGCCACTGAGCACGAAGTCACCGAGCGACAGCTCCTCCGTCGCGAGATGATCGGCCACACGCTGGTCCACATCCTTGTAATGACCGCAAAGCAGCGTGAGCTCAGTGCCCGCGGCAAAGCGATGCGCATCGGCCTGCGTGAACGTGCGCCCGCGCGGGGACAGCAGCACAATTGGCGATGACGCGCCGAGATGCTCGACCGCCTCGAAGAACGGCGTCGGCTTCATCACCATGCCCGGCCCGCCTCCGTATGGATAACTGTCCACGGTGTGATGCTTGTCGTGCGTGAAGCTGCGCAGATCCACGAGGTTGTAGATCACACTCCCGGCGGCGGCCGCGCGTGACGGGATGCTGATCGACAGCGGCGCGGCAAAGAACTCGGGAAAGATGCTGACAATGTTGATCATCAGCGGCGGCTTCGGTGCCTCGGCGAACACCTGCGCCTCGACATCGTTCTGCAATCCATCGTGCTGCGGTTCCACGCTCACGACTCGTCGGACGGATGCCCTTCGGCCTGGATCAGCCCTTCAGGCAGCAGCCCTTCAGGTGGATCGACGGTGATCATGCGCGCCGCTTCGTCCACGTTCACGAGCACTTCCTCACGCCATGGAATGAAGTACGTGGGGCCACCATTCACGGGTCGCACGTCCAGCATCAACCCCTGCGGCAGGTCGTACGTGTCCGCGACCGTACCCAGCGCGCGCCCGTCGACGTGCACAACGCTCATGCCGAGCAGATCGTGGATGTAGACCTCATCGTCGTCCGGCGGCGGCAATTCGTCCTGCGGCACCAGCAGGAAACGCCCCCGCCACAATTCGGCCGCCGTGCGGTCCGGCACTTCGGCGATCGTGAGACGGACGGAATCCATGTGCTGCCGGACGGCCGTGATGTGCAGTTCCTGGCCATCGGCAGAGGGTGCACCGGTGGCGGTGCCAGCGAACAGCCGACGGCCCGATACGAAAACCGTATCGGGCGCGTCGGTGATTGGTTCCACGAGCAATTCGCCGCGGATGCCGTGTGCCTTGCGGACGCGCCCCACGATCATGAGCGCGCGCACGGTCATTTACTCGGCCTTCACGCCTTCTGACAGCGGCACGGCCGCGGCCTGCAGCTTCTTCGCCAGGCGGGCCTCATGACGGGCCTTCAGCACGCCGCCCTTGCGGAGCAGCGAACGAACGGTGTCGCTGGCCTGTGCGCCGACATCGAGCCAATGATTGGCGCGGTCGACCTTGATCGTCACGGCACCCTCGGTCAGACGCGGCGAGTACGTGCCGATGATCTCGATGAACTTGCCGTCACGAGGGCTCTTGCTGTCGGCAACGACGATACGATAGACCGGGGCCTTCTTGCGACCAACGCGGCGGAGACGAATTCGAACCATCCAGGCATCCTCTGAGGGGACGTGAAATCGCACGACCAGCCGATGTTGACCGTCGTACGCGGCGCGCTCGGCGAGTCAATAGACCCACGAGCCGCCGGCCCGGGCTCCTCGCGCCAATCGACGATTCGACCGGTGCACCCGAGGTCCTGCCGTCCTGCGCGCCAGATTCTTTCAAACCGAATCCGGAAACCTAACCCCGGCCAAAAGGATTCCGGCCACCGCTGGCTGTCACCTTCTTCATCATCTTCTGCATGTCGCGGAACTGATCCAGCAGGCGGTTGACCTCGGCCACGGTCCGACCCGAGCCGCGGGCGATTCGCAGGCGCCGCGATCCGTTGATCAGGTCCGGCTTCTTGCGCTCCGCCATCGTCATCGAGAGCACCATCGCCTCGACATGCTTCATGCGCTTCGGATCCATCTTCGCCTGCTTCAGCGCCTTCGTGTTCACGCCAGGAATCATCTTGAGAATGCCTTCCAACGGCCCGAGCTTCTCGATCTGCTTCATTGCGCCGAGAAAGTCGTTCAGGTCCATGCCTTCGCGCCGGACCTTCTTCTCGAGCTTTTTCGCCTCGTCGGCATCGAACGATTCCTGCGCCCGCTCCACCAGCGTCAGCACATCGCCCAACTGGAGAATCCGGCCCGCCATCCGGTCGGGGTGAAACTCCTCGAGCGCGTCGACCTTTTCGCCGGTGCCGATGTACTTGATCGGCTTCTTCGTGGCGCCGTAGACCGAGAGAGCGGCTCCACCACGGGCGTCGCCATCCATCTTGGTCAGGATGATACCGGTGATGCCGAGGGCGTTGTTGAAGCCCTCCGCGATTCGCACGGCGTCCTGACCGGTCATGCCGTCGGCCACGAGCAGAATTTCGTCCGGCTTTGCGGCGTCCTTCACGCGGCGCAGCTCGTCCATCAGGTTTTCATCGACCTGCAGTCGACCGGCGGTATCGATGAACACGATGCGATCACGCTCGCGACGCGCCACCTCCAGACCGTTCTTCACGATCTGCACGACGTCCTGCGTACCGCGCTCCGCATACACCGGCACGTTGAGTTGCCGGCCCAGCGTTTCCAGCTGATCGATGGCGGCCGGACGGTAGACGTCGGCAGCGATCAGCCGGACCTGGCGCTGCTCC
>JACMPK010000158.1 GCA_014377535.1 Gemmatimonadaceae bacterium
GATCAGGGATGCGACGCGTCGGGCCGGCGCCTTCAGCGTCACCGCGAGTCCGGCGCCATCGCGCACCGTGATCGGCTGCGCGACGACCGGCACGGCGAGCAGCGGCACGGCCAGCAGCGCCACGCACGCTGCGACGCGCGCCTGTCGCTCCCGGAGGCGCCGAATGAGGCCTGCGATGTCGCCGCTCAATAGTCCACCGGTCGCAGGTAACTCTCGCCGATCGCCGTGGGCCCGATCAGTGCCACGGTCGGCAGGCGACGCTTCCAATGCGTGCTTTCCAGCCGGCGTCGCACGATCTCGATGTCACGTGCCTCGAAGCCGCGCGCAACGAGATCGGCAGGTGTCCAGCCATTGAGCATCCAGTTCAGCAGCTCGTCGGCCCGCGCATAGCTGATGCCGAAATCGCCTTCGTCGGTCTGCCCCTGAATGAGGTCGGCCGATGCCGGCTTGTCGATGATCGCCGCGGGCACGCCAAGATGCCTTGCCAGCGCCCAGACCTGTGACTTGTACAGGTCACCGAGCGGGTTGATCGGCGGCGAGTCGTCGGCGTGCCACGTGTAGTAGCCGAAGAGTCGCTCGGTCTTGTTGCCGGTGCCCAACGATATGCCGCGCAGCTTCTGGCTCTGGTCGAAAAGCGTGATCATGCGCGAGCGCGCCATCACGTTGCCGCGCCGTCCCGGGTCGGCGTCGGGCTCGTGCTGCAGGTAGCCATCCACGGCGGCCGTGATCTCGATCGTGCGATGCTGAATGCCAAGATCGTCGATCACGAGCTGCGCATGCGCCAGACTGTCGGTGGACGACGACTGGTACGGCATCCGCACTGCCAGCACGTTCTCAGGACCGAGCGCTCGCGCGGCGAGGTACGTCGTGACGGCAGAGTCCACGCCGCCGGAGAGGCCGATGACGGCTTTCGTGAAGCCGCGGCGCGCCATCTCGTCGCGGATGAACTGCACCAGCCACCGCTCCACCAGCGCAGCGTCGATGTCGAGTGGCGCCGGTGCGCCGGTGATCATGACGGCTGCCGGGGCAGCCGCAGGCGTCGCTGCTGCGTGCTCGGTGACCACGAGCGGCTGCGGTGCATCGTCCGCAGCGTCATAGGCCAGCACGAACGGCGTGCGGTGCATCGCCGCGTCGATGTTGCGCGCGAGGTGCGGCCAGGCATGCGCCACGTCGCTCAGCAGCGGCGCGTCAGCGCGGGCCCGCACGAGATCGTGCAGGTCGCAGGTGATGGAGGCCATCGCGGGTTCAAACAGGGGCAGCGTGTGTCGCACGTCGCCATGCGGACCCACGATCGTCGATGCACCGCTGAACATCTTGCCGCCTTCACTGCCAACGAGGTTGCTGAGCGACACGAACATGCCATGCTCCTCGGCGATGTCGCGGACGAGTCGCTCCCATCGATACACGCTGGCCGGGCCGCCATTCGCATCGCCACGCGGCCACGGGCCACGGGCCGGTGCCGCCGACGACACGAACACCACCTCGGCGCCGTCCAGCGCGGTGATCGTGCCGGTGATGGAGTGCCAGGCATCCTCGCAGACCAGCATCGCGGCGCGGCCCCACGACGTGTCGAAGGCGCGCACGTCGCGGCCGGCTTCCACGAAGCGTGCCTCGTCGAACAGGCCGTAGGTGGGAAGGAAGTTCTTGCGATGCACATGCCGCACGACTGCCATGTCGCCGCCAAGCGTGATGTACATCACGCTGTTGTGCAGCGTGTTGCGCCAGCGCTCGTAGAAGCCGATCACCACGTCGATTGTGCTGCCGGTCGGCGCGATCGCGACGAAGTCGTGCTGCAGGTCGGCGGCCAGCGTGCCGGCGGTGATCGCCAGGTCGCGGACGCCACCTTCCAGGAAATACCCGGTAAGGGCGGTTTCCGGGAAATGCATCACGTCGGGGCGGGGAACCTGCGCGAGCGCCTCAGCCAGCAGGCTGGCGACCTGCGCGCGGTTGGCGGTGTAATTGGCCTTGGCGGGGCGGAACTGCGCGAGGCCCAGGCGAAGCAGTCGAGGCATGCCGAAAGCTACGGCGTTTCGGTCCGCTGCGACGAACTGCCGCGAACGTCTCGCCTGTCCTCCATAGATTCAGCGTCGTGTACAGACAGCTCCTGACCTCATCGCTCATCGCCGTCGTTGCTGCCGGCACCATCTCCGCCCAGGGCTCGGACCCGGCAGCCATCGTGTCGCTGCCGCAATCGTCGGTGGTGCTGGCGCGCGACGGAAGCGTGATCGGCGAGTTCGGGAAGCAGGTCCGCACCAGCGTCGCGATCGGGGCGCTGCCACGCTACCTGACAAATGCCTTCGTGGCGGTCGAGGATCAACGCTTTTACCAACATGACGGCGTGGATCTGGTCGGCGTTGCCGCCGCGGTGAAGGACGCCGTGATGGGGAATGCGCGTGGCGCGAGTACGATCACGCAGCAGCTCGTGGGCAACATGCACCCCACGTTGATTGACAGGCGCGACGCGTCGATCGGGCGCAAGTTCCGCGAGCAGACGGCGGCGCGTGACATGGAATTACGCTACAGCAAGGCGCAGATCCTGGAGGCGTACCTCAACACGATTCACTTCGGGCATGGCTGGTACGGCATCGATGCCGCGGCCCGCCATTACTTCGGCAAGCCGGCCACGCGTGTGACGCTCGCCGAGGCCGCGACCCTCGCCGCGATGCCGAAGGGTCCGGCGCTGTACGACCCGGTGCGGTATCCCGACCGCGTGAAGCAGCGTCGCAACCTGGTGCTCGCGCTGATGGCCCAGCAGAACTACATCACCGCGTCGCAGAAGGTGTCGGCACAGACGGCGCCTCTCGTCACGACGCGCACCGCCGTCGATGCGAGCTTCGCCTACATGGTGAACGTCGCGCGCGTGCAGGCCGAGCGCGGTGGCGTCAACGTGCGCGATGGCGGGTACCGGATATTCACGACGCTCGATCCGGTGCTGCAGCGTGCCGCAGCGCAAGCTTTGCGCGACATGGTCGGCGGCGTGGAGCAGCGTGTTGCCAGGCGTTCACGGAAAGGCCCCGGTGCTGCAACCTTGGGACAGCTGCAGGGTGCCGTCGTGATGCTGTCGCCCAGCACCGGCGAGGTGCTCGCGCTGGTCGGCGGCAAGGACTTCGCCGCCTCGAGTTTCGATCGCGTGATCGACGGTCGTCGGCAGCCGGGATCAAGCTTCAAGCCTTTCGTATATGGCGCCGCCCTGCTGCAGGGCATACCTGCCAACACCATCGTGCAGGATACCGCGCTGCAGATCGTGCTGCCGAATGGTCGCGTCTACTCGCCGGACAACGCCGACGGCAAGTTTCTCGGCGCGCTCACGATGCGCGAAGCGCTGGTGGCGTCGCGCAATCCGGTGGCCGTGCAACTCGGCATGCAGGTCACGATCGACAGTGTGGCCGCATTGAGCCGTCGCATGGGCATCGAGGCGACGATCGCGCCGTATCCGTCAAGCGCGATCGGCACGGCGAGCGTGCGGCCGCTGGACATGGCTTCCGCATACGGCGTGATCGCGAACGGCGGCGCGTCGGTGAAGCCGCGATTCGTGCAGCGGGTCGAGGATAACGCTGGACACACGGTATTTACGCCCCGAGTCACGGCACCGCAGTACGCGCTGGACACACGTGTGAGCTTCGTGCTGCGCGACATGATGCGTGACGTGGTGGAGCGCGGCACGGCGACAGCGGTGCGGAAGTACGTGCCGTCGCGCATTCCCGTCGCCGGAAAGACCGGCACGACGAATGGCAGCACCGACGTCTGGTTCGTTGGCATGACGCCGGAACTGGTGGGTGCCGTGTGGGTGGGCTACGACACGCCGCGCCCCATCGCCGGCGGACAGGCCGCGGGCGGCACCATCGCGGCGCCGATCTTCGGGCGCACGGCGCAGGCCTACTACGCCGCCGGTCGCGCGACACACCCGTGGACGCCGCCGGTTGGTGTGGTGTCCGCGGAGCTCGACCGCGACACGGGCCTGCCTGCGACGGCGACCACCGCACCCGAGAAGCGCTACACCGAGTGGTTTGTGGCCGGCACTGAGCCTGGCGCGATCGCCATCGATATCTGGAAGCTCATGGAGCTGGGTGGCATTGGTCGCTAGTTGACTCGGTGGCAGATTCAGGCGTATTCATCGGTGAACCCACCACCAACCCGACTGCTCATGCGCTATCTCGTTTTCGCTTTCCTCTGCGCCGTCGCTTCTGGCACGCCCATGTTCGCGCGGGGCCCGACGATCGATGGTCAGCGCAGCGATCGACACTTCTCGCGCTCGGTCTGGCTCTTCAACCGCGAAGTGGCGCGGTAATCTAGGAC
>JACMPK010000159.1 GCA_014377535.1 Gemmatimonadaceae bacterium
GACGACGCGGCGAGCGTGGTCGCGAAGGCGGCGAGAGTGGTGGCCGTGGCACGACGTGACATGAACGCTCCTGGCGGAAGATGTGCACGACAGAGTAGCGCGCGGGCTTCCGTCCGGCGAGTCTCCGGTTCAGGCGTTCATCCGGGGCTGCGGCATTCGCAGCGTCCTGTCTCGCACAGATAGCTGGCGACGCAGAGCCCGAGAGACACACGCATGGTGTGCGCTGCACAGCGCATCACCGTGCCACATTGCCGCCACCGGACGCGGAATGCACCTTTCAATTTCCTGACCGACGTTACGCAATGACAGACCAGGGGGGATTTGCTCATGCTTCGCACCTCGCGTGATCGCACCGGCACGGCGCGCCGAAGCCTCGCCCTGCTGCTCGCTGCGATCGTTGCGCCATCGGTGCTCACAGCCCAGGCAACCGGCGCGCTGTCCAGCGTGGCACCACCTGCGCGCTTCACCGATCCCGATCGCGTCGCAAAGCTCACGCGCGCGCTCCCGACGATCGACAGTCTGATGCGCGTGTTCGCCGCCACGAATCGCGTGCCGGGCATCGCCTATGGTGTGATCGTCGACGGCACGCTGCTGCACGTCGCGGCACTGGGCCTGCGCGATGTGCCGGCGAAGGCGCCGGTGGACACCAGCACGGTGTTCCGCATTGCGTCGATGACCAAGAGCTTCACGGCCGTCGCGATCCTGCAGCTGCGCGATGCCGGGAAGCTGTCGCTCGAGGACCCGGCCGAGCGGTACGTACCTGAGTTGCAGTCGCTGCGATACCCCACCAGTGATGCACCGCGCATCACGATCCGCAACCTGCTCTCGCATGCAGCAGGCTTCCCCGAGGACAATCCCTGGGGCGATCAGCAGCTCGCCGCGACGGACGAGGACCTGGCGCGCATGATCCGCACCGGCATCCCGTTCAGCAACGTGCCGGGCGTGGCCTACGAATACTCGAACTACGGCTTCGCGATCCTCGGTCGCATCGTGCAGAACATCAGCGGCATGCCCTACACCCGCTACATCTCGGAGCGCGTGCTGCAGCCACTCGGCATGACATCCACCACCATGCAGGCGCGCGACGTACCGCGACAACGCCTCGCGCTGGGCTACCGGCTGCAGGACGGCGCGTGGATCGAGGAGCCTGCGCTTCCCGATGGCGCGTTCGGAGCGATGGGTGGCATGCTCACCTCCAGTGCAGACCTGAGTCGCTGGGTTGCGCTGATGCTCGAGGCCTGGCCATCGCGTGATGGTGCAGAGTCGCCGGTGCTCCGTCGCTCGTCACTGCGCGAGATGCAGCAGGTCGCGCGATCGGCACCGGCCACCGCGTCATACAACGCCGTCACGAACCTGCTCAGCATGACGAGCGGCGGCTACGCGTACGGACTGCGCGTGTCGCAGACCTGTGCGTTCGGCCATTCCGTCGCGCACTCCGGTGGTCTGCCCGGATTCGGCTCGCAGATGCGCTGGCTGCCGGAGCACGGCGTGGGCCTCGTCGCATTGGGCAACCTCACGTACACCGGCTGGAATGACGTGCTGGATCAGGCGCGCGATGCTTTGCTGCGTACCGGAGGGCTCGTCGCACGCGCACCGCAGCCCGCGCCGGTGCTGCTTGTGCGACAGGAACAGGTCACGCGCCTGGTGCAGGCGTGGAGCACGCCACTCGCCGACAGCATCGCCGCGATGAACCTCTACCTCGACGAATCCGCGCCGCGCCGTGCCGCCGCTATCGCCACCCTTCGCACCGGGGCCGGCGGCAACTGCCGCGCTGCAGGTTCGATGCTGGCCGAGAACGCGCTGCGCGGCCGCTGGCGCATGCAATGCGCGCGCGGCGCACTGGAAATCGGCATCACGCTCGCGCCTACCGAGCCGGCAGGCGTGCAGGAGTTCACCGTGCGTGCCGTCGCACCCGACTCCCCGCTGCGTCCCGCGCCGAGCTGTCGTTTTTGATCGTGTTATCCTGAGTACGGCACGTCGCCCCGTGCGCTCGCAGCCAGGTCACCAGTTCTTCGGAACCACTGTCGACCGCCGCATCCAGTGGCGTCTTGCGATCCCAGCCCACCCAGTTCAGCGACGCGCCACGCGCCAGCAGGTAGTCGGCCACCTCCAGCTGCCCGCCGCGGCAGGCATGCCAGAGCGCGTTCGTGATCTCGGTATCGGCGGGCGCCGGCGTGGCGGTGCAACACTGCTGCACGCGCGTCAACAGCCCCAGCGCCGCCGCTTGCCACAGCGTCGTGGTCGCGCCGCGCTCCAGCAGGCGCCGCGCCGCCTTCCACTGCGCGAACACCACCGCGTCCGACATCGCCGGGCCGCCGGTGAATACCGCGCCGGGAGCCTCGATGTCTGCACCGTGATCGAGCAGCGCGTCCAGCACACGCACGTCGTCGCTGCTCGCGGCCCAATGCAACGGGGTCTCGGGTGCACTTTCGGAGCAAGTGTGCATGGCGGCCGCACTCATGTCGGCACCCGCCGCCGCGAGCGTCGCGACCATCTGTGCGCCATTCGGCACATGCCCCGGCCAGTCGGCCACGACATGCAGCAACGTGCGTGACGTCCCCTTCCTGTCCACGATACGTGCCGTCGCGAGGTGAGGGTGCTGTTCAAGCTGACGCGCGAGCGATGCCGCGTCGCCCTGCTGGATTGCCGTCACGATCGCGACCGCCATGGCATCATCCGCCGGAATGTTCTGCATGGTGCCTCGTACCGGATTCAGTCAGGGAAAGACGGAGTGCCGACCGCCATGATCGTCTCGTTCGCCCGAACGCTACACCATGCGCGTGCAATGTGGTGCTGCCGGCCTTCGTGATGCCGTACAGCAGCAGGGAAATCGTCGATGACCCAATGCATTCATACGACCTGCGCGTCGCGAGTTGCGCTACGCGCAGCAATCCGGCCCGCAGCAGGCGTTCGCCTGGGCACCGGCAGCCTGACCGAGCGTTGCCCGCGGCTCGAGCAGCTTCGACGGCCGCGGCGCGCTGACGCTCGCCTCGTCAGCCCGCGCCGTCAGCGGCTTCACGGCCCGGACGAACGCCCCCATGAAACGCCCGTCGATCTCCGCCGCCATCGTGGCCACGTCCAGCCCACTGCCCGTCAGGAACGCCGCTGCGTCTTCTGCCGTGTAGATGCGTGTTGGCTCGATGCTGACGTCTTCAAACCCGGCGTCGCGCAGCATGCCCAGGAACTGCTGCTCCTCGAGCGCGCCCGCCACGCAGCCGATCCAGAGTTCCATGTTGCGCCTCACGTCGGCTGGCACCTCGCCGCGCACGACCACGTCACTCACGGCAAACCGCCCACCGGGCTTCAACACCCGGAACGACTCGGCCAGCACGGCCCGCTTGTCACCCGACAGGTTGACCACGCAGTTCGAGATGATCACGTCCACCGTATTCGACGGCAACGGAATCGACTCGATGTTGCCGCGCAGGAACTCCACGTTGGTGGCACCGGCTCGCGCCTTGTTCTCGTTGGCCAGCGCCAGCATCGCGTCGGTCATGTCCAGACCATACGCCTTGCCGGCGGGGCCGACGCGTCGCGCCGAGAGCAGCACGTCGATGCCGCCGCCGGAGCCCAGGTCCAGCACGATCTCGCCCGGTTTCAGGTCAGCGAGGGCGGTCGGGTTGCCACATCCCAGCGATGCCAGCAGTGCCGCGGCCGGCACACCGGCAGTCTCACCCGCATCGTACAGGTTGGCCGTGATCGGGTCCCAGCTTTCCGTGCTGGCACCACAGCAGCCGCTCGACCCGTCAGCGGGTCCAGAGCACGACGCGCCAGCCGTCGAGGCCGAGTCGGTCACGCGCTGAGCGACGGCGCCGTAGCGCTCGCGCACGCTGTCGCGCAGTGCGGCAATGTCGGTGATGCTGTCCGACGCCGTCGAGCCATTCACCAGATCGTCCATGCGCGCTCCCGTGTTGAGCAGGAAATGTTGATACGTTGCGTACAAGAGATGTGTCGAACGCACGAGCACCAGCACGAACGGCGCGCGACGTCTGCGCCACACGGTACTGAGTCCCCGCTATCCGCAACATCCACCGGACAAGCCGCGTTTTGCACGTGGACGCAGGCGCCCCAGCAACGACTCGGCTTCGACGATCGCGTTGCGGTTCAACGTGTAGTACGACCAGCGACCTTCGCGCCGATCCGTCACCAGCCCGGCTTCCTTGAGCACCTTGAGATGATACGACAGCCGCGATTGCGCCGCGCCCACGACATCCATCAGTTCGCAGACGCAGTGTTCCCCGTCCAGCAGCACCGCAACAATCTCGACGCGCGCGACGTCGGAGAGCGCATGGAAGAGCGCGGCAGTACGCGCGAAGTCAGTCGTGGCCAAGGCGGTCATGCGACGATATATACCAATTTTTCTTGATAGGTCAATGGGGAACGAATTGCCGCACGAGCATTCGCAAGACCGTGCGCCGGAACACTCGCACCAGCACGCCGCGCACACCCATGCCCCCGCGTCGTTCGGGCGTGCGTTCGCGATCGGCACCGTGCTCAACATCGCCTTCGTACTCGCTGAGGCAATCTTCGGGGTTCGCGCAAATTCCGTTGCGTTGCTGGCCGATGCAGGTCACAACCTCAGTGACGTTCTCGGCCTGCTGATCGCGTGGGCTGCGAGCGCGCTCGCCACGCAGCGTCCGACGGCACGCCGCACCTACGGGTTGCGCAGCACGTCGATCCTCGCCGCGATGATGAACGCCGTGGTGCTGCTGCTGGCCATCGGCGGCATTGCGTGGGAAGCGATCGGGCGAATCGGGCGACCGGAAGCCGTCGTCACCAGCACGGTCATCTGGGTCGCTGCGGTGGGCATCGTCATCAATGGTGCGACGGCGATGCTGTTCATGTCAGGTGCGAAGTCGGACCTCAACATCCGCGGTGCCTACCTGCACATGGCGGCCGACGCAGGAGTCTCTGCCGGCGTCGTGATTGCGGGCCTGGCGATGGCCGCGACGGGCTGGTTCTGGCTCGACCCGATCATCAGCGTCGTGATCTCCGCCATCATCGCGATCGGCACGTGGGGCCTGTTGCGCGACTCGGTGAACCTGGCGCTGAACGCAGTCCCCGCACACATCGACCCCGCCGCTGTGGACACGTACCTGCGACAGCTGCCCGGTGTCACGGGTGTGCACGACCTGCACATCTGGGGCATGAGCACGACCGACGTCGCCCTCACCGCGCACATCATCCGTCCAGACATCGTCGACGACGACGATCTGCTGATCAGCACAGCCCATGTGCTCCACGAGCGCTTCAACATCTCGCACCCCACGCTGCAGATCGAGCGTGGCCACGGACCGCACGACTGCCACCTGGCGTCCGACACCGTGATCTGACCTCTCCGTTCCTCTGCTGTCCACACTCGCGAGCAGCCAACTCCTCTCACACGGAAACGCGGGGGCACGGAGAAACAGCGGTGTGTCGATGACTACCGAATTTCCGTCTCGCGCATAATCTCCGTGTCTCCGCGACTCCGTGTGATGGGAGTAAAGTGCTTTGCATGTGCAGAAAGCCGGGAGCAGAAACAGTCAGACGTTGCAGAGCGCGAATGCCTGCCTGAGTGACGTCATCGGATCGCGCGCCGGAATGAACTCTTGCGCCACGTACCCGTCAAATCCCAATTCGACCAGCGCCTTCATGATGCGCGGATAGAAAAGTTCCTGTGACTCGTCGATCTCGTTGCGGCCCGGCACGCCGCCGGTATGGTAGTGACCGATGTGCGTATGGTTGTCGCGGATCGTTCGGATCACGTCGCCCTCCATGATCTGCATGTGGTACACGTCATACAGCAGCTTGAAGCGCGGTGAACCCACACGCTTCACCAGCTCGACACCCCAGGCGGTGTGATCACACATGTAATCCTTGTGATCCACCTTGGAGTTCAACAGCTCCATGATGATCGTCACGCCCAGCTTCTCGGCCAGCGGCGTGATGCGCTTCAGGCCCACGGCGCAATTCGCAATTCCCTGCACGTCTGACATGCCGGCACGGTTGCCGGAGAACACGATCATCTGCGGAATCCCTGCCGCAGCGATCAGCGGCAGCAGTCGCTCGGACTCGGCCACGAGCCGATCATGCTGATCCAGCCTGTTGAAGCCGACAGGAATCGTGCCGGGACCGTTTGCGACGGCACAGGTGAGACCGAACTGCTTCACGACCGGCCACTCGCTCTCGCTCAGTAGCTCGACCGACCTGAAGCCCATTGCCGCGACGTTCCGGGAGAGCACGTCCAATGGCATGGACTGATAACACCACCGACAGACGCTCTGCTTGAGCTTTCCGGCGCCGTCGCCGGTCGTCATCGCATCAGCCACTATCGGCGTCACTGCGCCAATTACCTGCGCAGCGGAAGCTGCACCCAGCACCGCCAGCATCTCACGTCGCTCCATCACGCCTCCACGAAGAGCCTGCACAACGAACGTTGTCCTGATGCTAGCAACGCGCACCATCACCGGCCAGCGCACGCTCATGATACGTCATTGCCGCGACCATGGGCCTGTGAGCACGACCTCGCAGAGCTCCGACGGTCGCGTGTGATCGTCCACATCCACCACGACCAGCACGCGCGCATGGTCGAACCGATCACGCACGAGACCTTCGATCTTGCCGTCGAACGGCTTGCCACGTTCGTCCACGAGCGTCGCGTATCGCGCGCCCGACGCATCGGCATGTGGAATGACACCCAGCGCAGACCCACCGACCGCTCCATCGCTCTCGGCATCCTTCGAGGCCTCGGCCGCGGCGGAGTACAGCAGATGTGCGTCGTCGAACAGGATGGCATCCGTAAATCCAAGTGGCACGCCATCAACGTGACCGAGCATGTACTGCGTGATGCGCGTGATGTCGGGCACGTTGTCACCATCAGGGCGTGCGATGTGTGCCTGCAGTGCCGGCCAGCTGATGTCGCATGTGGCATCGAGCGGCTGCAGGTCATCGAGAACATCGCCATTGCCGCGACCGAACAGGCGGATCATGCCGTCGACGTACAGCGCGCCCTCGATGTTCATGTCACTGCCGGCGAACGCCGACTCCGCTCGCAGCGCGGCATACAGCTCCGGCAGCGACACTACCGACGTCGTCTCGTGTTCGGGCCGCTCGTCGTGCTGGGTGAAGCCGAGCGTGATCAGGTTGTCACGACGCGTCTTCCGCGAACCGGATCCGAACGCCACCAACATGACGCCACGATCACGGGGCACTTGTGTCAACGCCTCGGTGTCCATCTTGTGCTTCTTGTTGCCGCGCTCGACATCGAACTGACGCCTGTCGTTCTTGCCGGCAGGCAGCGCGATCGCATCGGCGAGTCCCGTGCGCGGATCGACCAGCGCGACGAAGTTCACGTCGTCCTGCACCAACGCGATGCGGTTGCCCACCCAGGCCATGGACGATACGGCGCGCACATGGTCGGGACGATCGGTGTCTGTGCACGCTCCGTCGGCATAGTGCATGGGCACGCGGCGCACGATGCGCGCCTGCAGTGACGGATCGGGCACGCTGATGATGCGCCGCGGCGGTGAACTGTCGGTCATGGGCAGGGTAGCGGTATCTTGCATGGCACGAACGCACAAGCTAGCGAGCCGACGACAGACCCTGCCGCACACACGATGAAAATCGAAATCTGGTCCGACATTGCCTGCCCGTGGTGCTATATCGGCAAGCGTCGCTTCGAGGAGGCGTGGCGTGCGTTTCCCGAACGTGACGCGCTTGACATCATCTGGCGCAGCTTCGAGCTGGACCCCAGCGCGCCCGCGGTGCAGCACACGCCCACAGTCGAGCTCCTCGCGACAAAGTACCGTATGCCGGTGGAGCGAGCGCAGGGCCTGATGGATCAGATGACGGCGACCGGCGCCGCAGACGGGATCACGTTCCGCTTCGACCGTTCCATCTCGGGCAACACCTTCGACGCGCACCGGCTGATCCATTTTGCCGCTGGCCAAAGCAAGCGCGCCGAGATGGTGGAACGATTGTTCTCAGCCTACTTCACCGACGGCGTGGCGATGGGTGACCGCACCGCGCTCGTGCGGCTCGCGCCAGACGTCGGGCTGAATGCCGGCGAGGTATCTGCCATGCTTGACAGCGATGCCTTCGCCGCCGATGTGCGCGAGGACGAGGCGCGTGCACAACAACTCGGCATCAGCGGCGTGCCGTTCTTCGCGATCGACGAAAAGTACGGCGTGAGCGGTGCACAGCCGGCGTCCGCCCTGACCGACGCCTTGAATCAGGCCTGGTCCGAATCAGCGGCGGAACGCTGAATTCCGGTTGCGTATCGTCAGTACATGATCCATGTGCGGAACGCTGTTTCGTGCGCTCGCAGCAATTACGGCATGTGCGCGAACATGTCCGACGGATTTCGCCGCGCCACGATGTCGTTCATGCGCTGCGTGACGACGTCCAGAATTTTCTCGTGGGGTACGATGTAGAAGCGTCCCTCGTCGATCGCGTCGAACGTGAGTGCCGCAATCTCGGGCGCCGAGATCCGTCCCGATGCAACCGCTTTCACACTGGCCTGCTGCGCGGCAAGCATCGAGGGTGTGGGCGGCACGTCGTTCGCCAGCGCGGCGGGACGATTGCGGTGCGAGGTCGCGATGCCCGTCGGCACGAATGCCGGGCAAAGCACCGAGACGCCGATCTGCGCCTTCACCACAGACAGGTCGTGAAAGAGCGTTTCGCTCAGCGACACCACCGCATGCTTGCTCAGGTTGTAGATGCCCATGTTCGGCGCATTGATCAAGCCTGCCGCCGACGCCGTGTTCACGATGTGCGCCGGCTCGCCATGCGCGAGCATCAGCGGCGTGAAGATGCGCACGCCGTGAATCACGCTCCAGACGTTCACGCCCAGCACCCACTGCCAATCGGCGTGCGTGCTTTCCCACACGAAGCCGCCCGATCCCACGCCGGCATTGTTGAACAGCAGATGCACCTTTCCGAACTGCGCGACCGCGGCATCAGCGAGTGCCTGCACGGCCGCGGCGCTGGACACATCGGTCGGCACGCCGATCACATCGGCACCGCGCTCGTGCAGCTCGGCGACCGTCGCGTTCAGCCCGGCTTCGTTGATGTCCGCCAGCACCAGCTTCATGCCCCGTGCGGCAGCGATGTATGCAAACTCGCGCCCGAAGCCGCTGCCGGCGCCGGTGATCACCGCGGTGCGACCTGTCATTTCCATCGTGATGCCTGTCGGTAGAGTGTCTTGAACAGCGGGCAGCGCCTACGCGATCTCGAGCAGGCCGGCCGCACCCATGCCGCCACCCACGCACATCGTCACCACGGCGTACTTCACGCCACGACGCTTTCCCTCGATCAGGGCATGGCCGGTGAGCCGCTGACCACTGACGCCATACGGATGTCCCACCGCGATCGCACCACCGTTCACGTTGAGAATCGTCGGGTCGATGCCGAGCGTGTCGCGGCAGTAGAGCACCTGCACGGCGAACGCCTCGTTCAGTTCCCAGAGCCCGATGTCGTTCACTGTGAGCCCGGCGCGCTTCAGGAGCTTGGGCACGGCGAACACAGGCCCGATGCCCATCTCGTCAGGCTCGCAGCCGGCCACCGCGAACCCGCGGAAGATGCCCAGGACCGGCGCGCCACGACGCTCGGCCGTCGCGCGATCCATCAGCACGCAGGCACCGGCACCGTCGGAGAACTGGCTCGCGTTGCCTGCGGCGATGGTGCCACCGGGGATCGCGGGCTTGATCCGCGCCACACCTTCGAGCGTGGTGTCGGCACGAATGCCTTCGTCAGTGGAGATGGTGACGTCGGTCGTCCGGATCTCGTTCGTCACCTTGTCCTGCACACCCATCGTCGTCGTCATCGGCACCAGCTCCGCGTCGAAGCGGCCCGCGTCACGCGCTGCGGCGGCTTTCTGCTGCGACTGCGCGCCGTATTCGTCCATCGCTTCGCGCGTGATGCCGTACTTCGCCGCGACGTGCTCTGCCGTCTGCAGCATCGGCCAGTAGAGCGTCGGCTTGTGCTCCAGCAGCCAGGCGTCCTGCAGCATCTTCGTGTTCATGTCGTTCTGCACGCAGCTGATCGACTCCACACCGCCGGCGACGTACACCTCACCCTCGCCCGCCATGATGCGCTGCGCCGCCATCGCGATGGTCTGCAACCCTGAACTGCAGAAACGATTGACCGTGACGCCCGACACGCTGGCCGGCATGCCGGCGCGCATCGCGATCTGTCGCGCAATGTTCAGGCCTGTCGCGCCTTCGGGATAGGCGCAGCCCATCATCACGTCTTCGACCTCGCTGCCATCCAGCCCCGCACGCTGCAGCGCGGCCGCAACGGCAGTGGCACCCAGCGCGGCGCCGTGCGTCATGTTGAAGGCACCGCGCCACGACTTGGCGAGCGGGGTCCGTGCGGTGGAAACAATGACGGCTTCGCGCATGCAGGCAGCTCCGGTTGGTATGTCCGGCGCGAAGTGTACCGCGCGTGTCGGCGTTGCAGAAGGTGATGGTCTGCGGTGCCCACTGCAGTGCGACGGGCTACAATTGACATGCACCGGCGCCGTGACATCTCCGGCCGTGTGAACGCTTTTCGGCACTCCCTCCACGCCCCGTGATCATGCCACTCGTGCGCGATGTTCCCACGACACCGTTTCCGGACCAGAAGCCCGGCACGTCGGGCCTGCGCCGGCGCACGACGGTGTTCCAGACGCCGCACTACCTCGAGAATTTCGTGCAGGCACTGCTGGACGTCGCCGCGCTGCCGTCGGACGCGACACTCATCGTCGGTGGCGACGGGCGGTTCCTGAACCGCGAGGCCACGGCGACGATCATCCGCATGGCCGCGGCGAACGGCATTCCACGCGTCATGGTCGGCCAGGGCGGCCTGCTTTCCACGCCGGCTGCATCGCACCTGATCCGCCTGCACGGCAGCGGCGGTATCATTCTGTCCGCAAGTCACAACCCCGGTGGCCCTGACGGTGATTTCGGCATCAAGTACAACGCGGGCAACGGTGGTCCGGCGCCGGAGTCGTTCACGAACGAGGTCGCGAAGCGCGCCGCCGCGCTCACCTCGTATCGCATGTGCGACGTCGGCGAGATTCCGCTCGACACGATCGGCGAGCATGACCTGGCCGGCATGACGCTGATGGTCGTGGATCCGGTGGCCGCGTACGCGACGCTGATGGAATCGCTCTTCGACTTCGCCGCGATCCGCACCTTGTTTGCCGGTGGGTTTCGCATGCGCTTCGATGCGATGCATGCGATCACGGGTCCGTACGCGACCGAGATCCTGGAGCGACGCCTCGGTGCCGCAGCGGGCACCGTGATCAACGGTACGCCGCTGCCCGACTTCGGTGGCGGGCATCCCGATCCCAACCTGACGTACGCGCACGACCTGGTGGAAGAGCTCTTCGGCGCATCAGCACCCGACTTCGGCGCCGCGTCGGATGGCGACGGTGACCGCAACATGATCCTCGGCCAGCGTTTCTTCGTGACCCCGTCAGACAGCCTTGCAATCCTCGCCGCGAATGCGACGCGTGCGCCGGGCTACTCGATGGGCATCGCGGGTGTCGCGCGTTCCATGCCGACCAGTGCCGCCGTCGATCGCGTCGCTGCCGCGATGCACCTGCCCTGCTTCGAGACGCCGACCGGCTGGAAATTCTTCGGCAACCTGCTCGACGCGGGCCGCATCACGCTTTGCGGCGAGGAGAGCTTCGGCACCGGCAGCAACCATGTGCGCGAGAAGGATGGGCTCTGGGCCGTGCTCTTCTGGCTGAACATCGTCGCATCGCGCAAGCAATCGGTGCAGCAGATCGTGCAGGAGCATTGGGCGACGTTCGGTCGCAACTATTACACGCGTCATGACTACGAGGAGGTGCCGAGCGACGCGGCGGCTGGCGTGATGCAGCACATCCGCGACCAGCAGGCGTCACTTGCCGGCACGACGCTCGCCGGCCGCACCATCCGCTCCGCCGACGACTTCACCTACCTCGATCCCGTCGATGGCTCAAGCAGCGCGAACCAGGGACTACGCATTCTCTTCGACGACGGCTCACGCATCATCTACCGTCTCTCGGGCACCGGCACAGCGGGGGCGACCCTTCGAGTCTACATCGAGTCGTATGTGGCTGGCCCTGACGGACTCGAGCTCGACCCGCAACATGCGCTCGCGAACCTGGTGCAGGCGGCGCTCGCCGTCTCGGAGATTCCGTCGCGCACAGGGCGCGCGGCGCCGACCGTGATCACCTGAGTGCTCGGTGACGCGACTGTCCACCTCGTCGTCCACGAACAATAAGAGTCCGTGTGTACAACCACACGACGGTCCCCCAGACCGGCAGCACAGCGCACTGAAAAACGAGCTAGCGAACAGTCGCGTGCAACAGCGGATGGTTGACCTTTGTCGGACTCGGCCGACCCACCACGATCGTGATGTTGTCAGTGCCACCGGCGTCCAACGCATCCTGCAGCAGCGTCTCGCAGGCCTGGCGCGAAGACGTCATGGTGCGCAGCCGCTCGGCGATCTGCTCGTCGCTGACGTGCTTCGTGAGCCCGTCACTGCAGAGCAGGCCTATCTGGTCCCACCGCTGATCGAAGCGCGTGATCACTGGGGCCGCTTCCTCGCCGCCAATGGCGCTCGAGAGCACGTTCGAAAGCGGAGACCGCTGCGCCTGCACCTGCGTCAGTGCGCCGATGTCCACCAGATCCTGCACCAGCGTCTGGTCACGGGAGATCTGGCGCAGCACGCCGTCGCTGTGCATCACGTAGCAGCGGCTGTCACCAACCTGCAGCAGGTACGCATACGGCCACACGCCGAGCCAGAGCGTGAGCGTCGTCGCCATGCCGCGCGCATCAGGCGGCCCCTCGGCGCGTGCGCGGGCGATGTCGGCGTGCACGCGCATGGCCGCCGCAGCCAGCGTGTCGCGCAGGTCGGCCACCTCGCCATGGTCCGGCCGATAAAAGCATTTGGAACATTCCGACACGTACTGCAGAATCCCTTCAACGGCTTGGCGGCTCGCCTCGCCACCCATCACGCTGCTGCCCACACCGTCGGCGACGGCCGCGAGAAACGCCATGCGCTCGCTCGTGGATCGTGCGTCAGCCGGTGGAAGGCTCGTCTGGTGCACGACCACCTCGCGTCGCAGGGACGAGATGAGGAAGTGATCCTGGTTCGTCTGGCGAACGAGACCCACATGCGTCAGCCCGTGAATGTCCAGTTCGGAATCCAGCGGCTTCCGTGCAGCGTCAGAATTCGAGTCAGTGGTAGCAGTCATGGCAGTGCGGAAAGCGATTGAAACGAGCGTCCTCCACAATACACCCAAGTCGCGTGCCGAGGCGTGGGCGTCGGCCCTTGCCATCAGCACGGTGAGCCTGTCGCGTCCTGCTTAGCGGGGCCTGGATGCCGCCGGCATCAGCAGCCTCCGCAGGGCGGCACGCTCAGCCTCGGGCATGCTCTCCGACGATTGCAGCAGCATGCGACGCAGCGTCGTGTCGGACTGAATGCGTTGACGGATGACGGGATCGTCGAGCAGACGGCGGTGCAGCGCGGCGGACATCGCGGCGGCGGCGGGATGATGTGCGGCCTGCGTGACGGCGTCGTGTAGGGGCGCGGCAATCGCTGGGCGTGAGGCCGGCATGTCATGGCCCTCATGCCCTGCTGCCGACGCCGCGGCCGCAGGGGTCGCAGGGGTCGCACCATGATCCATGCCCTCGTGCGAGCCGCCGGTCATCGAGCCCACCTTCATCCCTGTCATCTGACCCGTCTGTCGATTGTGCTGCATCACGGCACCCTTGGTGACCGTGGGCGTCGGCAGCTCCATGGAAAAGTTCACCGACGGACCACCCATGTTCTCCACGCCCATCTCGCGCGACATCACCAGCCAGCCCGCCACCGGCATCACGTACGACGTATCGTCGCGGAACAGCTGGCCCGCGCGCACGATCTCGGCGCGCTTGCGATCGCGCGGCACCGATGGGTTGGCCAGGATGTCGCTCACCACGTCGTGCATGGAGTGCAGGTTGTCGAAGATGATCGCCGCCTCGGGAAACCGCTTCGCGAATTCCGGCGCGATGGCAGCCGTCATCGGCATCTGGTACGGCAAGGTGCGTGTCGGCTCTTTTAACATCTGCCAGAACCGCGCGACGGTGGCGCGCACACCGGCCTGGCGTGCCTCGCTCGTCGTGCCCACGAGCAGCGGTTCGTACAGCCCGACCTGGAACCAGTGATAACCCCAGATCAGGCCATTGAACTTCGGGTACTTCGTGCGGAATGCCAGCGAGTACGGCTGCTCCTGCATCAGCCCCATGCTCTTCGGCTTGCTGCTGAACGCCAGGTCGCGACGCGTCTTGTAGTACGCGATCAGGCGCTGCACCTCGCGATCCTTGGCCTCGCTGCCGATGCGCTCGTCGGCGAGCACATCGTAGATCTGACGATGCAGGATGTGCGACCAGTCGAACATCGCCTTCGCCTCGGGCGCGAGCTGCGCATACATCGGCTCGATCGCGGTTTCCTCGAGCGGTACGTGCGGCGGGCGCACCAGCACCTTCTTCGTCAACCGGTCGTAGATCCGCTCCTCGAGCTCCGACGCGGGTGCGCTTGGCTTCGTCCAGAGCGTCTCGTACAAGATCGCATGCCCGTAGTCGAACGCGTTGAACAGGCGATCGGCATGCTGGTAGTTGTTGCGGAACACCCAGTTGTGCGCCGCCGGCAGGTAGAACGTCTCGAAGGTCTGCACCCACTGCGCCCGCAGCGACGTGGACGCCGCGAGTGCCGCCATGCCCATAGCGGCGACGCGAGTCAACAGCCGCGAGCTCGCGAATGCGGGCTGGTGCGACGAGGCGCGTGCCGATGTGTGTACGTGTCGCATGCTCGAGACTGTGTGTGGCAGATTGAGGAAGGATGTCATCGCGGGCTCCAGGGCAGTCCGAACGCGTAGGCACCACCGGCCGTCAGGTACCAGGCCTGCGACGCGCCGGTGAGCGCACGCCCGACGCCGGCATCCATCGCCCAGCGCGGTGCCAGCTGGTATCGCACACCCACGCCGGTGTTCCACTCCACGTTTTCCGTGATGTCCAGCGGCTTGCGCGCATACAGCTCGGCGGTCATCAGCAGCGATCGCAACCCAAGCGCCCTGTCCACGGCGGCGCCCGCGATCCATCGCGAGACCTCGATGCTCTGCGCCGCCGCACCGATCGGTGCACCGACAGTTCCGTCGAGGCTCTTCCCGAACGTGTACTGCGCATTCGCATGCACGCGGATCGTCGGAAAGGTGCGTGTCATGATGCCCTTGAGGCTCGGGTATGCGCGCGGCGGCCCGAACTGGCCGACCGGCAGCAGCAGCTCGCCTGCGATCGCGAATGCCGGAATGCGCGTCTCGGCGTTCAGGTTGTGGAGCACCGACATCTCCATACCCGAAATGCCGACACGGCCGCGACGGCCCGCCGCACCCTCGATGTACGCAATCGGCACCCCGATCTCGAACTGCGTGCGGTTTGCAAACCCGATCGCGAGTTCAGGTTCGAGCCCCCAGGTGTAGGCACCGCCACGTGCGCGCGAGAGTCGCACTGGTGCGACCTGAAATTCCAGTCCGCGTCGCTCCAGTGCGTACGCATCCTCCATCAGCACGGGCCGGCCGGCGTCCGTGTTGTAGTAGTCGGTCTGGGCGTGGAGCGGTGCAACGAAGAGCGCCAGTGAGGCGAGCGCCAGCAGTCGTGAAATCATGTGTCAACAGGTGGTCGGCATGACGGGGCAGCATCAGTCGTGATGCACGCGGCATGTGGAGAAAGGCGTGGCGCAGGTCGAGCCGTGGTGCGTGGTGCGTGGTGCGTGGTACGACACACGTTCAGCGCGTGTGCTTGTACATCAGGTCCACGAGTTCGTCGTACATCGCGTCGGCGGAGTCGCCGTCAGTGCGGATCGCAGCGGCGGCGCAGTGCTTCAGGTGATTGCGCATCAGCTCGCGTGCCACCGCGCGCAGCGCCTCGTGCACCGAGGAGATCTGCATCAGGATATCCGCACAGTACCGCTCCTCCTCCACCATCTTCTGCACGCCGCGTACCTGCCCCTCGATGCGACGAAGCCGCTTCAGATTCCGGTCCTTGCCCTCGGTGTCAACACCGACGGCCTTCCGCGCGCAGTGGGGCAGGTTCGCGTTTTCTTCGAGCACTACATCGTCCATGCTGGCTCCTGCCTGGGTCTGCGTGGTGTTCCTGCGATGCCGCTCCAGTGGCATTGCTCCTTCGCCGGCGTTGCTGCTGCAGCGGCGCATCGGCACAGGGCGAGCGTCATCGTCGCCGTGTCAGGCACGTCGAAGGCGAAGGCTGTTGGTGACGACGGAGACGGAGCTGAAAGCCATGGCGGCACTGGCAAGGATAGGGCTGAGCAGAATTCCGAAAGCGGGATAGAGCACGCCCGCGGCAATGGGGATGCCGATGACGTTGTAGATGAACGCCCAGAACAGGTTCTGCCGCATGGTCTGCATGGTGCGCCGCGAGAGTTCGATGGCGCGGACGACGCCCTGCAGGTCACCGCGCATCAGCGCCACATCCGCTGCCTCGATCGCCACGTCGGTGCCCGTGCCGATCGCGATGCCCACGTCGGCCTGCGCCAGTGCCGGCGCGTCGTTCACGCCGTCACCCACCATCGCGACCACGCGGCCACCACGCTGCTCCGCGACCACGGCGGCCACCTTCCCCGCCGGCAGCACACCCGCGATCACACGTGTGATGCCGACCTGCTGCGCGATCGCATTCGCGGTGGCGGCATTGTCACCGGTCAGCATCACCACCGTCAGCCCCATCGCATGCATTGCCGCAATCGCCTCGCGCGACGAGGCGCGCACCGGATCGGCGACGGCGATCACGCCAGCGAGTGTCCCGTCGATCGCCACGTACACCGGCGTGCGCGCCATCGCGGCAAGTCGCACCACGTCGGCCTCCATCGCGCTGGTGTCGAGCGACAGCTCCGCCATCAGCGTCGCATTGCCGACTGCGATCCAGTTCGTCCCGACCATCGCCGTGGCGCCCCGCCCCGTCTGCGAATCGAAGCTGGTCGGCACGACCAGCGCCAACCCGCGATCCCTGGCGCCGCGCACGATGGCGCCGGCAATCGGATGCTCGCTGGACTGCTCGAGCGACGCCGCAAGGGTGAGCAGCGCCCGCTCGTCATGCGGCGTGCCCGGTGCGAGCACCACGTCTGTCACCGTCGGGCGACCCTCGGTGACGGTACCCGTCTTGTCGACGATGATCGACTGCACGTCACCAGCGCGCTGCAACGCCTCGCCGCCCTTGATCAGCACTCCGGCTTCGGCACCGCGACCCGTCGCCACCATCACCGCCGTCGGCACGGCCAGGCCCATTGCGCACGGACAGGCAATGATCAGCACCGCCACCGCCGCTGCAAAGGCACGGACCGATGCGGCGCCGCTTCCGGCACCACCGCTTGCAAGCACGCCGAACCAGACTGCAAACGTCACCAGCGACAGCACGATCACCACCGGTACGAAGATCCCGCTGATCCGATCGGCGAACCCCTGGATTGGCGCGCGCGACGCTTGCGCATCGCGCATCAACGTCATGATCTGCGCCAGCACACTCCGGCTGCCGAGCGTCGTGGCGCGATAGCGGATGGCACCGGTGGCGTTGATCGTACCGCCGATCACACGCTCGCCTGCAGCCTTGGGCACCGGCATCGACTCGCCGGTCAGCATGCTTTCGTCCACCGCGCTCGCACCGCTTTCCACCACGCCGTCGACCGGCAGGCGCTCGCCCGGACGAATGACCACCAGATCGTTCACGCGCACGTCGCCCAGCGGCAGCTCCACCTCGGTCTCGCCACCGTCCGGCGTCGGGCGCATCACGCGCGCCAGCGATGGCCGCAGCGAAGCCAGCGCACGCAGGGCATTCGAGGTCTGCCGCGTCGCGCGCGCCTCGAACATCCGTCCCGTGAGGATCAATGCGATGATGATGATCACGGCCTCGTAATACACGTCGGGCGAGACGCCGTGTGTCGTGAAAAACCCCGGCACCAGCGTCGCAACCACCGAATACACGAATGCGGCACCGGTGCCGCCCGCCACCAGCGTGTTCATGTCGGCCGCGCGATGCTGCAGCGCCTTCCAGGCCCCCACATAAAACTGACGGCCAGCCCAGAGCATCAGGCCAAGCGTCAGAATCAGCAGCGAGCCGGTGATCACGTCGCTCGGGATGGCATACAGCCACGGCATGAGCGACTCGAGCCACGGTGACAGGCTGCGCATGGCCCACTGCATGAAGGGGTCAGCGACCACACCCATGCCTGCGTGATCGTTGCCCGACATCAGCGGCATGGAGAGCAGCA
>JACMPK010000160.1 GCA_014377535.1 Gemmatimonadaceae bacterium
TCCCCCTGAGATGGCTGCACAACGGTCGTCGCACTCCGCACTCGGCAACGTACGTTTCCAAATCCACGACCCAGCTCAGGCCGGCTGCGGCTGCATCACGGCGACTGCCGCGCTGTCGTCGAACTCACCCTCCCATCGCGCCATCACCACCGTCGCGAGACAATTACCGACCAGGTTGACGCTCGTGCGCGCCATGTCCATCACGGCGTCCACGCCGAGGATCAACGCGACACCTTCCAGCGGCAGCCCGAACTGCGTGAGCGCGCCCGAAAGGATCACCAGCGAAGCACGCGGCACGGCCGCCACGCCTTTCGACGTGAGCATCAGCGTCAGCATCATGAGCAGCTGTGTGCCGAGCGGCATGTCGATGTCGGCGGCCTGCGCCACGAAGATGCTGGCCACGGCCAGATAAAGCGTGCTGCCGTCGAGGTTGAAGCTGTAACCCGTCGGCATGACGAACGCGACGATGCGCTTGGGAACACCGAGCTTCTCCATGGCCTGCATAGCACCAGGCAGCGCCGCCTCGGAACTCGCCGTTGAAAATGCGAGCAACGCGGATGACCGTACCTGCTTGATGAACGCCCGCAGCGGGACACGCGTCATGACCGCGACCGGCACCAGCACGAGCAGGATGAACACTGCCAATGCACCATACAGCGTGAGCACGAGTTTCAACAGCGTGAGCAGCACTGGAAGGCCGGACTTGCCGACCGTCGCCGCGATGGCGCCCGCAATGCCGATCGGCGCGAAGCTCATCACGATCGCGACAAACTTGAACATCACTTCGCTGAGCGACTCGCAGAAGTCGAGCATCACCTGGCGCGGCCGACCCGGTACGCGCGCAAGTGCGATGCCGAACAGCACGCTGAAGAACACGATCTGCAGCACCTCGTTCTTCGCGGCGGCCTCGAAGAAACTCTGCGGCACGGTGTGCTCCAGCACCCCGGCAAGCGTCGGTGTGCTGGTAGTGAATTGCGCAGCCTCCGACGCGCGTGCCGTGGCGAGCGAGACGCCCGCACCCGGCTTCAGCATGTTCACCGCGACCAGGCCCACGGCCAGTGCCAGCGTCGTCACCACCTCGAAGTAGATGATCGAACGCAACGCCAAACGTCCCACCTTCTTCATGTCATCGCCATGACCGGCGATGCCGATGACCAATGTGCTGAAGAGCAGCGGCACGATCACCGACTTGATCATGCGCAGAAAGATCGTGGACAGCAGCGAGAGGCTTTGCCCGAACGCGGGGAACAGCGCACCGATCAGGGTTCCAACGACCATGGAAACCATGATCCATTGTGTGATGGACAACTTCTTCAGCAACGACATGCAGTCTCGGTCCGGGAAATCAGTGCGTGGGTCCTTCAAGTTCTGGCAGGGGCGGCAACGTCTTGCCCGTGCGCAGCACCGAGTTGCGATAGCCGTACAGGAAGTAGATGGCGAGCCCGATCAGCAGCCAGATGCCGAATGCCTTCCAGGCACTCGATGGCAGTCCCTGCATCACGAACAGGCAGGCCAGCGCACCGCCGCCCGCGACAGGCCAGACGAACGGCACGCGGAACGGACGATGGCGCTCGGGCTCGCGAATGCGCAGCACCAGCACGCCGATGCAGACGAGCATGAATGCGGCAAGCGTCCCGATGTTCGTCAGGTCGTACGTGGCGGCATCGTCGGCGACCAACGCGCCGCAGGCCACGAACACACCCGTGATGATGGTCGTCACATACGGGGTGCGATACTTGGGGTGCAGCTTTGCTGCGAACGGCGGCAGCAGGCCGTCGCGCGCCATTGCATAGAAGATCCGCGGCTGGCCGTACTGGAACACGAGCAGCACCGCCGCCATGGACACCACCGCGCCAGCCGACACGATCCAGCTCACGGTCTTCAGCCCCGCCAGCTGCAGCGCCTTTGCGAGCGGGTCGGCGCCAAGCAGCTGATTGTAGGGCACCATGCCAGTCGCCACGGCACCCACGATCACGTAGATCAACGTGCAGATTCCGAGGCCAATGAGGATGCCGCGCGGCAGGTTGCGCTGTGGATTGATCGTCTCCTCGCCCGCGGTGCTCACCGCATCGAAGCCGATGTAGGCGAAGAAGACGATGGCCGCGCCCTGATGAATGCCGCGCCAGCCGTTGGGTGCGAACGGATGGTAGTTCGCCGTATCAATGTGCATCACGCCGACGCCCACGAACAACGCCAGCACCAGCAGCTTGATCGTCACCATGATTGCGTTCGCGCGCGCGCTTTCCTTGGCACCGCGGCACAGCAACCAGGTGATGGCGGCGACGATCAGGAACGCCGGCAGGTTGATCATCAGCGGAATACCCGCAATGCGCGGCGCATTCGCGATTGCGAGCTCCACGGCCGGATCACTGCTCTTCATCGCCTGGAAATACCCGTGGATAAGCCACCCGGGCATATGGATGTCGAAGCCACTGAGCAGCGAATCGAAGTAGCCGCTCCACGCGATTGCCACCGCCACGTTGCCCACCGCGTACTCGAGAATGAGATCCCAGCCGATGATCCAGGCGATCAGCTCACCGAGCGTCGCGTACGAGTACGCGTAGGCGCTGCCGGCCGCGGGAATCATGGCCGCGAGTTCCGCGTAGCAGAGCGCAGCCAGGCCACAGACGATACCCAGCAGCACGAAACTCACCACCAGCGCCGGACCGGCGCCGTACCGCACGATCGTGCCATCCTTCAGCACCTCACCCGCCGCAGCGGTGCCGAGCGACGCGAAGATACCGGCACCGATCACGGCACCGATCGACAGCAGGACCAGATCGGTCACGCCAAGCGTCCGGGCCATCCCCGAACTCTCGGAGGCGCTCGCGATCGGCTTCCGTTGCATCAGCGACATGGGCACCTGGAGTGACGGAAAACGCCGGTGCACCCGAAGGCTGCACCGGCGCGCCGGAAGATCAGATGAACAGCGGTGCCATCACGAGCGTGATGGTGCTGAGCAGCTTGATGAGCACGTGCAGCGACGGACCCGCCGTGTCCTTGAACGGATCGCCGACGGTGTCACCGACGACGGCCGCCTTGTGCGTCTCGCTCTTCTTGCCACCGTAGGCGCCAGATTCGATGTACTTCTTGGCGTTGTCCCACGCGCCGCCGGCATTGTTCAGAAAGCCGGCCATCAGGATGCCGACGACGGTCGAGATCATCAGGAACCCGGCGACGGCCTCCGCACCGAGGCGCTCGCCCGGTGCACCCAGGTACTTGAACAGCACGCCGACGATGATCGGGAAACTCACCACCAGTGCGCCCGGCAGCACCATGGCACGCAGCGCGCCCTTCGTCACGATGTCCACGCAGGCGGCGTAGTCAGGCTTGTCGGTGCCCAGCATGATGCCCGGCTTTTCGCGGAACTGGCGACGCACTTCGGTGATCACCGATTGTGCGGCCGTCGACACGGCCTTCATGGCCAGCGACGAGAACCAGAACACGAGCATGCCGCCGAGCAGCGCCGCCACGAATACCTGCGGCTTGGACAGGTCCACCGTCAGCGGCGAGCCGGTCATGTTCTTCACTTCGTCGAGATACGCCGAGAACAGCAGGAATGCAGCGAGGGCCGCGGACCCGATCGCGTAGCCCTTCGTCAGCGCCTTCGTCGTGTTGCCCACCGAATCGAGACGATCCGTCTTGTCGCGAATCTCGGGCGGCTGCTGCGACATCTCGACGATGCCGCCGGCGTTGTCCGTGATGGGGCCGAAGACATCCATCGCGAGGATGTAGCCGGCGGTGCCGAGCATGCCCATCGTCGCCACGGCCGTGCCGAACAGGCCGCCCACCGGCACGCCGTTCTCCATCAGCCCACTACCCCGCCCCACCATGAAGCTGGAGAGCAGGGCGATGCCGATCGTGATCACCGGCAGCACCGTGGATTCCATGCCCACGGCCAGGCCCATGATGATGTTCGTCGCCGGGCCGGTCTGGCTGGCATCGGCGATCGACAGCACCGGGCGGTAGCGATACTCGGTGTAGTATTGCGTGATGAACACGAACGCGATCGACGTCACGATGCCGATCATGCCGCACCAGAAGAAGCTCATCCAGGCGTCCGGCGCGTCCGGCGTCTGCAGAAGCAGCTTGCAGGCGAAGTAGAACATCACGGCCACGAGCGCGGCGGTCACGTAATAGCCGCGGTTCAGCGCGGCCATGGGATCCGCATCTTCCTTCGTGCTCACGACCATCACGCCGACGATCGACGCCATCAGGCCAAGTGCGCCGATGACGAGCGGAAACAGGATACCGGCAATGCCGAAGAACTTGAACAACGCGACGCCCAGGATCATTGCGCCGATGTTCTCGGCCGCGGTGCTCTCGAACAGGTCCGCACCGCGTCCGGCGCAGTCGCCCACGTTGTCACCGACGAGATCCGCGATCACGGCCGGGTTGCGCGGGTCGTCCTCGGGAATGCCGGCCTCCACCTTGCCCACCAGATCCGCACCGACGTCCGCGGCCTTGGTGTAGATGCCGCCGCCAAGCTGCGCAAAGAGCGCGACGAAGCTGGCGCCAAATCCGTACCCCACGATCAGAAACGGAATCTTCGGGGCCCACTGGTCCATCGTCACACCGTCCGGTGCGAGCAGCGTGATGATCGCGAACAATCCACCGACGCCCAGCAGCGACATCGAGACGGTGAAGAGGCCCGAGACGGCACCGCCCCGCAGCGCGGTCTGCAGCGCGGCATTCAGCGACTGCATCGCGGCACTGGCAACGCGGATGTTGGTGCGGATCGAGACCCACATGCCCATGTAGCCGGCAATGCCCGAGCTCAGTGCACCGAGAAAGAACGAGAGCGTCACGAACAGTGCGAGCACCTTCGGATCTGCGACGGGATCACTCGCCGTGGTCTCGCGCAGCAGGCCATAACCCATGAACAGCAATGCAGCCACGGCGACCGCCATGATGGCGATGGTGCGATTCTGGCGCCGCAGGTACGCTTCCGCGCCCTCCTGAATCGCATCCGAGATCGCACGCATGGCGTCGGTACCGGTACTCCGCGCCAGAACCCAGCGGGCGAGGAAGCCGGCGAACACCAGCGCGATGACACTGCCCCCGATGATGATGCCGAGCAGGGTGGACTGCGAAACGTTCATGGCAGATACGGAGATTGAGGGATGATCAGGCGACGGACGCCTGACCGCGGCGCGTGAGCAGATACACGGGCAGGCCGAGCAGTACGAGCACGAGTCCGGACACTGCCTGGGCGCGTGTCTTGTCGGCCACGAGCAGAATCACGGCCACGCTCGTGCAGGCCGCAATGTAGAGCGCGGGCAGCACCGGGTAAGCCAGCGCCTTGTATGGCCGGTCCGCATCGGGGCGCGTGCGCCGAAGCCTGAACAGGCCGATGGTCGTCAGCGCATAGAACGCGAGCGCTGCGAAGATCACGTAGTCCAGCAGCTGGCCGTAGGTGCCGCTGAGGCAGAGCAGCGACGTCCACGCACTCTGCATCAGCATCGCGCGGGCGGGCACGCCATTCGCGCTCAGCGTGCCGGCGCTGCGGAAGAACAAGCCGTCCTTCGCCATCGCGTAGAACACGCGCGAACCAGCGAGAATCAACCCGTTGTTGCAGCCGAACGTCGAGATCAGGATCAGGGACGCCATCAGCGTGCCTCCGATCGCGCCGAAGATCATCTCGGCCGCGGCAACGCCCACACGGTCCTGCGTGGCGTGCGAGATGCCGCGCGCGAGCACCGTCATGCCGTCCACGCTGCCATTCATCGGCAGCACCATCAGGTAAGCGAGGTTGCAGAGCACGTAGAGCAGCGTCACCATGCCCGTGCCGATCAGCAATGCACGGGGCAGGTTGCGACGCGGATCCTTCACTTCGCTGGCCGCGAACGTCACGCCGAGCCACGCATCGCTCGAGAACAGCGAGCCCACCAGCGCGGCGCCGAACGCGAGCACGAAGGTGGATGTCAGCGGCACGTTGCCGAAGAAGTTGCCGCCCGAGAAGTTTGCCGCGATCGCCTCCGGGTTGCGTCCGACCAGCATACCGAGGATGACGAGGAGTGCCAGTCCAAGGCCCTTCGCTGCAGTGAACAATGTCTGCACCGTCTTGCCGTGCACGACGCCGCGCAGGTTGATCCATGTCAGCAGCCAGAGGCTGAGCAGCGCCACCAGTCGCTGTGGCGACAGGCCAAGCTGAATGGCGTTCGCCGGCGTCTTGCAGCCGAGCCACGAGACGCACATGTCGGCGCTGGGAAACCAGCTGTAGCGCTCAGGCCCGATGGCCGGCCAGAGCACGCCCAGGAACTTGCCGAATCCGACGGCGACGGCGGCGATGGTACCGGTCTGGATGATCGTGAAAAGCGTCCAGCCAAAGAGGAATCCCATCACGGGTCCCATGGCTTCCTTCAGGAACACGTACTGGCCGCCAGCGCGCGGGAACATGGCCGCCAGTTCAGCGAGCGACAGCGCGCCGGCCAGCGTGATCACGCCGGTGAGGACCCAGGCCATCAGCAACCAGAATGGCGAGCCAAGCGTGCGCGCCATGTCCGACGAGACGATGAAGATGCCGGAGCCGATCATCGAACCCGCGACGAGCATTGCCGCGTCGGTCAACGTCAGCGCTGCAACGAACCCCGTCGGTGCTGACGACGAGGCGCTGCCCTGAGTGGCACGTGACTCGAGCGCCGACGGTTCGCGGAGTGGCGGCATGCAGGTTGGGCGGGAGGTTGTCGCATCACAGGACCCACGACGTCGTGGGCGACAGAATGCGGCAACCTACGCACGGGATCGCCTATGAACCAGCGGCGCGCCTGATCGCGATGCACCGCCGTCGCGTGGCGCGCGCACCACGACTCGCGGCACGGCTCGCGCCACACGCACAGATGCAACGAGGGCGGACCACCGGGTCCGCCCTAGAGCAGAATCTCGTACTTGTACGTGAATCGGATCGGCTGTCCGTTCGCTCGAACCGCCGGCCGGAATCGTTGTTCCCGCAAGCTGGCGAGGAACTGTTCGTCGTATCCGTTGTCGCCGGATCGTGGCGAGAATTCCGCACCCACCACCTTGCCGGTTTCGTCGACATCGAGCTCGATGATGATGGTCTTGCCACGCAGGCGGCGCGGCGTACCGTTCGGGGGCACGAACAGCGCGCGAGGCGTGGGCGGATAGACGGTTGCATTGCCGCCACCGGTGCCGGCACCGATACTCGAGCCGGTGCCGGTGCCGACGCCGGATCCGTTGCCACCACCGGTGCCGGGTCCATTGCCGGGGCCGGCGTCCGTGCCGGTACCCCCTCCCGCACCGGTACCCGGCGCCGGTGCCGACGTAGGGGCGGCGGTGGCTGGCGCCGGTGCTGCCGGAGCGGGGGCGGCCGGAGGTGGCGGTGCGACGGGTGGCGTGACCACGGGCGTCTTGACCTCAGGGATCGGCGCAATCGGCGGCAGCACGCTGGGCGTGGACTTAGCCGGCGGCGGCGGTGTGAGTTGATACTGCTGGATCCGCTCGGGAATGATGGGACTTCCGCCTCGACCGCCGCCGCCGCCACCGGACGCGCCCGGACCACCCGCTCCATCGGTGAGCGCGGCGCTCAACTCGCGGTGAAACAGCGCGGGAAGCAGCAGCAGCAGCACCACGAGCAGGTGCGACAGGATTGCGACGACGGCACCACGTCGACGGTTCTCGCCCAATGCTTCCGTCGGCACGCCGACGAGCGGGCGGAGTTTCGGGCGCTCGCCGGAATGTCGCGGGGTGACGTCTGCGCTTTCAGGCAGGCTGCTATCGTGCATGGGCTGGGTGCAGGGGAAGTCGTGCGCTCGCATTCTACGCCAACAGAACCACGAAAGGTTCGCGTCATCGTACAACGACAGCGGGCGACCGGGCCTCTGCCCGGTCGCCCGCTGACACCATCACTGCCAGACAAAATTACGGCACGATTGCCGGCATGTGGCCGATGACCTTCACGCCCGCTCCGCGAGCAACGTCCATCGCGAAGATCACATCCTGATACGTCGCCAGCGAATCACCCTTCACGAAAATCAGCTTGTCCGGGCGGGGCTCATAAATCTCCTTGAGGCGGACCGGCAGGTTGGCGCGGGTCTGCTCCTCGGAATTGATCTTGAACTTTCCACCTTCCATGACCTGCAGCACGATGTTCTGTGGCGGCGGGCCGGGTGGTTGCGGCTGCGGTGTCGGGTCGGGCAACTGCACGTCGATCGTCTTGCGCGCCATCGGCACGATCACCATGAAAATGATGAGCAGCACCAGCAGCACATCGATCATCGGCGTGACGTTGATGTCGTTCGTCAGCCCGCCCTCGGAATCTCCAGCACTCATCGCCATTAGGGCTTCTTGCCTCCGCTCAGGTCGAGAGGATTGCCACCGGACTTCGGCGAGTCGCCGGCGACCATTGATTCCGTACCAGGCGTCTGGTCGGCGATCAGGCCCGACACGCGCACACCGCCCTTCGCGATGACGTCGAGTGCGGTCTGCACCTTGTGGTACGCCAGTCCGGCATCCGCCTTCACGTACATGATCTTGTCGACCGTGCGCGCGGCGTAAATCTGCGTCACCAGCTGTTCAAGATCCGCGCTGTTGATCGGCTTCTTGTTCAGGTAGTAATTGCCATCCTTGTCGATGCCGAGCACCTGATCAGCATTCTCATCTTCGGGATGCGCCTTGATGTTCTGACCCTTCGGCGGAGTCGCCTTGAAGCCAGCTGCGATCTGTGGCACCACGATCATGAAAATAATCAGAAGCACGAGCATCACGTCGATCATGGGCGTGACGTTGGGCTCGGCCTTGACCGAACCCCCGCCGCCTGCAGACATCCCCATTGAGTCGCTCCCCGGTTAGCGGTGTGTCAGACTCAGGTCATCGGCTTTGCGCCGCCGGCCGTCGTGTTGAACTCGCGCGTGAAGCGTGAGCGACCGAACTCGCCCGAGACGCCCTTGATGAGATAATCGATCATCTCCTTCGAGGTGTACGTCATTTCGGCGGTCAGGTTGTCGATCTTGGTCTGGAAGTAGTTGTATGCCCACACGGCCGGGATGGCCACGATCAAGCCGAAGGCGGTCGTGATGAGTGCTTCAGCGACACCGGCGGAGATCGAGGCGATACCACCAGAACCCGAGGCGGCCATACCCGTGAAGGCATTCACGATACCCATCGTGGTGCCGAGCAGTCCGACGAACGGCGCCGTTGCACCAACCGTCGCGAGCACAGCATTGCCTCGCTTCAGGCCGACGATCGTCATCAGCATTTCACGCTCGACTGCGCGTTCTGCCGTATTGATGTCGGACACCGTCACCGAACCGTCCTGGATCAGCGGGCGGATCTCGCCGAGCGCACCACCCAGCACACGTGCCACATGCGACTTCTTGTACGTCTCGGCGAGCTTGATCGCTTCGCCAAGATTGTCTTCCTCGAGGAACTGCGAAAATTCCGGGGCGAACTTGAGAGTCTCGGCCTTCGCGGCGCGAAGCGACCACCACTTCGAGAACATCACGGTGAGCGACCAGATGGACATCGCGAACAGGGTAAAAACGATACCCTTGGCGAAATTACCCATCGAGTTGAACAGCTCCATCATTGACAGATCCATCGGAAACCCCCAGTGCTGAGAAAGTGAGAAAGAGTCGGGCGGAGCCGATGACTACTTGTTGAGTGCGAATGCGAACGGCTGCTGCACCAGCATGCGAACCTTGCGGCCGCCGATTTCAGCTGGCAGGAAGCGCATGCGCGGCAGAGCAGCCCTGACTGCCTGACCGAATGCGTCGTGTGATGCGCGCAGCACCTTGAACGAACCCAACTCGGCACGCCCCACGGTGTCCACGATGAATTGCACCAGCGCTTCGCCTTCGACGCCGGAGCTCTTCAGCATCTCGGGATATGCAGGGTTGCCGCTGCCCGGAATCGCTGCGGCAGCCTTCTCGACCTGAAAGTCGAAATACGGCTGGTCGCTGATGACCGGACCAGTGCCCCCTTCCACACCCTTGGCGATGCCTCCCTGCACACCCTTGCCGCTGAAGTCGTCGGCGTCCGTCGCCTTGCGCGACAGGTCGACGTCCGGGATCACGTCAGGGACGTCGATCGGCGGCGTCAGGACCTGAAAGCCCTTTGGCGGTGCAACCTGCGCAACGACTTCCTGCTGCTTGGGCTGCTCCTTCGGCTTCTCCGGCTCCGGCTCCTTCTTGGTCTCCGCAAGGACGACCTTTTCCTCTTTCGGCTTCTCGAGCGCGTCGGCTGTCTTCTTGGTCAGCACGACCGCAGCCACGATCAGCACGGTGTGCAGGATGATCGAGATCACCGTGCCGCCAGTGCTGCGCTGCTTCTTGGGCTTCGTTTCCAGCAATTGATCGAACATCCACCCTCTCCCTTGTTCCGGCCGATGGTCCAACAGGACTCCGCAACATCACGGTGGAGGAAATTCTGCGCGACTGGTACAGGATTACGATTTGCTTAAGCGTCAGTGACGCGCACGACATGTTTCATGCAGTCATGCGGCAGCGTTCGCCGCTTGCGCGATGGCATTTCGTGGTTGCACAAACCTCGAGCTGCGTCGCGCCGCCCTCGCCATGTACGCGATGTTCAGGTCATGCGCGGTGGCGACGGCCCGGGATCGACCGACTCGCGTCGTACAGCGCCAGGCAGCGTCATCGTGAACGTGCTGCCCCGGCCAAGGCGGCTCTGTGCCGTAAGCGTGCCTCCGTGCGCCTGCGCGATGTACTGGCTGATTGCGAGGCCCAGGCCCGTGCCCGTGCGGCCGCCGGCGCGTGAACGGGCACGATCGGCACGCCAGAACCGCTCGAAGATGAAGGGCAGGTCTGCGGCCGCGATGCCCATGCCGGTGTCTTTCACCGTGAGCACCGCCGCGCCCTGCTCGGCGACGAGGCAGAGCTCCACGGTGCCACCCACGGTGGTGTACTTGATTGCGTTCTCCACCAGGTTCAGCAGCAGCTGACGCAGGCGCGGTGCATCGCCCTCGATGTTGAGCGGCTCGCACTCTGTCACATGCACGAGAATGCCGTTGGGCTCACCGAGGATCGTGGCGGTTTCCGCGATGTCGCGCAGCACGGTGTCCAGCAGCACGACATCGCGCACGAGGTCGAACCGCCCCTCATCAGCACGGGCAAGACTGAGCAGGCTGTTGACGAGGTCCGCCATGCGTGTCACTTCGTTCAGCGCCTGCTCCAAGAACTCCATCTGTTCGTTGGAGCCGCGCCGCGCCATCATCGCCCGCTCGATGCTGGCCCGCAGCACGGTGAGCGGTGTCTTGAGCTCGTGACTCGCGTCGGCGGTAAAGCGTCGCAATCCGCCAAAGCTGTTCTCCAGGCGGCCGATCATCGCATTCAACGTGCTGGTGAGGCGCGCGAGTTCGTCACCCTGCGCATCGGCACCACCGAGCCGGCGATGCAGCGATCGTCCATCGGTGATGGCTTCCAGTTCGCTGATGATCGTCGTGATCGGACGCACCGCCACACCACCGATCACATACGCCGCGGTGCCGCCGATCAGCAGCACCACGGGGGCCAGCATGAGCATGGAGCGCAGCAGGTCACGCCACAGCTCCTCGGTGGTGCTGGTGGAGCTGCCGGCGACGATGCGCTCGATGGGCGTCGCCGGATCAGTCTCGATGCGCGCCGAAAGGAAGATCTGGTCCGAGCGCAACGTCAGCAGCGTGGCGGTTGGTCCGGGCTCGATGTTGGCTGAACGCTCCAGGAGCGTGGACAGATCGGACTCGGGAAGCGCACGCGCCTTCTCCGACACGTAGACCGCGCGCCCCGAGGTGTCGAGCACCATGAGGTAATCGGGAATGACCTCCATCGCACTCGCGAGCTCAGGCACCAGCTTCGCACCCACGAGAGGATCACGCGTGACGGTCACGGGTCCGCGCAACTCCGCCTGCACAATGATGCGGATCGCAAGCTCGGCCTGCGATTGCACATATCGCTGCAGCTCGCGGTAATACGCCGAATCCTTCCGGCCCACCCAGATGCCCCCGCCGAAGATCACGACGGACACGAGCAGCGCCAGCATGAAGAGCAGCGTCACGCGTGCCCGAATGGAGCGGATCACGGCGTCACTCCTTGATCACGTATCCCACGCCGCGCACGGTGCCGATCAGCTTCTGCTCGTACGCCGCATCGATCTTCTTGCGCAGGTGCGTGATCACGACGTCCACGATGTTGGTGCCGGGATCGAAGTGATAGCCCCACGCATATTCCGTGATCAGCGTGCGGCTCATCACGCGGCCGGGATGGCGCATGAGATACTCCAGCACCTTGAACTCCTTCGGCGTGAGCTCGATGCGCATGCCGGCCCGCGTGACCTCGCGTGTGTCCAGATCCACGACCAGGTCCGCGATCTCGAGGCGCGGCGAGGCCAGCTGACGCGGGCGGCGAGACAGTGCCTCGATACGCGCCAGCAGCTCCTCGAACGCGAACGGCTTCGTCACGTAGTCGTCGGCACCCGCTCGCAACGTCTGCACCTTGGCATCCACCGCGTCCTGCGCCGTGAGCACCAGCACCGGGCGCTGGAATCCCCGCGATCGCAACGTGCGCAGCACCGAGAGTCCGTCCTTGCCCGGCAGGCGCATGTCGAGGATGATCAGGTCATATGCATCGCCCTGGCCCGCGGCGCGCTCACCGGACTCGCCGTCGGCTTCGAGATCCACGGTCCACTGCTGCTCCTCGAGCCCGCGCTTGACGAACTGCCCGACGATCGGGTCGTCTTCGATGACCAGGATGCGCATCAGTGTGAGTCGTGGGACAGCGGTGAGGGTGACATGCCGGAAAGGTGGAATACGGGCACGGCACCCGCGAGGCCCCGTTCGGCACGCCGCGATGTGACCGTTTGCGGCAGCGGCCACTGCATGCGAACCGGCAACCGCACCTCGACGTCGGCGTACGCGGTGGGCGACGCGATCACCGTACGGCTGCTCCCGTGCGCCTGCGCCAACCAACGGCCGAGCGCCTGCGCGCGCGCGGTGTCACGTGTACGCAGGACGACGTGCGCGCGCTCGTCGACGGTTGCGCGAACGAGTGTGCGAAGCACGGCGGTAACGACGGCCTGGCTGAAAGACATGCGACACGATACACCACCGCACACGCGACAACGTCTCAATCCGGTGCACGGTGCAACAGCGCAGCGCATGACCATGCCAAAGATGGGCTAGCCGCACTGAACCGACAGAGCTGAGCACTGCCCCGTGCTGGCCGGGCGCGGTACACTGCGTCGTCATGACAGATCCGGCATCCACGCCAGCGCACTCGCGCCCCTCGGGCACGCCGACCTCAGGCAGCACCGATGCGGTCGGATTTATATTGCGGCTCGGCTGCGCACTGCACAACGCCGGGTTTTCCGCGCACCGCCTCGAGGCCACGCTCTCCGACGTCTCGCGCAAGCTGGGACTGGAGGCGCAGTTCTTTTCGACGCCGACATCGATCATGGCTGCCTTCGGGCCACCCGACTCGCAGCGCACACACCTGATCCGCGCGGAGCCTGGTTCCACGAACCTGAGCCACCTTTCGGGTCTGGACCGCATCGCGCGCGACGTGGTCTACGGAACACTCGGCCCAGCTGAGGGGAACCTGCGCATCGAGCGGTTGCTGGCCGAGCCACCGCGCTGGGTGCTCTGGCAGGTGCTGATCGCCTTCGTGCTCGTCTCGGTGTCGGTGGCAAGCTTTCTCAAGGTCGGCACGGGTGATCTGCTCTGCGCCGCACTGGTCGGCCTGCTCTGCGGTACGATCATCACGCGCAGCCGCAGACATTCCGAGTGGCTCGACATCGAGGAACCGCTGAGCGCCTTCCTCGTTGCGACGCTGGCGCAGTTCCTGGCGGCGCTCATCGACAGCGGCGCCGGCTACGCGATCACCGTGGCCGGCCTGGTGGTGCTGCTGCCGGGCATGGCATTCACGACCGGTCTGATCGAGCTCTCCACACGACACCTGTCCAGTGGTACGGCGCGGCTCAGCGGCGCGCTCGTGACCTTCCTCGGTCTCGGATTCGGCGTCGCACTGGGCACCAAGCTCGGCACCGCCGTCGGGGGTTGGATGACGGCGCATGATTTCGTGTTGCATCTCTCGAACGCGGCACTGCCCTTCTGGGTGGAGGGCATCGGTGTGATCGTGGCGCCGCTCTGCTTCACGGTGCTGCTGCAGGCAAACGCGAAGGAGGCACCGTGGATCGTATTGGCGGCGGCCACGGCCTACCTCACGTCGCGATTCGCAGGCCGCGCGCTGGGCGAGGAACTTGGTGCGTTCCTGGGCGCGCTGATGGTGAGCGGCGGCAGCACCGTCATCGCGCTGCGGCGCGACACGACGCCGATCGTGACCATCGTGCCGGGCCTGCTGATTCTCGTGCCGGGCAGCATCGGACTGCGTAGCGTGACGAGCTTTTCGCAGCAGAAGGTCGTCACGGGTGTGGAGACGGCGTTCAAGGTGGCGCTGATCGGCGTATCGCTGGTGGGCGGCGTGCTCGCGGGACGCGCGCTCACCGCCGCCCTGCGGCGGAAGCGGAAGGGCGCACCGGCCGACGAGTTCAGTCGCACATCGGAGTGGACCGTGTCGCGCGACTGGCGTTAGCACTCGCGTTCAGTGACGCCTTCCGGCATCAGTGCCGCAGCCGCACGGCCACGATGTCAGGGCCGCGGCTCAGCGAGTGCAGCGCCGCGCTCTTTCGGGCACGCCTCGCGCAGCGCATCGAGGGCCGGGCGGAAGTCCGCCACGGCGAATGACCAGATGACGCGTCCGCGATTCGATGTTCCTGCCGAGATGCTGATCGCTCGCGATTTCAGGATGCCGCGCTGGATCAGGTCGCGCAGCTCGAGCGGCGGGATGAATGCGCCCGCGTTCGATCGCGTCGCCTGCCAGCGCGAGTCACGAGCGCGCATGGCATCGGAAAAGATACGCACCCTGATGTCGCCAGCCATGTCGCTCTCGAGCTGATCACGCGTGGTGATGAAGCCGTCGAGCTGACGTCCCGTGCACCGGATGACGAGCGATGTCGCGAGCTGATCGTCGGTCGTGCTGTCATCGGGCAGCCGTGCCACGGCCGTCACCTCGCCGAGACGCCCTGCTACCGCGGGCACGACCGACACGCGCCACTGTGCACGTAACGTCGGTGGTGACATGAGCAGCATCACCAGCACGACCGTTCTAACGAGTGTGCGCATGGCGCTCCGTGGCGGCGCTGTATCGATGACCTGTGACGGCACCTCTGACCGCGCGAGTCTTGCAACCCAAGTGGACGCGTGTGCCGGAAACGACAACGACCCCATTCGGGGCCGTCGTATAAAATAGTGGAGGTCCGGGGACTCGAACCCCGCACCTATTGCTTGCAAAGCAATTGCTCTACCAGATGAGCTAGACCCCCAGGCACATCAACTGCGAGCGGTGAAACTATCGAAATCGGTCGCGCGCATCAAGTCCCGGTATCGCTGATGTCGGTCATTGACGCCGACATCAACGATTCGCTCGCACGGCCCTGCTACTCGTGCGCGGGCAGCGGCTCCATCGTGCGCACGTCGACCGGGATCTGCACCTCATCGCGATATTTCGACGTCATCCAGCTGATGCGCAGACGCGGGAAGGCTGCGAAGAACTGCGTGTAGCAAATGATCCAGATGCCGAAGTACATCGCAGCCATGCCGAGTTCCTGCCAGCCGAACGGCACGCCCTCGGTCGGGACACCATACAGCGACGGATACACCTCGATGTAGCGCTGGAGGTAGGTGCCAAGCAACGAGACGACGGCGAAGAGGATATTCGTCGGGATGAACATCTTCGCGGCCTTCGAAATCAGTCCGGGAAATGGCGCGATGAAGGCGAGCATCAGGACGGAGAACGTGACCGGCAGCCACGGGCTGATCAGGCGGAGGCGAAAGAAATGCGTTTCCTCGCCGATATTGCCGTACCAGATGATCAGCAGCTGCGCGAACGTGGTGTAGCCCCAGAACGCGGTCCACGCAAAACGCAGCTTGCCGAGATCATGGATCTGCTGGTCGCCCAGGATCTCGTCGATGACCGGATTGCTGAAGTGCTTCCGCCACATGAAAAAGATCAGGCTGAAGCTCATGAGGAACCCGAGGATTCCCGTCATGAAGCTCCACCATCCCCACAGCGTCGAGAAGAAGAACACGTCGAGCGCCATCGACAGGTCGTAGTGCAGCATCATCCAGCCGAAGCCGAAGATGATCGCCATCGCCACCGCGATCTTGCCCTGCACCGAATGCTGGTTGTGCAGTTCGCGGCGTTCCTCGCCCCAGCCAGCCCGCATGCGTGCACGGAGTCCGGCGCCCCACTTCGCGCCCCACTCGGGCAATTGCGCAACGTCAATGCGGAGCGAGTTGTAGACAAACCAGATCTGCAACGCGTACAGGACCGTGACGATGCCGATCTCGCGCAACGCGAAGAACGTGTGGTTACCCAGCCAGAACACGCGCTCCGAATTCGGGAGCGAGTTCACGTCGGCAACCCACGGGAAGATGTGCTCGCCGCCGATCGTGGTGCTGAGCACCAAAAACAGCCACGACACCGGCAGGAACGCGACATACCCTTCCATCATGCGCGCGATCGAGCGTGACCAGCGTGCCGTCACGATGCGGAAGATGGCGACGAACATCACGCCACCGCTGCTGATGGCACTGAAATACAGCCAATGAAAATGGAACGCGCGCCAGATACGATCGGGCGACGTGAACAGGCCGGCCGCGAACACCACGACGCCGACGAGCATGGATACGAGCGCCGACGTCGTGATCCAGGCCGCGATGGGCTTCTGCGAGGCTGCGAGCAGGTCCGCCTTCGGCGGATAGACGGGATTGTGAATACTCATTTAGGCGTCCCCTGCTCTGCTGCCGGCTTTGCCGTCGTCAGTTCACCGGCCGGCTGCGGCGCGATGGTGGTCGTGGTGGGCGGACGCCACATCGGAGCGGGCCTTGTTGGCGCCGTCTTTGTGTAGGTCGGAATCGTGAAGCCCGTCTGACCGGGATAGCCAAGCGGTCCGATCGCAACGGTGCGCCCCAGGCTGCCCTGCAGGCCGCGCACGTAATTCACGACGTCCCAACGATCCGGCTCCTCAATGCGGTTATAGCTCGGCATCGACCCGCGGCCATTGCGAAGCATGCCGTAGATGTAGCCATCGCTGCGACCCTTCGTCATGTCGGTCATCAGGTTGATGCCAGGCACGCCGTACTTCGTGGCCGGTCCGTTGCCGGCACCCGCGTCGCCGTGACAGACGGCGCAGTTCTGCTGGTAGTATCGCCGACCGTTCGCGAGCGACGAATCCAGCTCCACCGCCGACAGCCCGCCGACACTTTTCGGGTTCGCGACCACCGTGAACGAATCGATCACATTCGGCAGCGCAGCATAACTGAAGGTATATCCCGGCGTTTGAAGACCGGTCACCGGCACAGAGTTCACCGGCTGGCCACGCGGCGCAATAGTATCCGCGACCGATTCCCACGGATGAATGGACGGCTGTTCCTTGAAATCGGTGAACCACGAGCACGCGCCGAAAACGAACGGCATCAGTGCGGTCGCAGTCACGCGAAGAGACTTAACGCTCACCGCGAACCTCCACAGCCCCATGGGCCTTCAACGTCTGTTCCAGGTCCGCGAACTTGTCGGGAGTGGTCTCGATCCAGATGCCGTAGTCGCCGTGCGTGAAGCGTGCATCGAAACCGAAGTTCGTCACGAGACGCGGAATCTGCGCGTTGATGAACATGCCGGCCACTGTGCTCAGACAGCCCACCATGACGAACATTTCGAAGCCCATGATGGTGTACGGTATCCAGCTCGCGATCGCCTTGCCGCCGACCTGCAGCGACCAGTACTGCGAGCACCAGATGGAAATCCAGTAGCCGAAGGTGACGCCACAGATGGCGCCGATCAACGTGAACACCCGCACGACACTGGTCGGCGCGTCGATCGCATCGTCGATCTCATGCTGGATGGTCGGCGAATACACCGTGACCTTTGGCACCTTCTTCGCCTTCAGGTCACGGATCGCACCGCAAACTTCATCCAGATTCGGAAACACAGCCAGAACGCCCTGCATCAGTGATGTCCTCCATGGTCATTCTTCATTTTCGGCGGCACGATTTCCTTCACTTCGGCAATGGCGATCACGGGCATCTGCTTGATGAACAGCAGGAACCACATGAAGAACCACCCAAAGGATCCGACCAGGAAGCACATGTCGATCCAGCTGGGCGCGTAACCCGTCCACTGCCAGGGCTCGAACTCATGGCTGAGCGACGGTACCACGATCACGAAGCGCTCATACCACATGCCGATGTTGATGATGATCGACAGAATCCAGAGCCATGTCGGGTTGCGTCGCAGCTTCTGCGAAAACAGCGACAGCGGAAAAATCATGTTGCAGAGCAGCAGGATCCACGCGCTCCACCACCATTGACCGAACACACGATTCCAGAAGTATTCCTGCTCCGGTGCGACGCCCGAGAACCAGGCGATGAAGAACTCGGAGAGATACCCGCAGCCAACCATGATCGACGTGAACAACACGACCTTTGCCGTGGCGTCGAGATGGTTGAGGGTGACGTAGTGCTCGAGGTTCCACCACTTGCGGATCGGAATCAGGATGGTCCAGACCATCGCAAAGCCCGAGAAGATGGCGCCACCGACGAAGTACGGCGGGAAAATGGTGGTGTGCCAGCCCGGCGTCAGCGCCATTGCGAAGTCGAACGACACGACGGAGTGCACCGAAAGCACCAGCGGCGTGCTGAAGGCCGCGAGGAACATGTACATCTTGGCGAAGTGACGCCATTCGCGATCAGTGTTCTTCCAGCCCAGCGACAGCATCGCGAAGATCCGCTTGCGAATCGGGTTCGTTTCCTTGTCGCGCATGACCGCGAAGTCAGGAATCAGACCGAGATACAGAAACGTCGTCGAGATGGTGAGATATGTCGAGATCGCGAACACGTCCCAGAGCAACGGGCTCTTGAACTGCGGGAACAGCAGGCGCCAGTTCGGATACGGGATCAACCAGAAGAACTTCCATGGGCGCCCGATGTGGATGATCGGGAACAGACCAGCCGTCATGACTGCAAACACCGTCATCGCCTCGGACGCGCGATAGATGGTGGTGCGGAATCCGGCGCGGAAGAGATACAGGATGGCCGAGATCAGCGTGCCGGCATGCCCGATACCGACCCAGAACACGAACGTGATGATGTAGACACCCCACATCACCGGCGGCACATAGCCGGCGTTACCGAGGCCCCAGTAAATCTGATACGTCCATGCCGATGCACCGATCAGCATCGCAAAGATCGCCAGACCAAGGCCTATGAACCACTTCGGGCTTGGCTTGAGCGTCGCGAGAATCTCGTCGTCGACCTGTTCGAACGAAGTGACCCCGGGAACCTGGATTCCCGCGGCCGGAATGTTCGGGCGTTTGATCCTGCCCGTTACAGGCTTGACTGTCGTCGCCATTCGGGTCAGGCCTCGACCATGTGATTGATCTTCTTGAGATAGACCACGGCCGTGTAGGTGTTGAGCACCTCGAAGACGTGATATGCTCGCTCATCCTCTACCTGCTTCGCGACGGTCCAGCCCGGGTCTGCGGCATCACCGAACGTGATCGCCTTTGACGGGCACGCCTGCGCACAGGCCGTCGTGAACTCGTCTGCCTGCAACGGACGGTGCTCGAGATCCGCACGCGTCTCGGCCTCGCGGATACGCTGCACGCAGAACGTGCATTTCTCCATGACGCCCTTGCCGCGCACCGTGACGTCCGGGTTCAGCTGCATGTGCATTGGCTCGGGAAACGCGTACTGACGACGATCCGGTTCACCGTACCCGAACCAGTTGTAATAGCGGACCTTGTACGGGCAATTGTTGCTGCAGTAACGAGTGCCAACGCAGCGATTGTAAACCTGGACGTTCAGACCGTCCGGCGAATGGTACGTCGCATACACCGGGCAGACGGGCTCGCACGGCGCGTTACCGCAATGCTGGCACATCATCGGTACGAAGCGCGTGTCGAAGCCGGGATCGAAAATGTTCTCCGAATCTGCCGCACCCTCGAAGTAGCGCTCGAGGCGAATCCACGCCATCTCGCGACCCTTCAGGATGTTGGCACCCGGACGCGTGTCCCACACGGTCGGAGACAGCGCGCGACCCTGCCAACTCGCACCAACGGTCGGAATGTTGTTCTCGGCGTAGCAGGCGGTGACACAGGCCGAGCACCCGGTGCAGCGGCTCAAATCCACGGTCATCGCCCAGCGACGCTTGGCCATGCCACTCCAATGCTTCTCGGAGTACATCTGCATGTCCTTCGAATTCTGATCGCCCAGATCGCCCTGCGCGTCGTTTGCGACGGGACTCTTGAGCCCCTTGCGGAACTCGGTCGATGCGCCACCCACGAACTCGTGCTCGTTGCCGCCCCACTCCTTCGGACCGGTGTCATGGCCCTCGGCGGCACCCTGCGCTGCATCGCCATCATGCTGGGTCGTGGCGGCGCCGCCAACCGATGCGCCATGTCCGCCTTCCTTCTGCGTGCGCGCTGCAATCAATGCGGTGAGCGTGCTCGCCTGGCCGATGCCGCGGGAATGCTGACGTGCCGAGCCTTCGGTGGTGATGAGATCAATATTCTCACCGGTCTTCGTCACCTTGGCCTTCATCGTGGAGTACGCGATACCGCCCGAGAGCGCGTCGGTGTCGCCGGACACGAGATCGACCGCGTTGATGCCGACGCCGGCTGCATAGCGGCCGTAACCCGTATGGAACGGCACCTTGCGATCGCCGTCCGTGTTGAAGGTCTTGCCGCTCTGGCTCTTGTGTCCGAGGCCCAGCGACACCGCGATCGTGTCAGGGCGGATGCCGAGGTAGTTGTAGACCGGCAACGTGGTCTTGCCGGCAGCCGTCTCGATCGTGACCAGATCGCCGCGCATGAGGCCCAGTTTCTTGAGGGCCATCGGATGCATCTCGACCCACGACTGCCACGCGATCTTGGAAACCGGATCTGGCAATTCCAGTAGCCAGGGCTTGTTCGCACCGGAACCAGTACCGAGCGTGGGCGACGGGTTGATGACGAGATGAAAATCACCGGTACCGCCAAAGCCTGCGACCGGCTTTCGACCCAGGTCGCCGGCGGTGCGCGCTGCCGCACGAGCGGACGACGCAGCAGCAACACCCGTGGCCAATGCCACCGTGTGCGCAGACTGCCCACCCGGAAAGCGGCCGATCAACCAGCTGCGATAATCCTTCACCGCATACTTCGACGCCAGCGCCGTGTCCTTCTTCGCGACCTCGATGAGCACGTCGGCCGTGGCGCGGCTCTGAAACACCGGCTCCATCGCGGGCTGCTGCAGGTGCAGCGTGTTCACGGTCGGCTCGGCATCGCCCCAGCTCTCGAGGCTGTGATGATCCGGCAGGATCAGGTCAGCAAACTCGGTAGTCTCGTCAGGAACATTCGTGAACGAAACCTTGAAGCTTACCTTGGCCAGACCCTCGACGAACTTGACCGACTTCGGCAGCGTGTGCACCGGGTTCGCGCCGCGCACGAACAGCACCGGCACTGCGCCGGCGTTCATGCGATCCGCCACGTTGTACACGGCCGCCGTGACGTCGAGGCGCTGGTACACACCAAACGGCGACGCGGGCTTGATCGTGATGCCGACGTTGCCCAATGCCTTGTTGTACTCGGCGACTTCGAGCGCGACCTGCGTCGAGTCAGCACCATTGCCACCAGCGAGCAGCAGCGAACGCTTCGCCGACGTGATCTCGGCCTTCAGCCCGTCCAGTGTCGCTGCGGAGACGTCAGCGGCGGCGGCAGCGGCAGCGGCAGTGCCATTGCCACGCAGGAACTGGATGATCGCGAGCTCGGAGCCAGGTCGGCAGGCGATCCACGAGTCGGCGTTCAAACCGGTCAAGGAGCGACGTGCACCGATGTAGATGGCGCGCGGAGCATTTTCGATCTTGGCGCGTGCATCAGCCCACGCGAGCTGCAACGGAACCGTCGGTCCCCACCCGTCGAGGAAGTCGGCACCAAAGCTGACGATCAGCGATGCAGCATCGAAGTCCAGTTCCGGCCATGCTACACCATAGGCTGCCGTGTTTGCGGCGATCGCCGACGCCGGTGCATCGGCGTCGTAGCTGATGTGCGCCGGCATGCCGTAGTCACCCAGCCAGCTGTCGAGGAACGCCGGGAAACTGCCCGCCTCATGCTGGTTGATGAACACCGCGCTCGAGGCCTGACCCTTGCTGCGAACTTCACCGAGTTTCGTGGCCAGTGTCGCAAGCGCCTCGTCCCACGTGATGGCAACGAGTTGGCTGTTCTTGCGAGCCATCGGCTGGCGGAAGCGATCCGGGTTGTAAAGGCCCTGCAGCGCCGCCTGACCCTGTGCGCACAGTGCACCACGATTCAGCGCGGTGTTCGGATTGCCTTCGATCTTGATCGCACGCCCGTCACGCGTCTCGACCAAGATGCCGCACGACGTGGCGCACTCGCGACAGGTGCTGGCAAAATAATTCGAGACGCCCGGCACGGTGTTGTCCGGGTTGGCCACATACGGGATCAGCTTCCGCACATGCTCCGTGCTGCACCCGGTCGCGGCAGTGGCCGCGGTAGTGACGCCCAGGATCTTGAGGAAGTCGCGGCGCTTGACGCCAGTCGCTCCCGACTCAGTGCTCATGCAGTAGTCCTCAATCGTGAAACACGACATGGCGTGATGCGCGATGCATCACGCCGCAGAGCGGTCAGACTAGTAATGGCAGGTGCTGCAGTCATAGCGAGCCTTCCGCTCGATGTGACAGTTCACGCACCAGCCCATGTTCAGCGAGGAATACTGGAAAACCTGCGTCATCTTCTGGATCTCGCCGTGGCAGGTCTGACAGGTGACGCCTGCATTCGAATGACGCGAGTGCGGGAAATGGACATATTCCGGCACCTTGTGCATGCGTTGCCATGGCACGGGCTGTCCCTTCGCGTAATACGCTGCGAGCTTCTTGATCTCGGGCTTGCCAGTGGCAACCAGGTTGTGGCAACCCATGCAGGTCGCCACGGACGGGAGCCCCGGATCCTGCGCCTTGCCAGCCGAGTAATGGCAATACGTGCAATTCATTCCCAGCTTCTGCACATGCTGCGGATGCGGGAATTTCACCGGCTGTTCCGGTGAGTAGTTCTGCGGCGAGCTCGCGCCGGAATATGCCCACGGCGCCTTGGCGGGATCGAGCTTGAGCCCCGAGTCGCCCTTGATCTTCGGGAGCGCCATGGCCTCGGTGTTGTTCCGGACACCGTCCAGATTCTTGCCGCTCAGCCCAGAGAACTTGGGATAGGCCAGCGCGTTACCCGCGGCCGGAGCCTGTGCGGCGTCCGCCTCGCGCGCGGTCGCTCCGCTGTAGGCCGAGAGACCGGCTGCCACGGCAGCCACCAGGAAAAACCCCGGGATCGCTGCCCACTTCTTCCGCTGCGCCATTCAGTGAGACCAGTTGAAGTCCGACACCCTGCTGAACGCCCGGCTTGTGAAACTTTTCACAAGCTCGAAGCCCATACCAGACCAAAGAAAGCGCGGCCGGGAAAATCACGCAAGTCGTTGTGGCATCACATGCAACACGCTTCACCCCGGTCCTAACGCAAGTCTTTTTGTCACAGCATCCTGCGTTTTCCGGGTCCGGTTTGCTGCGGACACCCGAAAAACCGCTACCGCAGACGAACCTTCGCCTCCGCCTCGATCTGCGCACCTGCGGTGCTCGTGTCTGCAGGCAATAACGTCGGCAGTAACGTAAATGCTGCGAGCGGCGCCTGCAGCAGCCGCAGTGGCCAATATCCTCCAAACGTGAAGCGATCCGCGCCGATCGTCTGCCACAGATGACTGAGATGATCTTCCGGCGGACCCCACACCCATGACCAGTCCCAATAGCATCGCTGCTGCTCGGCCGGCGTCAGCGACCAGTGCGTTTCCTCGATCAGGTCCCGGCCTGCACCACTGACGACCACACGAACCCGCCGATCGGCACGAACCAGCGCGCGGACATGCGCTGCCGTGAGATCGGGCGCCGAATCCATTGGATGGCGCTGACGAAGATCCTCGAAGCGCACCGCCAGCTGAATCACCAGTCCGCGTGCCGCGGCGGCACATGCCAGAGCCGGCAACGCGGGTGACGTGGCGCCGAGGCCCACCTGCATGGGATAACACCGCACGGAGGGGGCTCCACGCTCCACCGCCTCGTCCAGCACGCGCTCCCAGCCGGGCCAGTCAGGGCGTACCGTGGGTGAGGGGCGCAGGATGCCGGCATGCGGCGCGAGCTGCTCGTAGAGCCAGGCGTTGGATGGCGCGGGATCCCGATGCCAGACAGATGGCAGCGAGCCGACCCAGGCCTGCCCGATGCGTTCGCGCTGCAGCACATGCACGAGGACCGCGGCATCGGGGTGCGGCAGCTCGCGGAATGGATATGGCCCGATCCACGCGCTGACGTCGACATCGAAACGGTGTGACGTCATGCGAGCTCGAAAGTGGATGGAGGGAAGATGCGCACGGCATTCCGCCAGCAGATGTCATCCAGTGCAGCCTGCGACATGCCGATGACCTCCAGCGCCTGCAGCTTGGCCAGGCCGGTGCAGAGCGTGAGGTCGGCAGCCCAGAGCAGGCGCTGCGAGCCCAGCACGGCGAGGTAGGCGTCCAGCATGCCGCGATCGACACCACTGCCGCTCGTGTCCGGATAGATGTTCGGCAGATCACGCACGACGTCGATCGAATGCGCCCAGTCACCGCCGCCGCCGATGTGCGCGAGAATGAAGTTCGTGCCAGGGTGCCGCGCGGCGAGCCGAACGAGCTCGATGGCATCACTGGCCTCCTGCATGCCCCACTCCCGTTGCCGGTGCTGCCAGATGTGGTGCAGCACGGGCATGCCGCGGCGTCCTGCATCGGCAGCGATCGCATCGTTCAGCGGATCGTCGGCGCGGCGACTGGCACTGAGCTTCACACCGACCGCGCCACGCTGCACACCGCGCGCGATCTCGCGCAGCGCATGCTCGCTGTGGTTCGGGTTCACGTGCACGAACGCGCGCACCCGCGCCGGCTCCGCGTCGGCGATGGCGTACATCGCATCGTTCCCCGCAACGACATCCTCGGGCGAGGCGAAATACGTGGGTGAGCGACGTCCCCAGGTGCCGAGGATCGAGGCGACGTGATACGTGATGCCGATCCTGTCGCCCGCATCGAGCCGCGATGCATTGTAGCGCGCATGATCATCACGACTTCCCGACCAGTGGAAGTGCGCGTGCGCGTCGATGAGATGCCGTGGAACCATGATCAGCGGGACAGCGCCGTGTGGAATGCGTCACCGACGATCGTGATGTCGGCAGGGAGCATGGCACAGGTGGGAAACTGATATGGGCCACGCTTCGCCAGTACGCCGGCTGCGCGCAGGGCGAGCAGCATGGTGTCCTGCGTTGCATCGTCGGGCCAGCGGATGATGAACATCGTGTCGTGCCCGATGGTGGAGACAGTCATGTCGGCCGCCGACGCAGCGTCGGCGATGGCACGACGCAGCGCCGCACCACTCAATGCAAGCAGGGCGCAGACGTCATGTGCGGCATGATGATCCAGCACCGCGTGCGCCGCCGCGAGCGCGGTGAGTTCCGTCGCGAGCGTGCTGGAGATCCACGTGCGATGCACGGCGCTCATCACGCGGCTATTGCCGACGACGGCGGCCAGCGGAAACCCGTTCGCGATCGCCTTGCCGAGCGTGGTTAGGTCCGGCGTGACACCAAGCAGTGCCTGGGCGCCGCCTCGATGCAGCCGGAAGCCGGTCTTCACCTCATCGAAGATCAGCACCGCGCCCACCTGGTCACAGTGCGCGCGAAGTTCGCGCAGCCACTCGACATCGGCGAGCACCTCGACCAGCGGTTCCACGACGACTGCGGCAAGCCTGTCGCCTGCAGCGTGAAACTCCGCATGCCAGCGTCCGCGATCGTTGAACGGCAGGTGGCGGTAGTCGGCATGCGCGCCAGCAGGAACACCGGCTGCCGGAGTCCACCAATCGAGCCATCCGAAGTAGCCGCTGCCCAGAACGAGGTCGCGGCCCGTGTGCGCACGTGCGATGCGAACGGCGGCGGCACACGCCTCGGCACCGGTCTTCAGGAAGCGCACCTGCTCTGCGCTTGGCACAAGCTCGCAGAGCCGTTCAGCGAGCGTCACTTCGTCGGTGTACGGCAAGGCCGCGACAGGACCCCGGCATATGGCGCGACAGACGGCATCCGTCACCGCAGGATCGGCATACCCGATCGACACCGCACCGAGTGCGGCCGTGAGATCGATGAGCGAGTCGCCATCGGCCGTGCAGATCCGGCAGCCCTGCGCGCTGACGATGTGCGTCGGCCCCTGGACGGTGGAGCCGAACATCGCATCGGGGCGCTTGCTGCCCGTCGATGTGCCGCCGGGGATGATCGCGGCGGCACGCGCACGCCAATCGGGCGTCATTCGTCGCCGTCAATGCCGGCGTCCGCGAGCGACGTCTCGTCCGCGCCGGGCGGAATTGCCGGGACATCGGATGCTGGTGGCTCGTACATCTCGCCACGCAGCGCCGCCTTGAACGAGCTGCGCGTCTCGCGTTCGAGCGTGCGTTCGACCTCGATCGCCATGGATTTCACGAGGTCCATCTCGCGCGTCGCCGGCTCGGCCCGTGCCACGAGCGAGCGCACCGCGCGCATGACATGATCTGGGTTTCGTGTCTTGAAGAAGTCGAGCAGGTCGAGCGCGCGATGGATGCGCTGGATGGTCAGCTCGCGATTCCCGATCGTCGACGCAGGCCCTTCCTTTCGCCGGCGTGGCGGCTTGCGCGTGACATCACCAACGGCGAGATGCAGCTCGTACGCGCCGACCAGGATCGCCTGCGCCAGGTTGAGCGACATGTGTTCAGTGGTCGGGATGCAGACCACGGCGGTGCTCTGATCGAGCGCCTCGTTCGGCAGGCCATGGTCCTCACGACCAAACAGCATTGCGACCGGTCCTTCGGCCGCACGTTCGGGGGCCATTCCGGCCATCTCGCGCGGCGTGATCACCGGCCAGCGCGCCGCACGATGCTTGCCGGCGAAGGCGTAGACCGCGACACAGTCCTTCAACGCCGCGGACAGCTCATCCTCATGCCTGATGCGCCCCGCGAGATCGCGTGTGTTGTGCGCGATGCGCTCGAGCTTCTCCGGGTCATAGCGGAATGGCCGCACGAGCACGAGGTCGTCGAGCCCCATGTTCTTCATCACGCGAACCGTCCCGCCGATGTTGACCGGATCCTGCGGTTCATGGAGGACGACACGAATGTTGCGGAGCAGGCTCACGGCTGTGCTGGATGAAGGATGATGCGAATGGCATGCGCGTCGGACTGCCGCGGCCCACGAAGATAGCCGAACTCGCCGCGCGACCCGCTGAGCACCAGCTGACCACGTCGCCGCTCGCGATCGGGTGGGCACTCGTTCACGCAGCAGTCGAACTCGAACGGGCGCGCGACGTCGGGCCAGGGCAGGTCGAAACGCAGCGCGAACCCGGACGCCGCGTCCGCCGTCCCGGACACCTGGTGTGCCGTGAGACCGTCGAGCGCACCGTCGGTGGCCTGCAAGCGCACCAAATCTCCATCCGGGACGGCCAGCGCGCTGGTCCAGATGCCGCTCACGGCCGAGCGCCAGTGCAGCTGCACCCCATCGCTGTTGATGTCGGCCGGCTCGTTGTCGAGTGGATTCACGTCGCAGGCGGCGGCGAAGCGCGGCAAGCGACCCAGGCTGACGCTGACAGCGACGCGGATGATGCGGCCGTCATACTGCAGCGTGACAATGGCAGTCGGCGTGCCCGCCTCTTCCCACGACGCCTCCGTGCGTCGGTAGTGCGGTGCGCCAAGGTGCCGGACCACGACCTCGCCGGCACGCACGTGCAGCGCCGACCGTGGTGCATCACCTGACACGACAGGATCCGGCATGCGGGCGTGCTGACGAACGCCACCAAAACTGCAGTGCTGCGTGCCGCCGATGTCGCGCACCTCGACGTTCCACCCTGCGGCAGTGCGGCTGTGGTGCACTACCGTTCCGTCAGCACTCTTGACGTGCACGGTGGTGCCGATGGCTACGACGCGTGCGAGGCTGTGTGCAGCCGCGATGACGCGCACGCTGCGTCCGCGGCATCCCTGCTGCCGCAGCGACATGAGTGCGTGCGGTGCGCCCGCCGGTGGCCCGATGGTCGTCGCCCGCCAGAGCGTGGCAGGTGTGTCGCTCGATACGAAGGTCGTGAACGTGGAGTCCGCGTCTTCCGCGTTGGCGATTGCGGGAGACAACACGCCACGCACGGTGAGTTCGGCGAACAGTCCGGCCTCGAGGTCGCGCGAGACGGCATCGTCGAGAACCGTGTCCTGCGCGGTATGTGGCACGAACGGCGCCCAGCGCATGTCGTCAGGCCGCACGAGCTGCACCTGCATGGGCAAGTCCACGGTGACGGCAAACGCGGAGCACCATGTGAGTTCGTCGAGCACA
>JACMPK010000161.1 GCA_014377535.1 Gemmatimonadaceae bacterium
ACCAGCGCGCCCATCGACACGGGCGCACCGCTAACCACCACCCCGACGCCGAAGAAGAGCAAATGGAAGATCACGGCGGTGCTCTTTCTCGTCGTGCTGCCGCTGACCGCCTTTGCGCTCTGGGTGACCGTCGCGCTGAGCTTTGCGTACGCGAGTGGCGAGCGGGCGGGCTTCGTGCAGAAGCTGTCCAACAAGGGATGGGTCTGCAAGACGTGGGAAGGCGAGCTGGCACTGGCAAACGGTCCGAACGTGATGCCGGAGCTGTTTCGGTTCAGCGTCCGTGATCCGACCGTGGCCGCGCAGATCAACAGCTCGCTTGGCAAGCAGGTGAAGCTCAGCTACGAACAGCATAAGGGCGTGCCGACGCAGTGCTTCGGCGAGACCGAGTACTTCGTGACCAATGTGGACGTGATCGGCGCGCCGCCTCCGGCCTCCGGTGGGGTCCTGCAGCAGAAGGCGCCGGTCGTGCCCTCGGCAACCGTTCCTCCAACCACGCCCTGATGCCGGCACTTCACCCGACCATCATCGTCGGGGGCGGCATCGCGGGATTGATGTGTGCACGCAGCCTGACGCAGGCCGGTCATGACGTCGTGCTGTACGAGCGCGAGATCGAGGTGGGAGGCCGCGTGCGCACCACGGTGCGCGACGGCTTTCGCCTCGATCATGGTTTTCAGGTGCTGTTCAGCGCTTATCCCGTGCTCACGGCGGCGCTTGACCTGCCGGCCCTTCAGCTCCGTGAGTTCCGTCCCGCGGCCATGCTTGCCAGGCCTGGGCACAAGCCGGCCGTAATCGGCGATGCGTTGGCCGACCTGTCGCTGCTCTGGCCCACCATCGTCGCGCCGCAGCTCTCGATTCTCGACAAGCTGCGCATGCTGCAGCTGCGCTACCTCGCCACGTCGCTCTCGTTCGACGAGTGCTTCGCATCGCGTTACGACAGCCGCTCCACGCTCGAGTTCCTGCGGCAGCGCGGCTTCACGACCAATGCGATCACCAATTTCTTCGCACCGTTCTACGGCGGTATTCTGCTCGATCGTTCGCTGCAGTCGTCGGCGTCGGTGCTGCTGTACACGTTCAAGATGCTGGCCGAGGGTCGCACCACGGTGCCCGCAAACGGAATGGGAGCCATTGCAATCCAAATAGCTGGTGCGTTGCCCGCGGGATCCGTGCGTACTGGTGTCGGCGTGCGCAGTGTCGTCGCAAGCGGCGGCACCGTGCAGGGTGTGATGCTGGAGAGTGGCGAGATGGTGCCGGCATCGCATGTCGTGCTCGCCTGTGACCCACCGGCCATTGCGCGACTTGCCGCAACGGCGTCTGTACATGTCGCCGTGCCCGACGCAAGCCTGGGCTGCACCACGGTCTATCTGCGTTCACGCGCACCGCTGCTCGCTGGCAGTGCGCTGTGGTTGAACCCGGCGACCGATGCAACGGTGAGCCACGCGATCACGATCAGCAATGTCGCGCCGTCGTATGCGCCGGCTGGCGAGTCGTTGACTGCGGCGACCGTGCTGGGTGCGGCCGCGGAGTTACCCGACGATGTGCTCATGCGTCACGTTCGTGGTGATCTGGTCGCAATGAGCGGTAATGTCGGGGCGGGCGTGGCGGAACATCTGCAAACATGGCGGGTTCCGTACTCCCAATTCGTGCAGCGTCCGGGAAGTGTGTCGCGACGCGTGAGTGTGGCAACCGGTGTCAGTGGCCTCGTCGTTGCTTCCGAGGCATGTCATTCCAGCTCGCTCGAGGGCGCGGCTCGCAGCGGCGTCGCAGCAGCTGAAGTCGTACTGCATGAATGTCAGCCCATGCAGATGTCTGCAAGCAGGTACGCTGCGAGATCAGCAGCGCGTTCGTGATGTTTGTGTCGGATATACCAGCAACCCATCAGCGCATGAAAAGCTTTCGTGTTCTCGTCGCCGGACTCGGCGCGGCACTCGCAGTTGCCGCAGCACCGGCACAGGCACAGGTCGCATTCGGTGTTGCCGGCGGCGTGACCGTCCCGTCGGGCGACCTGAACGACCGGCAGAATCTTGGCTACAACGGCCTCGCGACGGTGCAGCTGGCCTTGCCCATGTTTCCGCTGCAGTTCCGCGCCGACCTTCAGTACAACAGCTTCGGCGGCAAGAACTGGGTGAATGCGGTGAATCAGGCCATCGACAAGGCCGACACGCGCGTGCTCAGCGGCACCATTAATGGTGTGTTCAACTTGCTGCCGGGCCCGATCAAGCCGTACCTGATCGGTGGCGTCGGCTACTACGACACCAAGATGACCGGCGACGAGAACACGCGGAAGCTCGGATACAACTACGGTGCCGGCGTGAAGTTCGGCCTCACCCGGACCAGCATCTTCATTGAAGGCCGCATGCACCAGATCAAGGATGCCGTGGTCGATGTCGGCGGCGGCCGCCGAAGCGCGAAGTTCATTCCCATCACGATCGGCATCATGTTCTAGTTGCACTGTCGCGAGCTGGGTTTCTGACGACTCGATTGATTGCACGACGGGCCGGCCGCAGTATTGCGGCCGGCCCGTCGTGCAATCACGCACATGTCGATCAGTCAGCGATTCACGTATTGCTCGAACCCGCGTTGGCCCACGTGCAGCGGATCAGGCACCCGGTCGCACGCCGGCCATATGCCGGTTACATCCAGACTATGTCGCCAGTGCTGCACGCCCTGCGGCCAGCTGCTCGCGCACCGCACTCACCGCCGTGCCGCCGGGCACCGAGCGACGATCCACGCTCGCCTGGGCCGAGAGCGCGTCGAGCGAATCATCGCCGAACATCGCGTGTGCAGCCTTGAATGCGGATAGCGGCAGCTCGTGCAACTCCAGCTTTGCGTCCTCGGCCTGGCGCACCAGCGAACCGACCGCTCCATGCGACTCGCGAAAGGTGACGCCGCGCAGCACGAGATAATCGGCCAGGTCCGTCGCCATCATCACCGACGTCACCGCGCTGCGCATCCGATCCGTGCGGAACGTGAGCTCGTCCACCGCGCCGGCAACGGCAGGCAGCACCAGCGCCATCACATCCACTGCATCGAACAGTGCGCGCTTGTCGTCCTGAAGATCCTTGTTGTAACCGCTCGGCAAGCCTTTAAGCGTCATCACCATCGACGTCAGGTCCGAGAACACGCGTGCGGCACTGCCACGCGTCAGCTCGAGTGCATCGGGATTGCGCTTTTGCGGCATCATGCTGGAGCCAGTCGAGAACGCGTCGCCGAACTGCACGAACCCGAACTCGCTGGTGCCGAAGAGAATGAGGTCCTCGGCCAGGCGCGAGAGATGCATCGCCGTCATGGTCAGCGCATACAGCGTGTCGGCGATGAAATCGCGATCACCCACCGCATCGATGCTGTTCGGCGACAGCGACGCAAAGCCCAGCTCTTCCTGCAGCAGCGCGCGTGACACCGGAAACGCGGTGCCGGCGATCGCGCCCGACCCAAGCGGCAGCACGCTGGACGTCTGCATCGCGTTGGTAAGGCGCTGGCGGTCGCGCGCGAGTGGCCAGAAGTGCGACATCAGCCAGTGCGCGAGTGTCACGGGCTGCGCGCGCTGCATGTGCGTGTAGGCCGGCAGCAGCGCTTCCTGATGCTGCTCGGCATGCGAGAGCAGCACGCGCTGCATGTCGCGGATGCCAAGTTCCAGCTGCTGAATTGCATCCATGGTCCACAGGCGCGTTGCCGTCGCCACCTGGTCGTTGCGGCTGCGACCCGTGTGCAGCTTGGACGCCACGTCGCCCACATGCGTGTGCAGCAGCCGGTCAATCATGGTGTGCACATCCTCGTCGCTGGGCAGCGGCTGTGCACCTTCCACGAAGTCGTCGGCCACGGCGGCCAGGCCTGCATCCATTCGCGCGCCTTCGTCCGCCGTGAGGATGCCGCCTCGCACGAGGCCCCTGGCCCAGGCGCGCGAGAGCTGGATGTCGAACGGCCAGAGGCGGAAGTCGACCGTGATCGATCGATTCACCGCATCCAGAATGGCGGAGGGGCCGCCCGCGAAGCGACCCCCCCACAGCTTGTGCGTCGGTAAGTCAGCCACTTACGCGTCCGCAGTCGTCGGCGTGTTCGTCGGCGTCTTCTCGGGCGCGTCGGCCGTGCCCCACGACGGCACGAAACCCATCTCCGCATCCTTCAGCGCACGCACGCGGTACGGCAGTCCGTACAGGCGGATGAATCCACCAGCATCGGCCTGCTGGTACACGTTGTCCTCGCCGAAGGTGACGAAGCGTTCGTCGTAGATGGCATGCGCGCTCTGGCGGCCCGCGACAATCACGTTGCCCTTGTACAGCTTCAGCGTGACGGTACCGGTGATGCGCTCCTGCGTGACGTTCACGAACGCGTCGTAGGCATCGCGCTCGGTGGTCCACCAGCGGCCTTCGTATACCAGGTCAGCATAGCGCGGGGCGATCAGGTCCTTGGCCGCCAGCGTGCGACGATCCAGAATCAGCTGTTCCAGCTCCGAGTGCGCCGCGTACAGCAGCGTGCCACCGGGCGTCTCGTACACGCCGCGGCTCTTCATGCCGACGAGGCGATCCTCCACCAGATCGATGCGACCCACGCCGTTCTGCGCGCCGAGCCTGTTCAGCATGGAGAGGAGGTCGAACGGACCGAGCTTCTCGCCATTCACGCTGATCGGCGTGCCGGCCTCGAAGCCGATGGTGACGTACTCCGGACGGTCCGGCGCCGCTTCAGGCGACACCGTCAGCTGGAACATGTCCTCGACCGGCTCCCAGTTCGGATCCTCCAGTCCACCGCCTTCGTGCGAGAGGTGGAAGAGGTTTGCATCACGGGAATAGATCTTGTCGACCGTGGCAACGATCGGGACGTTCTTCGCCTTGGCATATGCGATCGCGTCCTCACGGCTGCGGATGTCCCAGATACGCCACGGTGCGATGACTTCGAGGTCCGGGGCGAACGTCATGTAGCTCAGCTCGAAGCGCACCTGATCATTGCCCTTGCCGGTGCAGCCGTGGGCGAGGGCGTCGGCGCCGAATTGGCGCGCGACCTCGACTTGCGAGCGTGCGATGAGCGGGCGCGCGATTGATGTGCCCAGCAAATACTTCCGGTTGTAGATCGCACCGGCGCGCAGCATCGGGAAGATGAATTCGCGGACGAAGCGCTCCTTCAGGTCCACGACGATGCACTCCTCGGCGCCAGAGGCAATGGCCTTCTCGCGCACGCCGCCGAGGTCGTCCTGACCGATATCGGCTGCAACGCAGATCACACGCGAACCCGGGTAATGCTCCTTCAGCCAAGGGACGATGATCGAGGTATCGAGACCGCCCGAGTAGGCGAGTGCAATCGTGTGGGCCATGACGAACTCCAAAGTGAAATTTTATGCATCTACACTGCATAAGTTCGCAAAAACGGGACCGCACCACAAGTGCGGGACGTCGGGTTACGCGACCGCGACCGCGGATGGGCCTCAGCGTTCACCGGCGAGTGTCAGGAGACGGCGCGTGACCCTGGCCCGCGCCTCCGCTGACCGGCAGACCAGCAGGATCGTGTCGTCACCCGCGATCGTGCCCAGCACGTCGGGCCAGCTCTCGCTGTCAATCGCGGCGGCAACCGGCTGTGCACCACCTGTGACCGTGTGCAGTACGACCAGCTCGCCCGTGCCGTCGACCCGGTCAAAGAGCTGCGGGAGCAGGTGGTCCAGCGATCCGCGATCGTCGTCCTCGATGGCGACGTTCCCGTCGGTATAGGCGTAGCGCACGCCGTCCGCGGTCGGAATGCGGGCCAGCCGCAGCTCGTGCAGGTCGCGCGACAGCGTGGACTGTGTCACGTCCCAGCCCCGCTGACGAAGCAGCTTCCGCAGTTCGTCCTGGCTCTGCACTGCCTTCGTTTCCACGATCTCGTGGATCGCCAGGTGCCGTTCGCGTTTGTTGGCCATGGGGCCCGCACTGAGCGCCGGAGGGTGGAGCCGCGTCACAACCCGCCGCCAGCCATTGACGGGTGAGCAATGAAAGAATATGCATTAAATATGCATAAACTCCCTGTCGGCGTGCTAGGGGCCAGCGGATATGCGGGGCATGAGCTCTGCAGGCTGGCGGACCGTCATCCGCATTTCGAGCTCGTCTTCGCAGCCGCGCACTCCCGCGCTGGTGAGACGCTGCGGCTGCCGGGCCGGGATCTGACGCTGGCACCGGTGGACGCAGTGCCGTTGGCCGACGCGGCGATCGTGTTCTCTGCACTGCCGCATGGTGCCTCGGCTCTGTGGGTTGCGCGGGCGCAGGCCGCGGGCGCCAAGGTGATCGACCTGTCCAGCGATTTGCGGCCAGGACAGGGCGACCAGGCAATGCCCGACATCGACGCGCCGTACGGCTTGCCCGAGCTCAATCGCGACGCGATCCGCACGGCGGCCGTTGTGGCCAATCCGGGCTGCTATCCGACGGCGACCTTGCTTGGCCTGATGCCGCTGGTGACGCGTGACCTGCTGGTTCCGGGGTCGCCCGTCATCGTCGACGCGGCGAGTGGCGTGACCGGCGCCGGCAACTCGCCGCGTGTCGACCTGCTCTTCGGTGAAGTCACGGAGGATTTCCGTGCGTACGGCGTGGGCAACACGCACCGTCACCTCGGCGAGATGCGCGCCACGCTCGATGCACATGGCGCCGACGTGGACCTGCTGTTCACGCCGCACCTGCTGCCGGTCGCACGGGGCATCCTGGCCACGATCACGGTCACGCTGCGCGAGCCGCTGGCCGATCCGGCAGCGCTGTATCGCACGCACTACGCCGTGGAGCCGTTCGTGGAAATCGCGACGGCACCGCCGCGCCTGCGCGACGTGGTGCATCGCAATGCGGTGCGGATCTTCGTCACGCCCGTGCAGCATGTTCGCACGCCGACGTACCAGATATTCGTAGCCATCGACAACCTCGTGAAGGGCGCTGCCGGTCAGGCAATCCAGAACGCAAACCTGCTTGCCGATTTTGACGAGACGACAGGACTGCCGCTGTGATTCGCGTGCTGAAGCTGGGTGGACGCGTGCAGTTGGACGCGGCGCTGCCGGCGGTGCTCGCAGCCGCATGGAACGCCTCGCCATCACTTGTCGTGGTGCATGGCGGTGGCGACGAAGTTTCGGCGCTGCAGCTGGCGCATGGCCGTTCATCGCAGTTCGTGGACGGCAAGCGGGTGACCGCCGCCGACGATCTCGACCTGCTGCGGATGGCGCTCTCGGGCAGCGCCAACAAGCGGCTCGTTGCAGCGATGGTCGGTGCCGGCATCCCGGCGGTCGGCATCTCCGGCGGGGACGCGGGCATGCTGCGCGCCGTCGCCGACATGCGTGACACGCTGGGTGAGGTGGGCACGCCGTGCGACGTGGACGCGACGCTGGTGCGCCATCTGCTCGCGGGCGGCTACTGCCCCGTGATCTCGCCGCTGGCCCGGGATGTCGACTGTACCGGTGCCGGTGTGCTGAACGTGAATGGCGACGACGCGGCGGCCGCGATCGCCGTCGCGCTGCAGGCGGCGGAACTGCTGCTCGTGAGCGATGTCGACGGCGTGCTGGTCGATGGTGTGGTTATGTCGCAGCTGGATGCCGAGGCAGCGCGTGAGGCGATCCGCAGTGGCGTGGCACGGGGCGGCATGGCCGCCAAGCTCGAGGCCGCGCTCGGTGCGCTGGCGCGTGGTGTGGCGCGGGTTCGGATCGGCGCGGTTGGCGCGGTGAGCGACGAGGCGTGCGGGACGGTGATCACCCTTGCAGGAGTGCTGTCATGAATGCTGCCCTCGCAGCGCCGATCGAGCCACGAGTGGCCGACGCGTCAATTCCCGAACTCGTGCCGATCGTGTCGCCGGCGCCGGTTCCGAGCAGTATTGCCTACACCTACAAGCGATTCCCGCTGACCATCGTGCGCGGCGACGGCGTCACGCTGTTCGACGACGCCGGCAATGCGTACCTGGACTGCATGTCCGGTATCGCGACGAACGCCTTCGGCTACAACGACGCCGGCGTGAATGCCGCGATCGCGGAGGCGTTGTCCACGGGGCTGATCCACCTGTCGAACCTCGTCACGAACGAGCCGGGTGAACGCCTCGCGCACTTCCTCACGTCGCGCACCTTCGCAGACAAGGTCTTCTTCTGCAACTCGGGTGTGGAGGCGGTGGAAGGATCGTTCAAGTTTGCGCGGCGCTGGGCACGCACGTACAACGCCGAGGGCGCGAAGCACGAGATCGTCGCCGTGCGCGGCAGCTTTCACGGGCGCCTGTTCGCGTCGGTTGCGGCAACGGATCGCGCGGCGTATCGCCTGCCCTTCACGCCATTGGTGCCGGGCATCAGCATCGCCGAGCGTGACCTGCCGTCGCTTGCCACGATGCTGTCGGCGGAATCGACGGCGGCGCTGATCATCGAGCCGGTGCAGGGTGAAGGCGGCGTGCGGCCCATGGATCACGGCTTTCTGCGTGAATTGCGCGCGCTCACGCGCGAGCGCAACATCCTGCTGATCCTGGACGAGGTCCAGTGCGGCATGGGTCGCACCGGTTGCTTTCTGGCGCACGAACCGGCGGGCATCAAGCCCGACATCGTGACGCTGGCCAAGCCGTTGGCCGGCGGATTGCCGATTGGTGCGGTGCTCATGACCGCAGACGTCGCGAATGCGCTGCAGCCCGGCGAGCATGGCACCACCTTCGGCGGCGGGCCGCTGGTCACGCACGTTGCACATCATGTCTGCGAGCGCATCGCCGATCCGGCGCTGCTCATGCGCATCCGCGAGGACGGTGCGTGGTTCGGCGCGCAGCTCGATGGGCTGAAGTCGGCGCATCCCAGCGTGCGGGCTGTGCGCGGCGTGGGCTTCATGTGGGGCGTGGACGTCACCGAGCCAGCCAGCGCCGTCATTGAGCGGGCGCGTGACGCGGGCCTGCTGATCATCTCGGCCGGCGATCACACGTTGCGCATCCTGCCACCGCTGACCGCGACGCGCGCCGACCTGGCGCTGGCCATCGGCATGCTCGACACGGCGTTGCGCGGCGTACAGGCTGCGTGACGATCAGGCGCCCGCGGCGTTCGTGCCGCCGGGCGCTGCGTATCTTGCAGGCATGACACTCACCGTGCCCCGGACTGCATCACTGCACGCGCTGCACACCACGTCGCGCCGCCTGGCTGCTGCCGGCGCAATGACATTGCTCGCGGCTTGTCTGGCGCCGCTGGCCGCGCAGGCCTCCCGCGCGGCGCCACTGCCGCGCCCGAAGCTGGTCGTGTTCTTCACGATCGACCAGATGATCCCGGACTACTTCGTGCGCTATGGCCGCCAGTTCACCGGCGGGCTGCGGCGGCTGCAGCAGGGTGGCGTGCTGTATGTGGACGGCTATCAGGATCATGCCACCACGGAAACCGCCCCGGGACACGCGAGCACCATGTCCGGCCGCTTTCCACGGCACACGGGCATCGTGCGCAACAACGCGGGCGTGAACGACCGCACGCATCCCATGATCGGCAGCAGCGGTGTCGGCGCGTCGCCCTTCCGCTTTCGGGGCACGACGCTCATCGACTGGCTCATGGCCGCCGATCCGCGTTCGCGCGCGCTCTCGGTGAGTCGCAAGGATCGCGGCGCGATCCTGCCCATCGGTCGCTCGAAGCAGGCCGTATTCTGGTATGGGCTCGACGGGCGATTCACCACGAGTACCTGGTACGCCGACACGCTGCCCACCTGGCTGGAGCGGTTCAACGCGCGTCGCCTGCCGCAGCAGTTCACCGGTACCAGCTGGACGCTGCTCCGCGATGCGACGCAGTATGTCGAGAAGGACAGTGTGCCGGTGGAGAGTGACGGGAGGAACTTCATGTTCCCGCATGCACTGCCCGCCGACACGGCGCTCGCGCTGCGTGCCATGCCTGACGATCCGCGCATGGACTGGCTCACGCTGCAGGCCGCGATGGCCGGCCTGGACGCAATGGCGCTGGGCAAGGGTCCGGCGACCGACGTGCTCGCGATTTCGCTCTCGGCGACCGACGGCATCGGCCACCGCTACGGCCCTGACTCGCGCGAGATCCACGACCAGATCCTGCGACTCGACCGCTACATGGGCGAGTTCCTGGATTCGCTGTACACGGTACGCGATTCATCCAGCATCATCATTGCGCTCACGGCCGACCATGGCGTGCAGCCATTCCCCGAGCTGCACTTCGCCGGCCAGCGCGACGCGACGCTCCGTGTGAACGTGAACCCGGTGCTGTCACAGGCCATGCGTGCACTGGCGGCCCGCGGCGTGGACACGACCAGGGCACTCGACTTCGACTACGGCATGGTGTTCGCTGATTCGATGGCGTTTCAGGCTGCCAACGTGCCGATGGATTCGGTGCTGACGTCGCTCGCCGCCGCGTTCCGGCGCGTGCCCGGTGTGGCGCGCGTGGACATGGTGCGTGATCTGGCAAAAGCCGACACGGTGCGCGATGCGGTCGCGCGCCGCTGGATTCATGCCCTGCCGCCCACGCTGAACGTGGTGATGGTGGTGTCGCCAAAGCCGTTCGTGTACTGGGCCGGCGTGACGTACGCCACGCACGGCTCGCCCAACGATCGTGATGCGCGCGTGCCGATTCTGTTCTACGGGCCGGGCTTTGCGCGTGGCGTGACGCGCACACGCAGCGTACGCGTGGTGGACATGGCGCCCACGCTCGCGAAGCGCATCGGCGTGACTCCTGCCGAGCGCCTGGACGGCGTGGTGCTGCGCGATGCCGGCCGGCCGTAAGCCGACGCCCTCGCCTGCCGGCGCCGCACCACTGGCGCGTGCGTTCGACGAACTGCGTTTCGGCGCGACGCGCACGTTGAACCTGCGCGACGGTCTTCCGACCGTGAGCGTGGCCGAGTCGCGCGTGGAGTCGTGGCTGCGCATGAAACAGGCCGATGGCGGCGGCGAGGTGCTCGTGATCACGGGCCGCGGGCTTGGCAGCCTCGATGGTGTGGGTCGCGTGCGTGAGGCGGTGCTGCGGCGCTGCACCGCTTTGAAGCGGCTGAACGTCGTCGTCGATGTGCAGGAGCATGGGCCTGGCGCGTTCGTCATCACGGTGGCGAATTTGCGCGCGCTGATCGAGGCGCCGCGGCTGCGCACGGGTCGCAAGACGCCGACGCCGGTGCCCGATCCGGGCGAGCTGGCCGCCCTGCCTGCCGAAACGCGCGCCCTGCTCCGCCAGCTGGCCGACATCACCATTCAGCGGCTCGGCGTGCAGAAGCCCACCGACGTGATGATTGCCGACGAGATGCGCGCGCAGTTCGGCGCTCTGGCGCCGGGCGTGGTCACGGCGGACGATCCGATTGCCGCACTGCAGCAGGTGGCACTGCGACTGCTGCAGGAACTGCACGAGAGCTAGTTCGCGCACGACCACGACGCGGAACGCGTGCAGGACGGCGTACACGATTGCGTACACGAATTCCGGAGCGTCCGTCCGACCGGCCATGCGCCAGCTGCCTTGCGGCGATCCGCACGGCCCGTCACCATGACGGAGTGCTCATTCCTGCCATCATCCGTCCCGGTATCCATGCATCGTTCACTCCGCTCACTCCTGCTGGGTGCCGCGCTGCCCGCCGCACTTGGCGCGCAAGCGCCGCTGACCGGCTTCACCGGTGCAGCCAGCGCGACGCAGCGCGACCTCGAGCGCCGCGCGATCGCCGTGCCGTCGCCCGACTCGGCTCGTCGCATTGCACGCGCACTGGGCACCGAGCCGCACGTCGCCGGCACGCCGGCACAGGAACGCACCCGCGATTACGTGAACGTCGAGTTGCGGAAGCTCGGCCTGAAGGTCGAGACGCGCAGCTATCGCGTATACCTGCCGCATGCGACTGGTGTGAAGGTCTGGCGCGTGTCGCCGCAGCCGATGGAGCTGCCGGTGAACGAACCCGCCATCGCGGGCGATTCGCTCTCCACGCTATCACAGTATCCCACCGTGAACGGCTACAGCGCCGCCGGTGACGTGTCGGCCGAGGTGGTGTACGTGAATTACGGCCTGGTCGAGGATTACGTGAAACTCGACTCCATGCGTGTGTCGGTGAAAGGAAAGATCGTGGTGGCGCGCTACGGTCGCAGCTTTCGCGGCATCAAGGCACGTGAAGCCGAGAAGCATGGCGCCGTGGCGCTGCTGATCTACAGCGATCCCAGCGACGACGGTTACGTGCAGGGCGATGTGTATCCCGAAGGCCCCATGCGCAACGCGCGTGGTGTGCAGCGCGGCAGCGTGTACAACGGCTACGGCGATCCGGCGACGCCGGGGTATGCGGCCACTGACGGCGCACCGCGCCTGAAAGATCTTGAGCTCACGGTGCCGCGCATTCCCGTCGTGCCGATCTCGTTCGGCACGGCGTCGTCGCTGCTCGAAGGCGTTGCCGGCGCGAAGGTTCCCGCCGGCTGGCAGGGCGGACTCGCGTTCCGCTATCACGTGGGTCCGGGCCCCGTGCAGGCGCGCGTGCAGGTCACGCTCGACGACGCGCCGTACAAGATGATCCACAACACCATCGCCACCTTGCCGGGTCGCGTGTCGCCCGATGAAGTCATCGTGATCGGTGGGCATCGCGACGCGTGGGGCGCTGGTGCCGGCGACAACGTGAGCGGCATCACCAGCATCCTGGAGTCGGCGCGTGCCGTGGTACGCGCGCTGAATGGGCAGTCGCCGTCGCGCACGCTGGTGTTCGCGACGTGGGACGCCGAGGAGTGGGGCATGCTCGGCTCGACGGAATTCGTGGAGGACGATTCGCTGCGTCTGAAGAAGGGCGGCGTGGCGTACATCAACCTCGATGTGAGCGCGACGGGCTTCGACTTCGGTGCCGGTGGCTCACCCTCGCTGCGCGGACTCACGCGCCAGCTTGCGCGTGAAGTGAACGATCCGCGTGGTAGCGGCAGTGTGTACAGCGCATGGCGCAAGCGCGCCGCGGTGGCAGACAGCGCAGAGCCGGCCATGGGTGATCCGGGTGGCGGTTCCGACTTCGCGGGCTTCTACAACCATTTCGGCATTCCGCACGCCGATTGGGGCTTTGGCGGACCAGGCGGCGTGTACCACTCCGCGTACGATTCACGCCGCTGGATGGAGCAGTTCGGCGACACTGGCTATGTGGCGCATGCCGCCGCTGCACGACTGGCGGCTGCGATGCTGCTGCGCCTCGCGAACGCCGACATCGTGCCGTACGACTATGTGGAGTTCGGCACCACCATGCGTCGTTACACCGAGCGCACCACGCGCCAGCTGGCATCGATCGGTGCGGGTGACGCATCGGCCCTCGACACGGCATGGCAGACGTTCACCGCGCGCGCCGCCGTCTTCAATGCCGCACGCGACGGCGTACTGGCGTCGGGCAGCATCAGCGCTGCCGCGCAGCGTGCCGTGAACGCCGCACTGCGTCAGGTCGAGCGTCGCCTGTCGCGACCGGAAGGGCTCAAGTCACGCGCATGGGTGCGCGGCCTGATCTACGCCGCCGATGTGGACAACGGCTACTCCACGATGATCTTCCCCACCATTGGCGAGGCGGTCCGCGCGAAGGACGCGGCGATGGCGCGAACGGAGCTCGCGGACCTGATCAGGCGCATCGACAGTGCGGGTGCCGCGCTGGACGAGGCGCGCGCAGCATTGGGCGCGAAGTAGCGCCGGAACCGTCGCTGCAGATCCGTGCACTCGCTGGACCGGCGTGCGCACGCGCCGCGTGCAGCGACGTGAGTCCAACGACGTGGTGCCGATGCGTGGCTGCCACGGCGTGCCGTCTGCACCAATTGCACCTGTCGCACGATGTGAACGCTGCCGGGCTGACACGAACGACTGGTGTCAGCCCGGTGTCGCTTCCGTCGGGGATGCGCGGAGCGCGCTGCCTTGGTCGACGGAAATCGTGTGTGGCTCCCGCAACGACACTTCGCGCTCGATGGGTTGCGCGTGCAACACGTGCGACGTGCGCGGAATGTGTGCATCCAGCGCAATCTCGCGCTCAGCGGTCGGCGTCGGCGCGGGCGTGGCGCGTCGTCGTCTGCTGCGCACGCCCACGGCGTGCAGGCTGTGCGCCGCCTCGGTCGACGACGAGTGCGGCTGCTGCTGTCGTTCGCGCCCCGCGGGTGCGATGTGCTGCACGTCGGGTCGCGCGGCGCCGGCTGCTGCAACCGGGCTCGCGGCGCGCTCGTGATCAGGCGCGGCACGTGTGTCGACCGGCAGCGCCGTCGGCCGCAGGTCCAGCCACGCCGGCGCCTCGATGACCGGCGTCGTGGCACGTGGCGGCTCATGCTGCGTGATCGCCAGCCGGCCGTCCGTAACGGAGAGGCCCTGGTCGGCGCCGGCGCAGACGCAGCGATATGCGCCGGCCGGATCGATCATCGCGGCACCACCATCGAACATCGCGTCGGCCACCGCCAGCATCGGGTTCGTGAGGCTGCTGAGCGTGACCACGTTCCGCCGCAGCACGCCGGCGATCAGTGCGGGGAGCGGCGCACCGCCGGGCAGGGAGAGGAAGCGCCGCCGGTCTGCTGGAATCCGGTCCGAGAAGAAGTCCGGCTGACTCGACGTCTCGATGCCCTTCTGCTGCAGTCCACGGAGGAATGGCGCTGGCAGCACCTGCAGATCGATCGATGGATCCTGCGCGCCAGGACATCCGCCGATGTAGGTGATGTGCGGCGCATGCCCGCTTTCGCTGCGCAGGACGCGCGCGAGCGCCACGACCGCTGGCGCCACGGCAATCACCGCGTCGGCAAGGTTCGCTGCTGCTCGGCGGCAGAGCTGGGCCATCGCAAACGGGCAGGCGCACTGCACGACCGGTCGTCGTCCCTTGAGCTGCGCGAGGCGCAGGGTCTCACCCGCCACCAGCTCGTCGCCCAGGCTGACCGGCACCACCGCGTTGAAACCGGCGGCCAGCGCAGCGTGCATCAGCTGCACGGGCAGCGATGGTGACGCCGCCAGAAACGCGTCGTTGCCCAGAATTGCGATGGAAAACGAACTGTCGTTCACGGAGCCGTGCTGGAGGAGCGAGCGTATCAATTACCGTTCAGATCGGCAGCAACCTTCAAGCCAGTCACGCTCGGTCACGAAGCCGGTATGGGCAGCCGACGGGTCGGCAGCGTAACCTCAGGCTGTCCATGCACTTCCGTTGAGGCTCGCCACCGCATCAGCCGACACGTCGTCGGCAGTCTAGCGATGAATGAATGCTAATCTGTTGCGTCATGGCATCAGTCAGGCGGCTTTCTGCCGCAGGCGTGTGACTCGTCGGGTAACTTCGCAGCGTGAGCCAGACTCCTGCCAGCCAGATCCCCGTGACCACCGCATCGTCGCCGCTGAGCGCCGGCGAGATGGACCGCTATGCCCGGCACCTGTCGTTGCCGGGTATCGGACTCGTGGGACAGCAGCGACTCAAGGCCGCGTCGGTCATGATCGTCGGCGCCGGTGGACTGGGCTCGCCCGCCGCGCTCTATCTCGCGGCAGCTGGCGTGGGCCGGATCGGCATCGTGGACGCCGATCGCGTGGAGCTCTCCAACCTGCAGCGCCAGATCCTGCACAGCACGTCGCGCATCGGCATGCCGAAGGTGGACAGCGCACGCGCGCAGCTGGAGGCGCTGAATCCGCTCGTGCAGGTCGAGACGCACGAGGTCCGGCTCGATGCCGGGAACGCCGCATCGCTCATTGCGGGCTGGGACCTGGTGATCGACGGCACCGACAACTTTGCGACTCGCTATGCCGTGAGCGACGCCTGTGTCGTGCAGGGCACGCCATACCTGTATGCCAGCGTGCAGCGCGTGGAGGGACAGGCGTCGTTCTTCAACGTGAACGGCGGTCCATGCTATCGATGCCTCTTCCCCGTGCCACCGCCGCGTGGTTCAGTACCAAGTTGCGCGGAGGCCGGCGTGTTCGGCGTGATGCCCGGGCTGATGGGCATCATACAGGCGACCGAGGCGATCAAATGGATCACCGGTACGGGCGAACTGCTCGCGGGCCGCCTGCTGATGGTGAACCTGCAGCAGATGGCGTTCCGCGAAATTGCCTTCGAGCGCGATCCCGCCTGTCCCACCTGCGGCGCGCTGCCCACCGTCAGCGCGTTCGTTCCCGTCGATACCTGCCAGCCGTCACCACCAAAGATCATGCTGTCCAATCTCACCCCGCTCCAGATCCGCGACGCCCTCGCGACACGCACCGATGTCATGCTGGTGGATGTCCGCGAGCCAGCGGAATACGCCACGGCACACATTCACGGCGCGATGCTCATCCCGATGCGCACGCTGCCGCAGCAGCTCGAGTCCCTGCCGCGAGACAAGGAGATCATCCTGCATTGCCATCATGGCATGCGGAGCGAGATGGCTGGCGACTTCCTCCTGTCGCAGGGTTTCGGGCGCGTGTCGCACATGGTCGGCGGCATCGATCGGTGGAGCGATGACGTGGATGCATCCGTCACGAAGTACTGACACCGGATGCTGCGTGACCTGGCGCTGGGACTTGGCGCGGCGGCGCTGCTGCATGCGGCGATCTACCGCCGCCGGCTTTCACGTGCCCGGGCAGCCGAGGCCGCGCGCCTGCCCACCGGAACGCTCGGCATCATTCCCGGAGCCGAACCGATCGCGCTCGATGGCAGCGAGACTCACGCCGCGCTGCTGATCCACGGGTTTGGCGACACACCGCAGACCGTGGAGGGGCTCGGGGCGTTCCTGCACGGCAATCATGGCTGGACGGTGCGCGCGCCTCTGTTGCCGGGCCATGGGCGCGGGCTCGCCGACTTCGACGCGTATGGGTCCGATGCATGGCGCGAGGCGGTTCATCAGGCCTACGCATCGCTCAAGGCGCAATATGAGACCGTCGTGATGGCGGGCCTCTCGATGGGCGGCGCGCTGGCGACCCTGGAGGCCGCGAGCGATCCGTCGCTGCCGGCCCTGGTCCTCCTTGCACCGTACCTCACTGCCCCGGCGAAGGCCGAGCGGCTCGCGCCGCTGGCCGGCGTCATCAACCTGCTGGTGCCGTACCTGAAGGGTGGCGACAAGGTGGCGTCCATTTTCGATGCCGCAGCCCGCGCGAGGGTTTTGGGCGCGGGTGCAGTGCCGCCCAAGCGCATCCGCGATCTCGTGGCGGTGGCGCACGACGCGCGTTTTGCCGCCGCCGATGTCCGCGCGCCGACGCTCCTGATCCACTCCCGCACCGACTACCGGATTCCCCTGCCGCTGGCGCAACGGCATCAGGGCTTCTTCACCGGCACCGCGACATGCGAACAGGTCTGGCTTGACGGCTGCGGCCATGTGATCACCGTGGACTTCTGTCGCGAGCAGGTGTGGGCGGCGACCGCGGCATGGCTGCACCGGCATGCCGGCCCGCCCACCCCGCCGCCGTGCCGGGCATGCTGATCTGCCGGGTGGACCAAACCCGTATACTGTTGTGCGACCGCGTTTCATCACCGCGCCTGAACGCGTGAAGGACAGGGTCGATGAACGGGTCGGCGCGCAGATGGGTGATGCCCGAAGCGCGCTGCTTCGTGTGGCCGGCCGCCGCCGCCGCGCGCCGCGATGGGCGTGGAGCACCGGTCACGGACTGGCCGCCATCCTCGTGGTGGTCTCCTCGCAGCCGCTGAATTGCAGGGTGCACGCGCTGAATGACATCCGCGACTGCCGGGAACCGTCACCCTGTCGCAACTTCTTGCTGTTGTTTGCTGCCGCGCTCCAGGACTGCGCGGTGTTCCGCTTCGCCCTGATGCTCCCTACCGCCTGATCTCATGCGTATTTCCGTTCTGACCGAGCGCGCCGAAGGCGAACAGCGCGTTGCGCTGGTGCCGGAGAATGTCGCCAAGCTGGTGAAGGCCGGCGCGACGGTGGTGGTTCAGGAGGGCGCAGGTGCGCGCGCCTTTCACGCCGATGCTGCCTACGTCGCCGCGGGTGCCACGATCGCCGACTCCGCCGCGGCTGCCGTCGCGGGCGCGGATGTCGTCGCGAAGGTGCAGCGTCCCCTCGCCGACGAGATGTCGCTGCTGCCCTCGGGCGTGACCCTGATCTGCATGCTCAACGCGCAGTCGGCGGGTGACCAGCTTCAGCAGCTCGCCACGCAGGGCGTCAGCACGCTGGCCCTCGAACGGGTGCCGCGCATCACGCGCGCGCAGAGCATGGACGTCCTCAGCTCGCAGGCCACCATCGCGGGGTACAAGGCGGTGCTGATGGGCGCCGCCGCACTACCGCGCATTCTGCCCATGATGACCCCCGCCGCCGGCTCGCTGACGCCGGGCAAGGCGTTCGTGATCGGCGCCGGTGTGGCGGGTCTGCAGGCCATCGCGACGGCACGCCGATTGGGCGCCATCGTCACCGCCTTCGACGTGAGACCGGCCGCCGCCGAACAGGTACAGTCGCTCGGCGCGACCTTCGTGAAGTCCGATGTCGTGTCGGCCGCCGCCGAGGACAAGGGAGGCTATGCCAAGGCGCAGTCGCAGGACGAGGCGACGCGCACGCTGGAGACCATCGGCAACCACATCGTCACCCAGGATCTCGTGATCACCACCGCCGCCATTCCGGGGCGCGCCGCACCGCGGCTGATCACCGCCGAGATGGTGCGGAAGATGAAGCCCGGCTCCGTGATCGTTGACCTCGCCGCCGAGACGGGCGGCAACTGCGAACTCACGAAGTTCGGCGAGACAGTGGTGGAAAACGGCGTCACCATCATGGGCCCGCGCAACCTGCCCGCCACGCAGCCCATGCATGCGTCGCAGATGTTCGGCCGCAACGTGTTCACGCTGCTCACGCACCTGACGTCCAAGGAAGGCAACACCCTCGTCGTCGATCCTGCCGACGAAATCACGGGCGCGATGCTCGTCACGCATGCTGGCCAGATTCGACTGAGCTGACCGTACCCCGACCGGAATCGCCATGACTGGCAACTACATCATCTCGCTGTACGTCTTCGTGCTGGCCGGCTTCGTCGGCTACCTGCTCATCACCCGCGTGCCGCCGCTGCTGCACACGCCACTGATGTCCGCCACCAACGCCATCTCCGGCATCTCGCTGGTGGGCTCGCTGGTCGCGGCGGGCGGCAAGTTCGGCGCTGTGTCCACGGCCCTGGGTTTCATCGCGGTGATCTGCGCCACGACCAACGTCGTCGGCGGTTTCATCATCACCGACCGCATGCTCGGCATGTTCAAGCGCACAGAGAAGCCGGCCGAGAAGCCCGCCGCCGCCCCGACGGAATCGAAGCATGCGTGAGCTCATCATGCAGGGCTGCTACCTGGCGGCCTCGGTCCTTTTCATCCTCGGTCTCCGCGGGCTGACCAAGCCTGACCAGGCTCAGCGCGGTATGCAGATGGCGGCGCTGGGTATGCTGCTGGCCATCATCGGGACGCTGCTCCACCAGGACATCCTCACCTATCAGTGGATCGTCGCGGGCCTGATCATCGGCAGCATCATCGGCTATCCGCTGGGCAAGTTCGTGCCGATGACCGCCATGCCGCAGCGCATTGCGTTCAGCCACATGTTCGGCGCACTCGCGGCCACGCTGGTTGGCGTGGCAGAGTTCTGGCACGACTACCACGAGGGCATCACGATCAGCGCCCCGAAGATGACCGCACTCGGCTTCGAGGTGCTCTTCGGTGCCTTGACGGTGACGGGCAGCTTCATGGCCTTCGGCAAGCTGCAGGAGTTCATCACCGGACGGCCCGTGACGTTCAAGGGCCAGAATTTCGTGAACCTGATCCTGTTCGCGTCGGCGCTCGGATGCTTCGGCTACCTGATCTACGATCCGACGAACATGACGGTGTTCTTCAGCATGATCGCGATCGCGTTCGTCATCGGCATCACGATGGTGCTGCCGATCGGTGGCGCCGACATGCCGGTCGTGGTGTCGCTGCTGAACTCATACGCCGGCCTCGCGGCCGCGGCAACAGGCTTCGTGATCGGCAACAACGTGCTGATCATCTGCGGCGCGCTCGACGGCGCCTCGGGCTTCATCCTTTCGATCATCATGTCGAAGGCGATGAACCGCAGCTTCGCCAACGTGCTGTTCGGCGCATTCGGCAGCGCGCAGATCAGCGCCGGCGCCAAATCGGCGGCCGGCCTCACGGTGCGCAGCATCAGCGCCGAGGACGCCGCGGTGCAGCTGGGCTATGCCTCGAAGGTGATCGTGGTGCCAGGCTACGGCATGGCCGTCGCCCAGAGCCAGCACGCCGTGCGCGAACTGGCGGAGCTGATCGAGAAGAAGGGGGGCGAGGTGAAGTACGCCATTCATCCCGTGGCCGGCCGCATGCCCGGGCACATGAACGTGCTGCTGGCCGAAGCCAACGTGCCCTACGACCGCATGTACGACATGGACGAGATCAACGCCGAGTTCGCGAGCGCCGACGTGGCGCTGGTCATCGGCGCCAACGACGTCGTGAACCCGGCGGCGAAGAATGATCCATCCTCGCCGATCTTCGGCATGCCGATTCTCAACGTCTCCGATGCGAAGCACATCATCGTGATGAAGCGTGGCATGTCGGCGGGTTTTGCCGGCATCGAGAACGAACTGTTCTACGACGAGAAGACCAGCATGCTCTTTGGCGATGCCAAGGCGAGTCTCGTGAAGCTGGTCGGCGAGGTGAAGTCGCTGGAGTAGCCGGTACGCGGCATGGTGCGCCTTGTGCTGCCGGGTCCGTTCGCGGGTTCGGCAGCTCCATCGTTCCGGCGGCGGGTTCACAGCGCGCCGCGGCGCCGCGAGCAACTGCGCGCGCGGTGGCGCCAGGGCTCCTGCAATGCCGCGCGCGTTCTCCATCGCTGCACCGTGCCGCTCACCAGACCGTCAGGTCCGATGCGCGCCGAACTGTGCCCGCATATTTTGCATTGTTCGACCTGCCATCCCGGCCGGTCGCCGTCATCCCTGCTGGAACGGAGTGCTGCTGGAATGCCCGGTTTTGCGAGTCTTGCACGTGAGTGGTGGATGCCGCTGGTGTTCGTGTTGATCGCGGGTCACCTGACCAATATCTGCGTCACGCTGTTCCTGCACCGCGAGCAGACGCATCGCGGCGTGCGCTTTCACTGGCTGGTGTCGCTGCCGATGCGGCTCTGGCTCTGGCTGAGCACCGCGACGGTGACAAAGGAATGGGTTGCCTGTCATCGCAAGCATCACGCATTCGCTGATCGCGAAGGCGACCCGCATTCACCGCTGGTCGAAGGGCTGCGCAACATCGTCGTGAAAGGTGCCTTTTATTATCGAAAGACGGTGCAGCAGCCGGGCGTGCTGGAGAAGTACGGCAAGGGCACGCCGTCCGACTGGATCGAACGTCACCTGCTCACGCGTCACAGCTCACTCGGCATCCTCGTGATGCTGCTGGTGGATCTGTACCTCTTCGGCTTCTTCGTGGGCGCGATCGTCTGGGGCCTTCAAATGATCTGGATTCCTTTCTGGGCTGCGGGCATCATCAACGGTGTCGGGCATGCCATCGGGTACCGCAATCACGACGTGAAGGACGAGAGCCGCAACATCAGCCCGTTCGGCATCATCATCGCGGGTGAGGAATTGCACAACAACCACCACGCCGACCCGCACTCGGCCAAGTTCTCGCACCGCTGGTTCGAATTCGACATCGGTTGGATGTACATCACGTTGCTGTCGTGGGTGGGACTGGCCGAGGTGAAGTACGCCCATGGTCGAGAGACGGGCTTCGTGGTCAGCCGCGACTGAGCACTACGCGTCGGCACGGGCTCTGCCCGTTCTCACACGCACGACCATCGCGCGGTCGAGTGCCACATGGTGCTCGCCCGCGTCATCTTTCACGGACTCCGTCGGCGCGTGCCCGCGGTCCCCTCTTCTCCGAGTCTGCCGTGCCCGAATTGACCTGCTCCCGCTGCGGAACCACGCGCGATGGCTTTGAACGTCCACCGTTTCCGGGCGCGATCGGACAACGCGTCCAAGCCGAATTGTGCCAGGTCTGCTGGGGTGACTGGCTGAAGCAGCAGACCATGCTGATCAATCACTACGGCCTGAACGTCATGGACCCGCAGGCGCGCCAGTTCCTGATCAAGAACATGAGTTCCTTCCTGTTCAAGGCCGGCGACGGCGCTGACATCGACACCACCAAGCAGGGAACGATCACACACTGATGCAACGCCTCCTTCGTACTGCCACAGCCCTCGCACTGCTCGCCCCGGCCTTCCTTCAGGCGCAGCGCGCCGGGGTGCGTGACAGTGCCTGGGTGCGCACCACCCTGGCACGCATGACGCTGCGCCAGAAAGTCGGCCAGATGGTTTGGCCAAGCGTCTTTGCCGATTACGTCTCCAGCAGCGACTCGGCGTGGCGCCGGATCGACCGCTGGATCGTGACCGACCAGGTGGGTGGATTCACCATGTCCATCGGGAGCCCGATGGAGATGGCCGCCAAGTTGAACGCCATGCAGAGGCTGGCGCGGGTGCCGCTTCTGATCGGCGCTGACCTCGAGGCCGGTGCCGGCTTCAGGGCCAGCGGCGGCTTCTTTTTGCCGAACGCGATCGACCTTGGCGGCGCCACGCTCTTCCCGCCGCTCATGGCGCTGGGTGCTGCGCGTGATACGACGCTGGCGTACGCATACGGAAAGGCCACGGCGGTCGAGGGGCGTGCGCTGGGTCTTCACGTGGTTTACGGGCCCGTGCTGGACGTCAACAACAACGCGGCAAATCCCGTCATCAACGTGCGTAGTTTTGGCGAGGATCCGGCATGGGTGAGCCGGCTTGGCGCCGCGTTCGTGCGCGGAGTGCAGGACAACGGCATGATCGCCACGGGAAAGCACTTTCCCGGTCATGGCGACACCGATGTCAATTCGCACCTCGCACTGCCCGTCGTAACGGCCTCGCGCGCGCGACTCGATTCGGTGGAGCTGCCGCCGTTCCGTGCCAGCATCGCAGCCGGCGTTGGTGCAATCATGACCTTTCATGGTGCGATGCCGGCACTCGATTCCACGGGTGTGCCGGGCACGCTGTCGCCCGCGGTGCTCACCGGACTGTTGCGGCAGGAGTTGGGTTTCGGCGGGCTGATCATCTCCGATGCGATGGACATGCGCGGCGTGCTGGATAAATACGGTGCCGTCGAGGCGGCGAAGCTGGCCGTGATCGCCGGTGCCGATATCCTGATCCAACCTGAGAACGTGGCGCAAACGATCGACGCCGTGATGGCTGGCATATCAGAAAAACGGGTCACCATTCAACGAATTGATGGCGCTGTGCGTCGTATCCTTGCGGCGAAGGTTCAAATGGGGCTGCATCGCGTGGCACAGGTGGATCTGGCGCGCGTGCGTCGCGTGGTGGGTGACAGTGCGACGCGTACACTCGCTGAGCAGATCGCGTCGCGGTCGGTGACGCTGGTGCGTGACACGCCGAAGCTGCTTCCGCTTCTTTCAGCGGCGCAGGCACCCAATCGCCGCATTCTGCACCTTGTGGTGTCGCGTAGCACCAATCTTGGTGCAGGATCGACATTTTCATCTGTCCTGGGGCGATCTGCGGGGCGAATTCGTACTATCGTGCTGCATCCAGACGATCCGTTCGTGGATCCGGCGCGCATTTTGCCCATTGTTGATTCGTCCGACGTTGTGTTGATGGCGTCATACATGGCGCAGCAGTGGGATCAGGCCTCGGCTGGCACTCCGGATGGGCTTAAGGACCTGGTGACTGCAATTCAGCGGCGTGCGAAGCCGCTCGTGATCATCGGGTTTGGAAATCCGTACCTTGGTGCCCAGCTGCCGCAGGTCGGATCGTATCTGATTGCATGGAATGGGAGCCGGGCTGCCCAGCGGGCAGCAGCTCGGGCTGTGATGGGACTTGATTCGATCAATCGCTACGTTCCGATCTCGATGTCGAATTTCGGCGTGTCGCCAGCAAGCGGCACACCAATACGAACACCGGCAGCCAGACCGCGCTGACTGCCAATCCGCGGCTCATCTCGAGCGTGTGCGATTCCTGGTCGCGAAGAACGACGTGGGAAATGCGTAATTTATTTTCATTGGATCTCGTGCTCCTCTCACCGCGTGACGGCGAGTGGTATGTCTGCACGGCGGCTGGTGCACCGAAAGCGCGGGGCATATCCAGGGCGCTGCCGTTCATGGCCGTGAGCAAGGCGCCGAGCGAGGCGCTGCCGGCGCTCGCCAAGTCACTGGCCACGAAGACAGTTGGTGCCGCGTCTCGTTGGATGACGCAGGTGGGTGCGTTCTCCGATGGCACGCATCCAGCCGACACACCGATCTCGGTTGCGTTCGTCGCGGTCTATCCCAACGGCACCGTGCAAGACGACGAAGGCTGGATCCGTGCGGAGTCGGCCGTGCTGCCGTCACGGCAGAAGGCGGTGCTCAAGGCCACGCTCGGTATGCTCAAGCACGCCGTGGAGCATGAGCCGATCGCGTTCCACTCCCTGCCGTCCACATTCACGCTGCGCGAATTGCAACAGGTGTATGAGCTGTTGTTGGAGCGTCCACTGCACAAGGCCAGCTTCCGTCGCTCCCTGCAGGCAGCGCAGCTCGTGGAACCGACGAAGGCCTGGCGCGCCGAGGGGCGCGGCCGACCCGCTCAGCTCTACAAGTTCGCGCCGCGGCGTCGTCGTGGCTCGGTGCGGGGCGTACGGTTTGAAATTGCACGCTGAGGCGCTGCAGGCAGTGTGACGCTCGTTCGGGGCATGACGAATGACGAAGAGGCCGGCAATCCCCGGGTTGCCGGGCCCCTCGTCCCCCGTGGCACCACGGCGCACACGCCCATAATCGGGGGTGGCCTGGGCAGGGCCTCC
>JACMPK010000162.1 GCA_014377535.1 Gemmatimonadaceae bacterium
ATGACGACCTGTCCTTTGGAGGACAGGGTCGTGGTGGCGGTATCAGCCATTCGGGCTCCGGTGGTGAGTCTTACCAGTAAGACTTACCCGTCGACCCCGTGGCGTCAAGCGGACGCCGGGGCGGATACCGCTAACGAAAATGCGTTCTGCTGCATTGCGACCATACCAAACGTAATCCTGCTCACCTACCACCGGTCGCAACGTCAGCAGCAACGCGGGTTAGGCGACGCGCGATCTGAAACATTCTCGCTCAGGGAAGTACCATAAAGCTCAGCGGGCGCGCCGGGCGAATCCCATCGAAGCTCCCATAGAACTGAGCCATGCCTGGGGAGAGCTCCGACGCCTCGATATCCACTACCCAGCGCTTCGTCTCACCAACCGCAAATCTGACCGAGCCGGGATTGCTAACCCGCTCGTCGTAGAACAGTGACACACTCGTCGTGATGATCGTAAAGCCGAAGGTTGCTGGCGGCCCGGCATCACCGCTGGGCGGCAGAATCACGATTAGCGGACGGCTCGTCTCGTTCGTTGCCATCACGCTGGCGCTGAAGATTGACGTTGGATCACTACGAACGACAGAATCATGCGGACTCGATGCTCGGATCGTGAGCAGACTCGCAGGGCCGCGCGACGCACCTCGGTCTTCCGCTGGCCATGGACCACCCTGACGCGAGCACTCGTCGAGGCAGATGACGGTCCCAGCGCATTTCTCAAGGAACGCCTCTCGAGGATGCCCCTCCATCTTTCCGAGCAGCGCGTGAAGCATTTCATGTCGCACGGCCGGACCGCTGTACCGCTGATCGCCGCGCAACACGATGCGATTACGCTTGTGTTCGTAGTAGCCAGCGACGTTGGTGCCATCCCGTGTCTGCAATTGCTGGGCATCCGACGCATACCATTGAATCTCGCGGATATCGCGCTTCCGCTCCGAACAGGCCTCGGTCATCGCCCACCACTGTCGGTACAGCAGCGGCGGCGAAAACTCCCGTACATCACGCGGAAGCGTGGTGTTCTCGCACCCGAGGAGAGCGAATATTGCGGCGACGCTGAATACGCTGAGCTTCATAGATGCTTCTTTGCGTGCTAACGAAACTGGTTCTGCTGCGGCTGCGGCCGCACGAGAGGTCCGCCTGCTCACAATACACCGGCCGCAGCGTCAGCAGCAACGGGCGTTAGACGGCCCGCCGCTTGCGCACGGACCGTTGCGGCGCCGCACCAACCTGCTCGACATAACTGCGCAGCACCGCGTTAATACGCGTCTGGTACTTCGGCCCCGTGGCGCGGAACCAATCGATCACGTCTTCGTCGAGGCGAATGGAGATCGCCTGCTTGGTGACCGGCGTCACCACCCGCGCACCCTGCCAGAAATCGTCCGGGAGGGCGCGGAGTTCTGGCGGCGACGTGCGCGCGATCTCCGCGTCCGTCGTCCGGCGCAGGCGCGCCAGATCAGCGCGGCCCTTCGTCGGCGGCTTGTTCGGCGTCTTCGCCGTCGCGCGGCGCACGGGCATGTTGGATGACTTCGGCATAACGGCGGCGCTCCGTCCGGTGGCTGACTCTGGCACTGATGATCCGGCGCACAATCGCGCCATCTGCGGCGACCCGATCCGTGAAGACGACCGTCAGCGGTATCCCATCTGCTAGGCCGAGCGCCACCACCCGGCGCTCACCGTAGTCGCGACGCGTGTCATCGAACTCGACATACGTCGCCGCGAAGAGCTGCGACGCAAACTCGAAATCGAAGCCGCGCTGGACAAGGTTCCGGTCACTCTTGGCGGGATCCCAGTCGAAGGTCACCGCAGAAACCTACGCTTGTATATACAGCAACACAAGGGTGCAGGGCCGTCTAGCGAAAATGGGTTCTGCTGCGCTGCGGCCGCACTTAGGGCCGTCCTGAACACGATACGTCGGCCGCAGCGTCAGCAGCAACCCGTGTTAGCGAGCCGTCATCCGGCACGGGGCAATCGGGTCAAGCGCCCGATCTCCGCTGCCTCTTCGGAGCGGACCGCATGCCACAAATCCCAATCCTGCTGCAAGCCCAACCAAAAGTCGGCACTCATCCCGGTCACCTGCGCAAGGCGGAGCGCCGTATCGGGGGTCACCGCCCGCTTGGCATTCACCACCTCATTCAGCCGGGGAAACGACACGCCAAGTTGGATGGCGAAGGCCGACTGAGAAATCCCCAAGGGTTTGAGAAACTCTTCGAGCAGCATCTCGCCCGGATGGGTTGGCGGGCGATGCGTGGGCAACCGCCGCTGCACCAACCCTGTCAGGCGTGGCGGTTTAGTGGTAGTCCGTGACTTCGACGTCGTCGGCATAGCCATCCTCCCAGGTGAAGCAGATCCTAAACTGGTCATTAATGCGAATACTGTGTTGCCCCTTCCGGTCGCCGTGGAGCGCCTTCAACCGATTGTTGGGCGGCACCGCCAGCTCCCGGAGCTCGCGCACCCGGTTCAGCTGCGTGAGCTTTCGCGCTACCACGGCCCAGAGAGTCGACGGGCAGGCGCGCCGCGCGCGCACACTGTCCACGCCGTTGAACAAATCAGCGGTCGCGGTATCGGCGAAGGAGCGTATCACAGAGGCTATTATAACGGCTGCCATAGCAGCGCGCCAGAGGCCAATGACCGCCTGGACGGTCAACCACCCCCCCCAGCGCCAGCGATGCCACTCAAGCACACGAATCCTGAGGTGCAGGCTCGCTAACGAAAATGCGTTCTGCTGCGAAGCCGCAGGCACGAGACTCACTCGAACACTAACCCGCCGCGCGGCTTTGTCTGCAGCAACGCGGGTTAGCACGCTGTCCGGGCGACGCACGCCGGTGACGCCTCGCTGCCGCGCACGTGCCGATGCCGACCGCGAGGCCGGCCGCGCACACCGAGGCGCGCTGTGCGCCGTCCGCGCGCGAAGCGGACACACCGACTGCGACCCAGTGCGCCCGGGCACCGCGCACCCGTGGCGCGTCTGGAACGTGCAAAGTGTGACAATGACCGACGCCACCCGCATGCGGCAGGGCGTGCGCCGCGCGCGAGCGGACCAGAGCGACGACCGTCATGTTCCCGGCGCCCCGATGGCGGCCGGCGGCACGTGCTGGCGCAGAAAAGTGCGCGAGGTCTCGGAGCGAACGGCGCGCGCGACCGCCGAGTGCGTCAGCGAATGTTCGCGCATGACGGACCACCGCACAGCGAACGCTCACGGAAACAACACTGCGACCGCTGCGGCGCGTACCGTCACCGTCACGTCACCACGCGCACAACCAACAAAAGGCTCTCTGCGCGTCTCGCGTGCTAACGA
>JACMPK010000163.1 GCA_014377535.1 Gemmatimonadaceae bacterium
CGACCGTCCTCGCCGCTTTTTTTGCGACCGTCTTCGCCGCTTTTTTTGCGACCGTCTTCGCCGCCGTCTTCGCGACCGTCGTCACAGCCTTCCTCCCCGTCGTGTCAACACCCATTGCCTACTTGCCTCGTAGCCAGTCGAGCGGGTCCACTGCGGTGCCGCGCGAGCGACGGATCTCGAAATGCAGGTGCGGCGGCATGTCGGGATCCGCGGTTCCAACCTCACCCAGCACCTGACCCTTCTGCACGCGTGCGCCCTTCGCCACACTCGCCGCCGCGAGCGACCCGTACACCGAATAGTCGCCCGCTCCGTGCTGCACGATGACCGTCATGCCGTACGTGCCGATGTTCTCCGACACCACCACCTCGCCGGCCGCGATGGCCTTCACGGGTGTGCCGCGCGCCGCCTGGATGCCAACGCCGTTCCAGCGCAGCGTGGTGTTCTCCGGCGTGACGGTGCGCCCGAATCGGTAGAGGATCGTGCCATCCACCGGCCAGTTCAACGTGCCGAAGTCGGCGGTGCGGATCGTGCTCGCCGCGGGTGCAGTTGCGCGTGCCGCCGGCGCGCTCGTCACGCGGCTGCCGGCAGCGCTGGGCGTCGATGCGCGTCGCGCGGCAGCCGCACTGGCTGCCGCCGCCGTTGCTTCCAACCGGCGGCGCACGTCCTCGAGTCCCGCGATCACGCCGCGCACGCGACTCTCGGTGCGTTCGATCGCCGCCAGCCGGCTGCGCACGACCTGCGTCTGCTGCACGGCGATGGAAATGCTGCGGCCCCGCTGCGCCTCCAGTCCGCGCAATCGATCCTCCTCCAGCGCTTTCTCCTGCTTGCTCCGCTCGATCTCGTCCTGCAGCCGTACCATCTGTGTGCGCTGCTGCGCGATACGATCACGGAGCCGCTCGACGCTGCCTACGAGCGACCGGTCACGCAGCGTCAGCATGTGCAACACCTTGTAGCGCGCCACGAGGCCACCAAAAGACTCAGCTGAAAGAAGCACTTCCAGGTTGTAGAGCGGACCGCGCTTGTACACATCACGCAGCCGGCGCTGCAGCACCGACCGTTTCACCACCAGTTCATCCTGCGCGGTGGCAAGGTTGCCGGTCGCATCGAGCACCTCCTCCTCGATGCCCACGAGCTGGTCGTCCAGCGCCTTCACGGCGCGCGAAGTCGCATCGGCCTGCTGTGCAAGATTGCGTTTCTCTTCCGACAAATCGTGCACCGTGCCTTGCAGCTCCTGCATGCGCTGCTGCAGGGCGGCGCGCTCGCGCCTGATCCGGTCCAGCTCCGCGCGCTGCGCCGCCATGCGCGACGGTGTGGCCTGCGCGCCTGACGCCGCCGGCAGCACCAGCAGCAGCGCCACGGCCATCACGATGGCACGGCAGCAGCGCGACACTGCGGTCACACGCGCTTGAGCTGACGACCCACCGACAACGAACTGCCCAGCAGGCCGATTACCGCGCCGACGAGTACGGCCGCCAGGAGCACCGGCGGCGGGAAGAATTCGAACTTGAAGACGGTCACGGTGAGCGCGGTGCGCGTCATCCACATCAGCCCCACCGCGAGCCCGCCACCAATGAAACCCTTCAGCAGCCCGTCGATCAAAAAGGGCGCGCGAATGAAGCCATCCGTCGCGCCGACGAGGCGCATGATGCCGATCTCGCGCGAGCGGGCGAGCACCGAGGTGCGGATCGTGGAGCCGATGATGATCATCGCCGCCAGCGCGAATGCAATGCCCAGCACGATGCCCGCCACCGTGGCGGCGCGACGCATGGTGTAGAACTTCTGCACCCACTCCTCGCCATAGCGCACGTCGTCCACGAAGCTGTAGCCGCCAAGGCGCGTGGCGACGGTCTTCACCTGCACCGGATCACGCATGCCCGCGCGCAACCGCACTTCCAGCGATGCGGGCAGGAACTCGGGCTCGAACACATCCTGAAACTCCGCCATCTCGGTGCGCGCCTTCTTCAGCGCATCGTCCGGCGACACGTACGTCACGCTCGCGACTTCAGGGAACGCGCGGATGTCGCCGACGGCCGCCGCGACCGCCTCGGCCTCCGTGCCCTCGGTCACGTAGGCGCGGATCTCGACGCGCTCTTCGAGCCGCTCGAGGGCGATGCGCGTGTTGTACGCCACGAGGCCGAACAGCCCGAACGCGAACAACGAGAACGCGATCGTGAACACGCTCAGCACCCCCAGTCCGGGTGCACGACGGAATGCCGTCCACACCTCACGCAGTGCGAGCCGCATCAGTGCTCCCGTTCCGGCAGTGGTGCCTCCGACGAGTCGAAGACCAGCGCGCCCTTGTTCAACTCGATCGAGCGCAGCCCGCTGCTGCGCACCAGGTCCAGGTCGTGCGTCGCCATCATCACCGCCGTGCCGCTGGCGTTGATGTCGCGCAGCAGCTGGAAGACGGCGCGACTGGCGCGATCATCGAGGTTACCGGTAGGCTCGTCGGCGAGCAGCACGAACGGATCGTTCACCAGCGCACGTGCGATCGCGACGCGCTGCTGCTCACCACCCGAGAGCTCGTTCGGCAGCGACTGCATCTTGGCGCCGAGTCCCACGCGCTCCAGCACCTTCTGCACGCGGGCGGGGATGGCCCTGCCATGCGTGCCCGTGACCTCGAGCGCAAAGGCGACGTTGGCCCACGCCGTGCGATCCTCGAGCAGGCGGAAATCCTGGAACACGATGCCCAGCGTGCGTCGCAGCTTCGAAATCTCCGTGCGCGTTGCACCCAGTGCGCTCAGGCCGCTCACGCGCACGTCGCCGGCCGTCGGTAGCTCGTCCATGTAGCAGAGCTTCAGAATCGTGCTCTTGCCGGCACCGCTTGGTCCGGTGAGGAACAGGAATTCGCCCTTCTGCGCCGCGAAGCTGACCTTCTGCAACCCACCGCTGCCGCGCTGCCACGCCTTCGTGACGCTCGTGAATTTCACGATGGGCTGGCCGCTGCTCACGCCAGCGCCTGCGCAAAGTCGGCGATCAGGTCACGCACATCCTCGATGCCCACGCTCACGCGCAGGAAGCCGTCGGGAATGCCGAGTGCCGCGCGCGCCTCGGAGGTCATGTGCGCATGCGAGCTGAAACGCGGCTCGCAGATCAGCGAGTCCACGCCACCCAGCGACGTCGCGTGCAGCACCAGCGCGAGGCGTTCCACCATGCGATCCGCCGCTGCGGCACCACCGACCAGCTCCAGTGACATCATGCCGCCGAATCCATCCATCGTCGCAGCGGCCAGTGCATGATCGGGATGTGACGCGAGCCCGGGGTAGTGCACCGCGGCGAACGCCGGCTGTGCCTCGCACCACGACGCGAGCGCCATCGCGTTGGCATTCGCGCGTTCCACGCGGATGTGCAGCGTCTTCAGGCCACGCTCCAGCAGCCAGCAGGCGAAGGGGTCCGGTGCCTGGCCCCAGACCATCATCTTCTGCGTCACCTCGTCCACGTACGCCTGCGAGCCGAACACCGCGCCGCCCAGCATGTCGTGATGACCGTTCAGGTACTTCGTCGTCGACGCGATCACCACGTCGGCGCCATGCTCCAGCGGACGCAGGTTCACCGGGCTCGCGAAGGTGGAATCCACCACCAGTGCAATGCCGTTCTCGCGCGTGAGGTGGCTGATCGGCTTCAGGTCCAGCACACGGCAGGTGGGATTCACCGGCGTCTCGACGAATACCGCTCTCGTGCTGGGCCGCACCGCCTGTCGCCAGCCACGCGAGTCCATCGGATCGATGAACGTGACCTCGATGCCCATTTTCGGCAGCTCTTCCGTGAACAGCCGGTGGGTACCGCCGTAGATCCACGCACTGCTCAGCAGGTGATCGCCCGGACGCAGCAGCGCGAGCATGGCGCACGACGTCGCGCCCATGCCGCTGGATGTGCAGACGGCCGCTTCCGAGCCCTCCAGTGCCGCGAGCCGCTGCTGCACCAGCACGATGGTGGGCGTGTTGGCGTAGCGCGTGTAGCGCGGCACGGACGCGACACCGCGCGGCTGCTCGAAGTTCACGCCCTGCACCAGCGGCGGCGAGATCGAACTCAGGCCATCGGTGACGCGACCGGCGTGCACTGCCCGGGTCGCGAAATGCATCGGCCTGTCGTTGTCACCACTCATCAGCGCCTCATCCCAGCAGTTCGGTGCGCGCGGGAGAGGGCCCGCGATCCATGTCCGGCTTCACCAGCTTCACGACGTCGGTCACCATCAGCCCTGCGATGTCGCGCACCACGACGCCGCCGCGCGGCACCTCGTCATCCACCAGCGCCGGCGCCAATTCCTTGCGCGTGGGACCGAGGATGAAGACCAGCTCCCCGTCGGCCAGCATGCGCAGCTGCGCTTCCTCGCGATTCAGCATGATCGCCGGGCCGCGCTCTGCGTCACCGCGGCGCGAACCGATGAAGCCGACCACCTGCAGCGGTGGGTTGTACAGTTCCGTGGAGCGTCGCATGGGCTCAGTAGTGTCGGGCTCGGTAGTGTTAAGTCAGTGGTGTCGGCTTAGTGGTGTCGAAGCGGATGAAAACCGGCCGACGTCTGGATCACCAGCCGGCGCCTGGCCAGCGCCTCCAGGCGCGCGTGCAAGTCGAGCCGCGCCTCGACCGAGAACGATGCGATTGCCGCCACGTCGCCGCCACCGGAGGCAAGCACCAGCTGCCACGCCGCGCGTTCATCCGCATCCACCGTCCCCACCAGCGTCATCGACCCATCCTCGGCCTCGGCGACCAGCGCCAGGCCATGCCCTTCCAGCACTGGCTCCAGCGCCTCCAGATGCGCCTCCGCCAAGCCACGGAACATGAAGTAACTGGGTGACGACGGGGCAGGGGCGTGCGCCGGCAGTCCGGCGCCGAAACGCAGCAGCAGCTGCGCGACGATCTCGTCCGCGCAACTGAAGTCCAGCACACCCACGTGGGTGAAGTCGAGCACCGCGAGGCGATGCCCCTGCATCTCGCGCAGCATGGACTCCAGCTGCCGGCGCACTGCGCGACCGGTCGCCCGCGTCACGAGGTTCGAGTACAGGTCGCACTCCGTGCGCGCGAGCGCCATGCGAAGGTCCAGGGGCATGGGAGTGAGCATCACGACTGGACCGCCTGCGGGATGATGATCTGGTACTGCGCGCCGGCAAAAGGTGCCAGCTGCTCCACCAAGGCCTTGTCGTCGTCCCACGCCGGTACGATGGCGATGCGTGCGGTGCCGCTGCGCACCGTCAGCTTCGCCTCCCACTTGCCCATGTACTTCCGGATGCCCGCCAGCCCTTGCCCGCGACCCGGGTCGCGGAAGCGGCTGGTGGCGCGCAATACGGCGGCCTCCAGTGCGGCAGCGTCGTCCCAGCGGTCAGTGGCGCCGCGCGAATACGTCTGCCCGAGCGAGGTCTTGAAGCCCACGCCACTGTCGCTCACCGCAATCACCACCACGCGACGGCCAAGGCGCTTCTGCCAGTTGTACGTCTGCACGGCCACCCAGCCAGGGCCACCCGCATGTTCGATGATGTTCTGGCAGCTCTCCGACAGCACCACCGAAAAGCCGACCGAGCCACGGGCTGGAAAGCCCAGCGTTTCCATGATCGCCTTCGAGCGATCCTGAATGTGCGCCACCACATGCTGCACATCCTCGGTCTGCGCGATGGGTGTGATCTCGAGGAAGAAGTTCGAGTCGCCCGTCTTCGCCTTGGTGGGCACCGGGCGCGTGAACTCCATCAGCGTCTCCGCATGACGAAAGAATCCGGCGCGCGCCCAATAGCTCACCGTGTCCGAATCCTCGGGCGGAATGAACTGCGGCCGATCGCCGCGCGCCTGCGCCAGCGTCAGCAGATTGATCAGGCCGTAGGGACTGGACCAGCGCGTGTGCCGCGCGTCGAGCATGACCCGAGCGTCGTCAGGCACTGCCGCCACGGCCTGCAGCAGCGTCTCGAACGAGCCGTCATCCAGCGACGGTGGCACGGTCAGAATGGTGGTCACGACGGGGCAAGCTCTCCGCGGAGGTAATGCGCCAGCCCCGTGGCACCGCGGTGCCGAACGTTGCGCGCGGCCGCCCGGTGGGCCAGCCGCATGGCGTCCGTGAAGGTAGTGCCTGCAAGCAAGTGCGAGAACTGCGTCGCGCCCCATACATCACCACATCCCGTGGGATCGCCCGGCGTCGTCTCGACGAGGTCTGCATCGATGGGCACCAGCGCAGTGCTCACCGCGCTGAATGCGGAATTGGAGACCGGCGTCCGGACGTCGTCCAGCCGCGTGAAGCCCGGTGCCGCGAAATACACCGCACCCTTGCTCCCCAGCGTCACGCAGAGCAGGTGCACGCCACTCGCCAGCGCGGTGGCCGCCAGCGCCATGGGATCGGCGGCCATGAGCTGCATCTCGTCCTCGTTCACCTGCAGCACGTCGCAGCACCGGCACCAGGCGGCGGCATCGGCCATCGGCTCGGGAATGCGAAGTCCCGTGGGGTCTACGCCGAGCAGCTTGGAGTGCAGGTCGCAATAGATCGGGCCATGAAAGTGCGCGCGCAGCAGCTGCATGGTCTCCAGGTCCAGCTCCCAGCCGGCGATGAAGTTCACGTACAGCGCATCCAGGTCGCCAAGCAGCGGGCGCAGGCCCATCCACGACCAGGGTGGCACGCCGCCGGTGAGCACTTCCGTCCGGCGCTCGTCGCTCACGTAGCGCAGCTCCACGCGATTGTTGGGTTGCGGTACCTCGATCAGCGCCGCGTCCGGCGCTGCGCGGCGCAGCGAGCGCACGAACTCCGTCGCCTGCTGGTGCAGGTCCGCGCCGACCTTGATCAGCGGGACGATCTCCCATTCGTCGTCCAGCGCCGCATCCAGCGCCGACAGCGCGTAGGTGATGCCGCCCCACTCCTGCACGGGTGCGGTGCGGATGTCGCGCCCATGGATCACGTCCCAGACGAACGTGCCGATGACGCCGAGTCGGCGCCTGCGCGGCGCGGTCACGCGGACGTGATGCCGGTCTGCGCCTTGAAGCCGGCGATCGCCCCGACCACACCGGCGCTTCCACCCAGTTCGCCGGGCACGATGCGACAGGCGTCCACCGCCGGCGCGAACGCACGCCGGCGCACCTCGGCCTTCAATGGCCCGAACAGCGCCTCGCCCGCATTCACGACGCCACCAGCCAGCACCACCACGTCGGGATTCAGCACGTTGAGCAGCGCGCCGATGCCGGCGCCGAGAAAGCGCGCGGTCTCGCGGACCACGTCCACCGCCACCGGGTCGGCGTCCGTCGCGGCCTTGTACACCATTTGTGCGGTGATCTTCGTCAGGTCGCCGCCGCACATCCTGAACAGCACGCCATCCACCTCGCTCGCCAACGCCTCGCGCGCGCGCTCCGCGATCGCCGTGCCTGACGCGTACGCCTCCAGGCAGCCGTAGTTGCCGCAGCCGCAGCGTCGGCCGGTGGAATCGATCGTCATGTGCCCGATCTCGCCGGCAACGTCAGACGAGCCGTGAAACAGCTTCCCGTCAATGATGATGCCGCCGCCAATGCCGGTACCGATCGTCACGCCGATCACGTTCTTCGCACCACGCGCTGCGCCGGTGAACCACTCGCCCAGCGTCGCGCAGTTCGCGTCGTTGTCCAGCGTGGTCTGCAGGCCGGTCGCCGACTGGATGCGCTCGCGCAGCGGAAACATCTTCCAGCCCAGGTTCGGCGCCGTGATCACCATGCCCAGCGCCCGGTCCAGCGGTCCGGGGGCGCCGACGCCAACGCCGAGGAAGTCGGCGCGCGTCGCGCCCGTCTCCGCGATCACGACGGTAATCACGTCCTCGATCATCTGGATCATGCGCTCCACCACCAGATCTGCGCCTTGCGCTGCATGCGTCGGCTGCGAGCGGAACGCGATCTCGCGTGACCCGTCCTCGGGCATGGCGCCGACGACGATGTTGGTGCCGCCGAGATCGACGCCGACGATGTAGCGGGCCCGCTGAGACATGTGCGATGCGTGGACGTGAAGTGTTCAATCGGCGAGCAGCGGCAACAACGCCGCACACACCGTTGCCGGTGCAATCTCGCGCATGCAGCGAAAATGACCACGGGGACAGCGTTGCGGACCATGTGCGGAGCAGGGCCGGCATTCCAGTCCGGGCGCATGTTCCACGATCGCGCGACGCGGCGCCAGTGGTCCGAACCCGAATGCGGGCAGCGTCGGTCCGTACACGGTCACCGTCGGCACCTGCATCGCGCTGGCAAGGTGCTGCGGCAGGGAATCGTTCGTGATCAGCCCCGCCGCGCGGCCAATCAGCTCCGCCGATGCCAGCAATGACAGTCGACCCGTGGCACCCAGCACCCGCGATGGTGCGCCAGCCGCAATTTCCCCCGCCAGCGCGCGATCCTCGGCGCCACCCACGACGACGATGCCATACGTGCCCGGCAGCATGTC
>JACMPK010000164.1 GCA_014377535.1 Gemmatimonadaceae bacterium
CGTCGGGTTCGTCCTGCGGGGTCGCAGCTGGGAGTATCACTCGAGGATTGCATATCTGCCCCAGGTGTCACTGGGACAGAACTGGCTCCACGCGCTTGACGTGCTTGGACTGCCGGCGGCCACCTACCGCGGACCTGTCCTGCCGTCGGCCGCACCCCTGTCGCCAGATGCGCCTATCATCGTGCAGCCCGGAAGTCGTAATACGGCGAAGGAGGCGCCCTTCGCGCTCTGGAAGGCGCTGCTGCCCCAGCTGGCCGAGAGGACACCGGTGATGCTGGTGGGCAGTGCCACCGATCGTGCACGCTTTGCGCCGTTGCGGGCGCTGATCCCGGCACATCGACTGCACGATGCCATGGGTGCCACGAGCTTCGGAGAACTGGTCACGCTGACCGGGCGGGCACGGGCGGCCGTCGGCGTGGAATCCATGGTGGCGCATCTCGCCATCGGGCACGCGCGGCCCACCGTAGTGCTGAACAATCCTGACGCATCGGGGATCGTCGCCTTCCCCGATGACCTCGCGTCATTGAGCTTTGTCGACATGTCCCTCGATCCGCAGCACGCCGCAACCGCCGCACTGGCGCACCTGGACCGGTGTTTCGCCTGATGCGCGTGGCGATCGTTCACGATTGGCTCACCACCTGGGCGGGTGCTGAGTGTGTGCTGGAACGCCTGCTCGCGTTGATGCCGCAGGCAGATCTCTATTCCAGCATCGACGTGCTGCCGGCCGAGTACCGCGCCGGCCTGCTGGGTCACACGCCGCGCACGACGATGCTGCAGCACGTGCCGCGCCTCGCAGAAAATTATCGTCTGTTGCTGCCGCTCATGCCGATGGCCATCAAGACCTGGGACTTCAGCGGCTACGACCTGATCGTCTCCAGCTCGCATGCAATCGCGAAGGGCATCACGGTCCCGAAGGGCGTGCGCCATGTGTGCTACTGCCACACGCCGATGCGGTATGCATGGGACCTGGAGAGTTCCTACCTGGACACGAGCGGCTTCAGCGGGCCGAAGGCATGGGCGGCGCGGCAGGTGCTTTCCCAGCTCCGCAACTGGGATCGGCGCAGTGCGGATGGCGTGACGGAGTTCGTCGCGAACTCTTCCTATATTGCCGCGCGGATCAAGCGCTGCTACGGCCGCGACAGTGTCGTGGTATACCCGCCGGTGGACACCGACGGATTCACACCCGGCGAAGCGCCGCGTACCGCGACATTCGTGACAGCGGGACGCATCGTGCAGTACAAGCGCGTCGACCTGCTGGTGGAAGCGTTCCGGCTCCGACCCGACAAGCAACTGCTCGTGATCGGTGACGGGCCGGCACGCGCCGAGATGGCGGCCGGCGCGCCGCCGAATGTGCACTTCACGGGTCGCCTGCCGCTGCCGCAACTTCGCGCGCACCTGCAGGTCGCGCGCGCGTTCCTGTTTGCGGCCGAGGAGGATTTCGGCATCACGCCGCTCGAAGCGCAGTCGTGCGGCACACCGGTGATCGCGTTCGGGCGCGGCGCGGCGACGGAAACGATTCGCGGACTGACGCACGACTCGCCGACGGGCGTGTTCTTCGGTGCCCAGACGCCGCACGCCATCGTGCGCGCCCTGAACGACTTCGAGGCACACGAGACGAAGATCACGGCCAAGGCCTGCCGCGAGAATGCGCAGCGTTTTTCCACGACGCGATTCGACAGCGAAATACGAAATGTGCTGGGGCTTGCCGACGTGAAAACGGCCAATTCCGCACTGGTTACGCGCGCGACCTGACGGCGCGGCGGGCCCACGAGTGGTGCAGCACGCGATGACGACACGACACCGCTGTCACCGTCAGTACGGCCGCTGTGACCGGTGATGCAGCCGCTGCTACCAGAGTTCCGTGCCGTTGCCGATGACACCCACGCCACAGTCCACGGCGCGATTGAGGCAACTTGTCACGAACGCAGCCTGCGTGGATTTATCCCAGCCCCCGATCCATTGCGCATGTGCGGAGA
>JACMPK010000165.1 GCA_014377535.1 Gemmatimonadaceae bacterium
GCCCGCGCGTCGGCGTGCCGTTGCCATCGATCACGAGTGCGTTGCGGATGGCCAGCCGCTTCACGCGCTGGCCATGCGTGACACCGATGGTCGGGCTGACCTGCGCGGCGAGGCTGCCGGCGGCGACGGCGAGCAGGAGGAACGGTCGAACGAGGGACATCGGAACTCCGTGGAAGGCAGGGGTCGGGAAGACCATGCCTTCCAGAACGCACTCACGCCAGCATCTGCTGATTTCTGTGCTGCTCATTCGGCAACGGCAGCCGTGAGCCGTTCGCGATGCATGTCCGGTCAGGGCACAGGCCGGCGTCGCACCGGCACCACGGGCCCACCGGCGTTGAGCAGGTTCACGAACAGCCGCGCCGCACCAGGCACGCCGGCGGGCAGCTGCCGGAAGAGGGCGAGCGAGGTGAACACGTACGTGCCCTTGCCGATGTTTGCCGTGAGCAGCGCATTCGGATTCTCCGGCTCCTCGGGATCGTGCATGCCGAGGATCGCTGTATAGGCCGAGTCCGCGGTGGTCGGCATGTAGGTCGCACGTTCCTGCACCCAGCCGTTCCAGTCCGTTGGGCCGATGCGATTCGGTCGCGTGAGCACGGGGCTATCGGCGCGCAGCACGCGCACGGCCGCATCCTCTTCCGCCACGCGTGCGGCCGGTCGCGCGAAGGTCATGGGAAACGGCGCCATGCCAGGCTTCGCGATGTCGGTCTGCTGATACTGCACGACCATCGTGCCGCCGTTGCGGACCCACGCGTGCAGTACCGACATCTTTGCCGCGAGTGCCGGCTGCGCTTCCAACGCACGTGGACCAACGACGATCACGCGGTAGCGGGTGAGCATCGTCTCGCTGATCGTCGATGCGCTTACCGTCTCCACCGTCGCGCCAAGCTGCGCCAGCATGGGCTGCACATTGTCGGCGAGGCCGGTGATGTAGCCCACCACGCCGATCGGTGCGGCACCCGTCTCGACCGACTCCAGTGCGACTGCCGCCGGCCGATACATGTGCTGCGGCCGGATGTGCTCGTACTCGACGCGTTCGTAGCCACTGACAAACGTGACAGGCTTACCCGCGACGAGCGCGTCGACACTCGCGCTCAACACGTGACGTCCGCGCGGCAGCGTGCCGCGCAGTCGAAACGGCACCGCGACACCGTTGCCGACAATCAGCGTGACGATCTTCACTGCGCTGTCACCCGTCAGGCCGCGGGGGTGGTGCAGCCGTACCGTCACAGGTCCGTCGATCACACCGTTCGACGTCACGCGCACAGTCACGATGCGATCAAATGCAGTGTTCGCACGCACATAGCCCGCCGGCCCGCCATCGATGGTCAGCGAAACGCGCGGCACGAACATGACCGGCGTATCCAGCTGGCCGCGGACCTCGTCGATGCGGCGATGAACGATTGGCGCGCTGAGCTGCACCGGCACACCATTCACCAGCGCCGGCACCGATGCGTCGGGGCGCGCGGCGCGCTGTTCGTCGTCCTTCGTGGAAGCCGGCTCGATGAACATGTCGCCGTTGCGCGTGAAAGGCTCAACGATGGCGTTGCCGAGCGTTGCAAGCAGGCTGTCCGGCCGACGCTGCAGCCACCACGGCGCCGTGCGTGTGTACGAGGGCAACGGCAGCGTGGTGGTGAACGCCTCGCCGGGCGCGATGGAGTCACGCGGCGGCAGTGCAGCGCTGCTGGGCGTGAACACCGAGACTCGCGCAACGGTCGGCCCGCGGTTCGTCACACGCAACGTCAGCGTCGCCGTGTCACCCTCGGCCACCAGTTCACGATTCACCGTCGCTTCGAGCAGCAACCCGCTCGAGGCGGCGCCAAGCTGCTGCAGCTGCGTGAAGGTGCGCACTGCGCTGATCACCAGATCCGCTGTGGCGGGAGCAAGGGAGTTCGGGATCGGTTCGTCGCCGCGGCACATCCCGGTTCGCGTTGCAATGCCAGCCGTGCACCAGCGATCCAGCAACCGGTGCGCCACGTCGATGCGCGGCAACGCGTTCCACGGTGTCTGCACATCCACTGACGTGCGCAGCATGGTCAGCACGCGCGTCAGGCTGTCGAACACCGGCTTCTGCGCCGCGGGCGTGGTCGACGCGAATCGGTTCAGCGACGGATCGATGCCGTCAAAGATCGAGACTTCCTTCTCGGCTGGCGTGGCCTCGTTCACGCGCGTGGCCTCGCGCCGCACGTAGTCGATTACCGTGCCACGCGGCTGCGCCACACCAAATCCCTGGCTGCGATGCTGGCTGCGGCTCAGCCCCGCGATCTCGCCCAGCGATTGCCCGCGCACCGCGTCATACGTGCCGACGTCGATCTTGAGCGTGGCATTGGCGGCGTTGAAGCGCGCCGCACGATAGAACTTGCTCACCGTCCATGGCGCGCCATGCGTCGCGACGGGAAAGCGGATGGTGTCCATGCTCGCCTCGTACGCCTCCTTCGCCAGCATGCCGGAGACCTGGTGATGCCCGTGCCCGTCGCGCGGCGTGCCGCTGAACACCGCGACGATCATCTGCGGCCGGAAGGCGCGCACGATGCGCACCACGTCACCGAACACCGAGTCCCTGGGCCAGTGCCTGTACGTCTCGTCGGCGGTCTTCGAGAAGCCGAAATCGTAGGCACGCGTGAAGAACTGCCGCGCGCCGTCCACCCGCCGCGCCGCAAGCAGTTCCTCGGTCCGGATCACGCCCAGCGCCTCGCCAAGTTCCTTGCCGATCGCGTTCTGCCCACCGTCACCGCGCGTGAGCGACAAATACGCCGCATCCACCTTTGCGCCGCGTGCAAGCCAGCCAAGCAGCTGCGTATCCTCGTCATCGGGATGTGCGCCGATCATCAGCACGCGTCCCGTGGTGCCCAGCGCACTCGAGATGTCGTGGAGCGCGACGGCGCCCTGCTGTGCACCGGTGACACGCGGTGCGGCAGCGAGTGCGGTGAACGCGAAGACCAGCGCAGCGGGGCGGAAGGAAAGACGCACGGTGATCAGCACGGGCTGAGAGAAAACATTCCCCGCGAGTGCGGGGAGTGTCGAACATCGGCGCGCCCGTCAAAACATGACGAGCGCGCCGAATGCTGCAGTGATGTCACTGAGAGACGCGACTCAGCGTGTTGCTGACGCCTTCCGCGCCTTCGGTGGTGCGACAGGTGCCGGTGCTGCAGCCGCTGGCGCCAATGCCTCGGCGATGATGCGCGCCTGCTCTGCCTTGTGCGCGGCCTCGTACCCCTCTGCCGGGCTGGCACGCTCCGGACGACCGACGTAGCGCAAGCCGAGGGCGTTGCCCGTCGCCATGCGAAGGCGCGGTTCGGCAAAGGTCCAGGCACCGGCGTTGCGCGTCTCTTCCTGGGCCCAGATCACTTCCGTCAGGTTCGGATAGCGATCGATGACCGCGCTGATCTCGGCAGACGGCCACGGATACAGCTCCTCGATGCGCACCAGTGCGATGTGTTCGCCCGGATTTGCGGCGCGGATCTCGTGGTAGATCTTGCCCGTACAAGCCACGATGCGCGTCACCATCGACGCGCGTCCCGCGGCCGTCGCATCGTCGATCACGGGCTGAAACGCACCCGCAGACAGGTCGGCAATGCCGCTCATCGCATCGGACAGTCGCAGCATCGACTTCGGCTGCATCAGCACCATGGGACGACGCGATTCGCGCAGCGCCTGACGACGCAGCAGGTGGAAGTACTGCGCCGGCGTGGAGGGATACGCGACGGTCATGTTGCCCTCGGCGCAGAGCTGCAGGAAGCGCTCGAGTCGTGCCGACGAGTGCTCCGGTCCCTGTCCTTCGTAACCATGCGGCAGCAGCAGCACCAAGCCGTTGTCCTGGTGCCACTTCGCGCGATCCGCGACCATGAACTGATCGATGATCGGTGCCGCGACGTTTGCGAAGTCGCCGAACTGCGCTACCCAGCACACCAGCGTGTCTGGTGCGGCGGTGCTGAAGCCGTACTCGAAGCCCATCACTGCCGTCTCGCTGAGCGGGCTGTTGACGATCTCCATCGAGGCCTTCGCATCGGGCACATGCTGCAGCGCCGTGTACGTCCTGCCCGTGTTCGCATCGTGCAGCACCGCCTGGCGATGGCTGAACGTGCCGCGCTCAACATCCTGCCCCGTGAGGCGCACATGCACGCCATCCTGAATCAGTGAGCCGAAGGCCAGCGATTCCGCATGCCCCCAGTCGATCGACTTCTCCAGGCCCTCGCGGCGACGCTCGAGTGTCTTCGCGAGGCGCGGGTTCACCACCAGGTCCTTGGGCCAGGCGAGCAGCGCGTCGTTCAGCACCTTGAGGCGGCCGGCATCGACAGCCGTGTGCACCGGTGCCGGCGCTGCCGGATTCGGAAGGTGCTCCTCGTGCGCCTCGGGCGTCTTGCGCACCGAGTCGAAGATCTCCTCCAGCGACTTCGCGAAGTCCGTGTCCATCGTATCGACGTCGGCTTTCGTCAGCACGCCTTCCTTCACGAGGCGCGAACCCCAGACCTGCCGCGGCGTGGGGTGCGCCTTGATGCGCGCATAGAGCTCAGGCTGCGTGAACAGCGGCTCGTCGGTCTCGTTGTGCCCCCAACGGCGATACCCCACGAGGTCAATCAGGAAATCCTTGCCGAAGCGCGTGCGGTATGCGATCGCGATGCGCACGGCCATCACGCAGGCTTCCGCGTCATCGGCGTTGACATGCACGATCGGCACGTCAAAACCCTTTGCGAGGTCGCTGGCGTAGTGCGTGCTGCGCGCGTCGATCGGGTCGGTGGTGAAGCCGACCTGATTATTGGCGATGATGTGCAGCGTGCCGCCGACTTCGTAGCCGCGCAGTCGGCTCATGTTGAACGTCTCGGCCACGACACCTTCGCCGATGAACGCGGCGTCGCCATGCACGCAGACCGTCAGCACCGACTTCGGATCGCGCTCCAGGGCGGTGCCCGTGATGCGCTGGCGTGCACGTGCCACGCCATTGATGACCGGGTTCGCGAACTCGAGATGGCTGGGGTTCGGCACCAGTGTCAGTCCCACCGTTGCGCCGGACGGCAGCGTGCGCTGCCCTTCGTATCCCATGTGATACTTCACGTCGCCCGTCTCGCTGTCCGGAGCGGCGCCGTGGCGTCCCTCGAACTCCGAGAACAGCGACTCGTACGGCTTGCCCATCACGTTCGTGAGCACATTCAGGCGACCGCGGTGCGCCATGCCCACGACGACCTGCGTGGTGCCCTGCTCCGACGCTTCGCTGATCGCGGTATCGAGCATCGGAACCAGTGCGTCGGTGCCTTCGATGCTGAAGCGCTTCTTGCCCTGATAAGCGCGACCCAAAAAGCGTTCGAGCCCGTCGACCTGTGTCAGTCGCGAGAGCACCGCCATCTTTTCCGTGGCGGAGAGCGGTCGCGTGAGCTTCTCCTCGCGCAGGATGGTGCGGAACCAGAGCCGCTCCGTTTCGTCGGGCACGTGCATGACTTCCAGCGCGAGGCGCGAGGAGTAGCGACGGCGCAACATCGCGATCACGTCGGCGGCGGTCCGGAAGCGCGGATCGTCGTAATAGCCCAGTGCACCGGCCGGGACACGGGCCAGGTCGGTGGCGCTGATCTTGTGATACTCCGGCGTCAGTTCCGCCGCACCGAGCGGCGGAGTGCCAAGCGGGTCGAGCTGAACGGCGAGGTGCCCGAAGAGGCGGATGTTCTGCGCCAGCGACGCCGCCGAGGCGGCGATGCGTGGCAGCTCGGGATCACCGTCGCCCGGGGTCGTGGCAACGGCGGCGCCCAAGGCAAACTGGCTTGCGAGACGAAAGAACTGGCGCCACGACTCGTCAACGCTGGTCGGGTCAGCCCTGAAGGCCTCGAACTGTTCAGCGATGTAGCCGTCGTTGAAGGCGCTGGTAGTGATTGGGGTGTCAGCCATGGCGCAAATCTACAGCGGAAGGGGTCGAGTGTGCCGGTGCCGTGCGCGCGTCATGCGCACGGGAACCGGTTCCGTGTGCGATGGCTTCGACGGGCATGCCCTCCAAGCGACCGAACCGCGCCCGTCCCCCGTCGGAACGTCCTTCGAAGATCTGCCTCACCTGCGGCCGTCCATTCACGTGGCGCAAGAAGTGGGAACGCGACTGGGAGAACGTGAAGTATTGTTCCGACCGCTGTCGTTCATCGGCGCGCTAACCAGGCTGCGTTCTGGCGAGCGTTGCAGCAACATGGATTGCTACAGCTTTGACGCAGAACCGACGTCGCGAAACTGAAAACAGCAGAATCGCGTGACGCAGCAGTTTCGCCGCTCCGTACGCGCAGCCGCGAAGAAAGCCGCGCGTGACTCTAAACGGCACTGGGAACAGGAACCGCGGTTGCGTTCGCGTGAGGGGTGAGGCGGCGTGCGTATTTATCGCTGCATGCGGCATGGAGCGCGCCGACCGCGCGACTGCTTCCCCAAGCCACCCTCGGCGGGCGAAGCAACTGACGGCTGAAGTCGTGCGGAGCGGCATGGTTCTGCAGACTCGCCGTGAAGCCATTCCACGTCGTGCAGTTCCGCGTTGGAGCCGTTGCGGTGTTCCGCAGACGAGCGCCGATGCTTACCCACGGTGGACGCTACCCCTCGATTCCGTACAGGCCGACCTGGATGCCGCCGACTCGTGTCTTCAGGATCTCCGTCGTCGCCGACTGCAGCGCCTTCACATGCGACTGCTCGGCCAGCAGCAGCGCCACGCGCCACTCGCTGAACGGGCCGCGGGCCAGCTTGCCGATCTGCACGAACAGGCCCGTCAGCGCATCGGAGTTGCCCACGCGCCGACCGTAGGGTGCATTGCTGCACCAGGCACCGAATTCCATCGGCGGCTCGATGTCCTCCAGCGTCTTCTGCTCGAAGCGCACCATGCCGCCCACACCCGCTCGATCGGCGTTGGCAATGGACATGCGGATTGCGCCAGGAACGCGGTCGCTGCCGA
>JACMPK010000166.1 GCA_014377535.1 Gemmatimonadaceae bacterium
AAGGTGTTCACCGCGAGCAGCTTGCCCACGAGATCGTCCTGCATGTACTTGCTCATGCCCTCGACAATGCTGACGACGGCGATGAGGAACGTGACGCCGATGCAGACGCCGATCATCGTGAAGAAGCTCTTCAGCTTCTGCGTGCGGATGGTCTGCAAGGCAAGCAGGACGGCTTCGAAAAGCGGCATACTAGCGTCCCTGGTGCAGGCGGCTGCGGAACACGTCACCGCTGTCGTCGCTGGCGATCACGCCGTCTCGCAGCACTACCACACGACGCGCATGCGCCGCGATCTCGGACTCGTGCGTCACCATGATCACCGTCTGTCCCTGCGACGCCAGTCCTTCGAACACGCGCATGATCTCTTCCGAGGTCTGCGAATCGAGGTTGCCCGTCGGCTCGTCGGCCAGCAGGATGGAGGGTTCGTTCACCAGCGCACGTGCGATCGCGACGCGTTGGCGCTGACCGCCGGAGAGCTCGTTCGGCTTGTGCAACATGCGTTCACCGAGCTGCACGCGTTCCAGCGCCTGCGTGGCGCGGCGCTTGCGCTCCGTGCTGGAGATGCCGGCGTAGACCAGCGGAAGCTCCACGTTCTGCAGCGCGGTGGCGCGGGGCAGGAGGTTGAACGTCTGGAAGACGAACCCGATCTCCTTGTTGCGCACGTGCGCCAACGCGTCGTCGGACATCTTCGAGACCTGTTGCCCGTTCAGCCAGTACTCACCGCTGCTCGGCGTGTCGAGGCAGCCGATGAGGTTCATCAGCGTGGACTTGCCGGACCCTGACGGGCCCATGATTGCGACATACTCATTGCGGCGCACGGCGAGGTCCACGCCACGCAACGCACGCACGATCTCGCCGCCCATTTCGTACTGGCGCGTGACACCGCGGGTCACGATGACCCAATCCTTGTCCGGCGCAGCACCCTGCGCCGAGGACACGGCGCGACGTTCGGCCGTGATCGTCAGCGATTCCGGCGCAGACGAGACGGTCACGCCTTCTTCTCCTTCTTGCCCTTGGTCGGGTCGATGATCTCTTCCTTCACGGTGCCGCCGTCCTTCAGTTCGCGGATGGCCTGGTAGGTGCCGGATACGATGCGATCGCCGGCCTTGAGGCCGCCGAGCACCTCGAAATATCTGTCGCCTGCGATGCCGACGCGCACGGGACGGAAGCTCACGGTGTTGCCGGCGTTCACGACGAAGACACCTTCGATGTCGCGCTTGCCGATCTGCTTTGCCGGTGCCTTGCGACCAGTCTGCGCCTGCGCCGTGTCACCGGTGGCGAGCGCCGAATCCTCTCGCGAGGTCAGCGCGATGATCGGGATGGAGAGCACGCGCGGGCGCACATCGGTGATGACCTTCGCCGTGGCCGAGAAGTCCGGGCGCGTCTCGCTCGGCGCGTTCATCAGCTGCACGACCACCTCGTAGTCCACTGCCTGGTCGGTGGAACCGGCGGCCGCGGCTGCCTTCACCGAGCTGTTCGCGATGCGCACCACGCGACCCATGAACGTGGTGTCGGGGAAGGCGTCGATCTGTACGACGGCCGAGTCACCGAGCTTGATGCGAGACACATCGGTCTCGTCGACCTTGATCTTCGTCTCGAGGATGGAGAGGTCGGCGATCGTGAGCAATGTCGCGGCATCCTTGTTCAGCGTGCCCTGAATCGCGGTTTCGCCGTTCTCCACGTTGAGGCGCGTGATGCGCCCCGACATCGGTGCCAGGATCGTGGTGCGACTCAAGGCGAAGCGCGCATCGCGCACTGCGGCTTGTGACTGCTCCACGCTGAACTTCGCGGCATCGGAGAGCGCCTGGTTCACTTCGACCTGCGTGCGCAGCTGCTCGAGCTGTTCGTCGCTGAACAGCGTCGGCGTGGCCTTCTTGATCTCGGCCGAGCGATCGTAGTTGCGCTGTGCCTGAATCGAATTGGCGCGCGCCTGCGCGAACTGCGCCTTTGCCGAGGCGAGTGCCGCGAGGGAGCGCTGCAGGGCGGCCTCGAACTGCTGCGGGTCGATCTGCAGCAGGAACTGGCCCTTCGTCACCAGGTCGCCCTCCTTCACCGAGAGCGTGATGATGCGGCCCGTGATGTCGGCGCTGACGTCAACCTTCGTGCGCGGGCGCACCTGTCCGCTGGCCGTCACGCTCGCCACGAGGTCACGCGCCTCGACGGCCTCGATCTTGACGGTGGTGGGCTTGTTCTGGCCTCTCTGTTTTGCGACGAATGCCGCGCCACCGAGTGCTGCGACGATCGCGACCGCGATCCCGATTTTTACGCCTTTTTTCATCTTGATTCTCGTATGTGGGTCAGCGCAGGCGACGGCCGACAGCTTGCTCGAGCGCGGCAAAAGCCCGGTGGAAATCGTACACGGCGGTGATGCGGTCATTCTCGGCGCGCGCGAAATCGGCGCGTGCATTGGCGACGTCGAGGAAGGTCGCTTGCCCCACACGATATCGTGTCTCGGCAAGCAGCAGCGCCTGTCGGGCCAGCTTGCCATTCTCGTCCTGGATTGCGACGGTCTGCCGTGCGGCATCCAGGTTCAGATAGGCGACGCGCACCGCCTGCTGTGCGGCGAGTTCCTGCTGGCGCACCGCCTGGCGGGCGTTGTCGCGCGACACTGCCGCCTCGGCGACTCGCTGCTCGCGCTGCCAGCCGTTGAACAGCGGCAGCGTGAACTGGGCGCTGACGTTGTACGGGTTGCGGGTGAGACCGAACGGGAAGGCGTCGTTCGTCGAGCGTGCGGCTCCGATTTCGGCGGGCGTCAGGGTGATGGCCGAGCAGGTGGCCGAGTTGAACGGCTGCCCGACGATCTGCAGCACCGTACCGCGCTGGAAGCAGCTACTCTGCTTGCCCAGCAGCGCCTGCGACACCGGAAAGTTGTTGTCGGTGAATACGTTCGTGAAACCGCCATATCCGGCCGACAGCGAAAGCTGTGGCAGGTACTGTGCACGCGCGATGCGCTGGTTCACGGCTGCCGCCTCTTCACGGTCGCGCCGGGCAATCACGT
>JACMPK010000167.1 GCA_014377535.1 Gemmatimonadaceae bacterium
CACATTCCATGGGCCGGGCCAGCTGGTCGGCTACCCGATCGTCGGTCTCAAGCAGCACACGCAGGGCCTGCACTGGTACCTGCGGCAGCTGGAGGAGGCGCTGATCGTGGCACTCTCGCACGTCGGCCTCGTGGCGGGGCGCGTGACGAAGTACACCGGCGTGTGGATCGGCGGTCGGAAGATCGCATCGATCGGTGTCCACGCACGCGACTGGGTCACGCGCCATGGCTTCGCACTGAACGTAAACACCGACCTGTCGTACTTCGACCTGTTCACGCCGTGCGGCATCGCCGATGTGGTGATGACCAGCACACAGCGCGAACTCGGTGCGGCGGCGCCATCGCTCAAGACGATGCAGGGACTCACCGCCGCGGCATTCGCGGCGACATTCGCACTCGAGTCCGTCGCGGCGAGCCGAGCCGACCTCGATTCGCTGCTTCCTGCGCCCGCTTCCGTGCGCTGACACGAGTCGACTGCGCGTTCGGGCATCGTGAATTCTTTTCACGCGGAGACACGGAGCAGCGGAGGTCGGAGGAGGACTGCGCCGGCAGTCGCTCCCGGAGCCACGATAATTTTCTCGGTACCAGAGGAAATGCTGGGGGAACAGCGGTGACCCGCCGGCCGTCGTTCCCTGAAAAATCCCCTCACGCGCGTCGCGATCGCGGGACTTCCGCGCCGATGCCGGCGCTGTCCTCCTCCGACCTCTGCGGCTCCGTGTCTCCGCGTGAAAAGAGTTGACGATCCCGCAAAAAGCACGAACGCCTCGCGACTCAGGTCTACCGACGCACTCCTCCTCCGACTTCTGCGGCTCCGTTGCCTCTGCGTGAAAAGAGTTGTCGATGCCGCGAAACGCATGAATGCCACGTGACGCGGGACAGTCCGCGCGGTGTATTCTTGGAGTGAGACCTGACGCAGAGGCAATGATGGCCGACGAACTTCCCACCCTCGACGTACGACCCACTGACCGCGACCGCATTCCGCCGGGCCAGGTGCAAACGCGCAAGTGGCCCGTGCTGCACTACGGCGGTGTACCGAGCGTGAATCCTGCAACGTGGGATTTCGAGTTCCGCGGACTCTGCAACGCCGCCGCCCACTTCACGCTGCACGAGATACAGGCGATGCCGCGTCAGGTCACGCGCTGCGACATCCACTGCGTGACCCGGTGGAGTCGTCTTGACAACGACTTCGAGGGCGTGGGCGTGCAGCACCTGCTTCGCCTCGCGCAGCCGCTGCCTGACGCCACGCATGTGATGGTATTCGCCGAGCAGGGGTTCACCACGAATCTGCCGCTGTCGGATCTCGATCGGCCGGAGAATGTGCTCGCGTGGAAGCACGACGGCGTGGACCTGACCGAGGATCATGGCTGGCCGATGCGACTCGTGGTGCCGCATCTCTACTTCTGGAAGAGTGCGAAATGGGTGCGCGGATTCGAGTTCATGAACGCAGACGCGCCTGGCTTCTGGGAGCAGAACGGCTACCACATGTACGGCGATCCGTGGCAGGAACAGCGTCACCGCGGGCTCGATGTGTCGCAGCATGTGATCAACGCCTTCCGCAGCAAGTCGAATCGTGAGTGATGCCACGCCGGCCGCGTCGTCGCCGTCGGTGCATGCGGGCCTGAACGCCGAGCAGCGCGCCGCCGTGATGCATGGCGACGGGCCGCTGCTGATCGTCGCCGGCGCCGGCACGGGCAAGACGCGCACGCTCGTGCATCGCGTGGCGGCCCTGATCGAGCGCGGTGTCGCGGCAGAACGCATCCTGCTCCTCACCTTCACGCGACGCGCGGCCGAGGAGATGCTCTCACGCGTGGAACGGCTCACTGGCCAGCAGGGGCGTCGTGTACAGGGCGGCACCTTTCACGCGACGGCACACCAGACACTGCGCCAGTTCGGGCAGCATGCCGGCATCGGTGAAGGGTTCACGATCCTCGACCAGGCGGACTCCGAGGACCTGATGCAGCTGTCGCGTGCGGCCCTGAGTCTTGGCGCGCGCGAGCGACGTTTTGCGAAGAAGGAGACGCTGCAGGCGCTGTACAGCCGCCACATCAACACCGATCGTACCGTGGAGGCGCTGCTGCGCGACGGATATCCGCAGTATGTGGGGGACCTTTCCGACATCGCGCGCGTGTTCGCCGAGTACGTGCAGCGGAAGGCCGCGCGCAACCTCGTCGACTACGACGACCTGCTGCTGTTCTGGGCCGCAATGCTCGAGTCGGACGTGCTGGGTGACCGCATTCGCGCCAAGTACGACCATCTGCTGGTGGACGAATACCAGGACACGAACGTGCTGCAGTCGCGCATTGTGCGCGGACTCGCCGCGACGCATCGCAACGTGACCGTGGTCGGCGATGATGCGCAGAGCATCTATGCGTTCCGTGGCGCGACGGTGCGTAACATCCTCGACTTCCCGGACCAGTTTCCCGGCACCACCATCATCACGCTGGACCGCAACTACCGGAGCACCCAGCCGATCCTCGACACGGCGAACGCCGTGCTCGCGCAGGCGACGGAAGGGTTTCGCAAGCAGCTGCGCAGCATCGACGATCGGCCTGGCGAGCTGCCGTGGCTGATCCCCGCACGCGACGAGCAGGCGCAGACGACATTCACCTGCGACCGGCTGCTGGAACTCGTCGAGACCGACGGCCTGCGGCTGGACCAGGTCGCGGTGCTCGTGCGCGCCGGGTACATGAGCGCCGATCTCGAGATCGAGCTCAGTGCGCGTCGCATCCCTTTCGAGAAATGGGGCGGCATCAAGTTCCTCGAAGCCGCGCATGTGAAGGACATGCTGGCATTCCTGCGCGTTGCCGAGAACCCGCGCGACGAGGTGAGCTGGTTCCGGCTGCTGCAGCTGCTGCCCGGCATCGGCGAGATCTCGGCACGTCGCGCGATCGCGGCGCTCGAGGCGGCCGCGTGGCGCGTGGAGGGACTGCAAGCCTGGACTCCACCGGCGCGTGCGCAGCCCACGCATACCGCACTGTGCACGCTCATGCAGCGACTCGAGGCCAGCAGCGGTGCCGATTCCGCGGGTGACATCGCGCTGGTGCGCGGCGTGTACGACGAGATCCTGCGCCACCGCTTCGATGACGCCGACGTGCGGCTCAACGATCTCGTCCAACTGGAGCACATCGCGAGCGGCTATCCGAATCGCGGCGCGTTCCTGAGCGCGCTGGCACTCGAGCCGCCGTCAGCCACCTCCGATCTCGCGCAGGGCGGCGACACCGACGACGATGACGCCTTGGTGATCAGCACCATTCACTCCGCGAAAGGCAAGGAGTGGGACGCCGTGTTCGTGATCTGGGCCGCCGACGGGTGGATTCCGTCCGCACGCGCCACGAAGGACCTGCAGCAAGTGGAGGAGGAGCGCCGATTGTTCTACGTGGCGCTCACGCGAGCGAAGCGCCACCTGCATGTGAGCTATCCGCTGTACGCATATGCCTCACGCTGGAGCGCCGACTTCGCGCTCGACCAGAAGTCTCGCTTTCTCGATGCGCAAACCACGGCGACCATGCAGCGCATTCACATCGCATCACCGGCACCGGACACGCCTGCGCCAGCCCCCGCGATCACCTCCACCCTCGACCTCCGCGCCGCCCTTCGAAGCCGCTTCAGCTAGCGCTGACGAGTCCCGGACTCGACGCACCCTTGCAATGGCGCAGATGAGGCCACCGCTGTTCCCGCACCGACGATGCGACGACGCCGCAGGGTGGCGCGCTGTCGGCGTGACGACTTGACCGCACGAACTACAATGCTGCAGTCAGTCAGTTCCGCGGCGCCGCAGGCGCCCGCGTCGACGCCGCTGCACAGCGCATTGACGGAGGCAGCAGACTCACAGCGCCGCTAACGCCTCGTGAACACTGAGTCGGACACCGGATCACCGAGGTATCGACTCACCGACGCGAACGGCGCCTTCGGCTCGTCCTTCGCAAGCCGCAACAGTGTCGCGGTCGCGACACGCACGTCGCTGCCCGCCTGTGCGTACACGCGCTCGAACAGCGGCAGGTCCGTCAGGTAGATGCGCCGCGCCAGCACTGCTGCCGTGTTCAACTTGATCCTGGCCACCGATGCCGAATCCATGGTGCCAAGCTGCGGCGCGAGTTCGGTTCGCAGGCGTGCACGTGCGCGAACGAACACCGTGTCACGCGCCACCAGTCGCGCCGCGCGGTCGCCCGGATGTGCCGCGAATGCGGAATCCATCGACGCGTAGAGCGCCGACCAGAACAGTCCGAACACGCGCTCTTCGGCCCAGCGACGTGCGACGTCGTCCGCGGCACGCGGCTGTCCGCGGGAGCGAAAGAACTGCTCCGCACCGCGCGAGCCCGCGAAGTTCGCAAGACTCTCGTTGAAGACCGCCTGCCCCGGTGCGTAGTACGTCGTGTGCACCAGTTCGTGGATGATCGTGTTCGCCAGTTCCAGCGTGTCCAGCGCGAGCGTCGTGGGCAGCAGGGGATCGTTGAAATACCCGAGCGTGCTGAAGGCCGACGCGGGCCGAAGCACGGCGTCGTATCCGTCGGCGTCCACCTGCTTCGCCTCACGCCTTCCCTGCTCGAAGTCGAAGAAGCCCTTGTACGGCACGTTGCCCACTACCGGGAACCACCAGGTGCGAAACGCCAGGGAATCGCGGTACGCGGCACTCAGGACCAGCACGAGCGTGTCGCGATCGAGCCGCGAAAAGGTAGTGAACTCCTGCTGCGCCGTCAGGCCAAGCGAATCAATGGCGAAGCGGCGCGCATCCAGCACGAGCTGCAGCTTTGCCCGCAGAGCCGCATCCGTCGACGCGTCGGCGATGATGCTCGCTATCGGCCGCCGGCGCGCAAGAATCC
>JACMPK010000168.1 GCA_014377535.1 Gemmatimonadaceae bacterium
CCACGCGAGCGTGGCCGCGAGCATCGAGCGCGCAGCCTTGCCGAGCGCAAGCAGGTGGACGGGCGCGTCGGCGGTCGGCGGGGCATCATCGAGCGCGGCGCGCACGGCACGCTCCGGCCTGATGGCGTCGACGGCCGCGCGGTAGATCGACTCGAGGTGCTGACGCGCGGTATAATCAGGCACGCGGGGAAACGTAGGCACGGCAACGGCAACGGCAACGACACGACGCACGCGCTCGCGTCAGCGACCATGTCGCATCGTCAGAACAACTCGTCGCGGCACGGATGGAACCGCAACATCCGCTCGTCCGGCTCTGCGATCCCCTACGCACGAAACACCACCTGCTGCAATGCACACCCGAACTCCGCCAGCGCATTCCACAGCAGCGCAAGATCCTGCCATGGATCGGCGGTACCGACACGGCCCACGTCGATGCAGCCCGTCACGCGGCCGTCGAGCATCAGGGTGTTATCGAGCGTCAAGTCGCCATGCGTGACCACGCGCTCGAACGCCAGCGGCAGATGCGCCTCGAGCGCCGCCCAGACCTACTCGGCCGTCCATCCGCGACACGCTTCATCGAAATCGGCGATGGCGACACGACCGGCGGCGATGTTTTGCCGCGCGTCAGCCTTCCGTCAGGCGAGGACGATAAATGTCACGAATTCGTCTCGTCGTGTGACGCCGCAGTCACAATGCTGCGACAATCGACGCGGGGCGCGACAGGTTGGCGCACCGACCGCACCCATGCCGACAGCTTCGATGCAAGGAACTGCGACCAGTCGCGCAATGGCCGCCGGCCGCGCTGGAAAACGATGCCCGCATGCACTTGCAGCGACTTGCGGCCTCGATCCCTTCCGACACCCACTCGCACCAGCCCGTCATGAAACAGATTGCCGCAGTCATTACCGCCGGAATCGTCGCATTCAGCTCCTCGGCCACCGCACAGACAGCCAGGAACGCACAGTTCGTCAACGGCATCACCATCGCCGGAAGCACGCTCGACAGGTCGACCGGCTCTGTCTTTGATCGTCGCCTCGGCATGTTCTCAGGGCTCTTCTATGATCCACTTCGCGGCGAGTGGTGGGGCACGCCGGATCGCGGCCCGGGCGGCGGCACACTGCCCTACGAAACCCGAGTCCAGCGCTTCACACTGGACGTCGACCATGCAACTGGACGCATCAGCAACTTCCAGATCGCAGCCACGATCAAGTTCACCAGTCAGGGCACTGCGCTGAATGGCCTCGCGCCAAACCCGAAGAGCACGATTGGCAAATCGTTCGATCCGGAAGGAATCGTCATCAATCCGGTGAACGGCAACATCCTCGTTGCCGACGAATACGGCCCATCGCTCATCGAGTTCAATCGCAGCGGTGAAGAGGTCCGTCGCTTCACGCCGCCGGCGAATGTGATTCCGCGAAATGCCAGTACGAATACGCCGAACTTTGCCGACAACGAGGGCAACACCGCTGGCCGTGTGTCGAATCGTGGCTTTGAAGGACTCGCCATCAGCCCCGACGGGCGGTACGCCTACGCCACGCTGCAGAGCGGGATGTACGATGAAGGCAACAACACCGGCCTGTACACACGTATCGTGAAGTACGACATGGCGACGGGTCAGGCGGTCGGTCAATTCGCCTACAAGTTCGAGACAACCGGCCAGGGCCGCGGTGTTTCCGAACTGGTCGCGCTGGGCAATGACAAGTTCCTGATTCTGGAGCGCAACAACCGCGGACTCGGCATTGGCGCCACCCTGGCCAACGCGGACAAGAATATCTTCCAGATCGATCTTGCCGGCGCCACCGATATCTCGAACATCACGATCGCCAACGGCGTGCTGCCAGTGGGTGTGATCGTGGCGGGCAAGAGCGCCAAGCTCATCGACCTCGATGCAAACACGCTCGAGGCGCTCGGAAACAAGTCGCCCGAGAAATGGGAGGGAATCGCGATCGGTCCGCGTCTGAACAACGGCAAGTATCTGATCCTGACCGGCTCCGACAACGACTACAGCGTCACGCAGAACGCCTTAGGCACCCAGTTCGACGTCTGGCTGAATTTTCTCGACGCCGATCCGTATGCGATGTCCATCCAGTGCCCGCTGGGTCAGACCACCGGGTGCACGCGAACGTCCAACAATACCGCCGTCGACCTGAATCTCGACACGTACGCGCTGCTGCCGGGTGTACTGCATGCCTACACCGCAGACATCGATGGCTACGTTGCCGTGGTTCCGGAGCCTACGACTGTCACCTTGATGCTGATCGGCCTTGGCGGCCTGGCAGTGACCGCGCGCCGTCGTCGCATCAATTCGTAGCGCGATCGACAGCGTGTCCGTCTGATCGCCGGGTTGCGTGAGCTGCACCTCGGTGATTGGACCGCCACACGAATTTCTGCTCTACGTCTCGTTCGAACGTCGCTTCGCACTGCCAGTGCAACGTATCGCGTCAGCGATCTGTGAACGCAAGCGGCTCCGGCATGCCGGATGATGTCGTCGATCGCATCTTCAAGCCGTTCTTCAGCACGAAGAGGGATCGTGGCACGGAACTCTGGCTCGCGGCGGCGGCGCCGGCCTCCTTTCTTCGTACGGGCGGCCCTCTTCCGCCATTGTTCTCGTCCGCGAGGTTCCGTGTGCCGGCCGGCCTCGATGTGGCGGTCTGCCGCCGCGGTCCCTCACACAAGGCGCAGAGCTGCGCGACACAGGCCGACTGATCATTCCTTCGCCCGGATCATTCCGGGCACGCTCGTCGTTTGTGCCGCTGATGCGTGACATTCAACTCGTCTGGTTCAAGCGGGATCTGCGGATCCGCGATCACGCCGCGCTGACCGCGGCGGCGGCGCGTGGTCCGGTGCTCTGCCTGTATGTGTACGAGCCGGTGCTGCTCCAGGCGGACGACCACGACGCGATTCACCTCGACTTCGTCAACGGCTGTCTCCACGAGCTCTCAACGTCGCTGCGTGCGCGCGGCATACTGCTGCACCGCCGTACGGGCGATATCGTGCCGGTGTTCGAAGCATTGCGGGCCGAGATTGCCATGCTCGCGACGCCATCGCGACTCGAAACCATCTGGGCGCATGAGGAGACAACGGGATGGACGGCCTATCAGCGTGATCGCGACGTGCGCCGCTGGTGCCGCGAACGCGGTGTGGCGTTCCATGAACTGCCGCAGACCGGCGTCGTGCGACGGCTCGCGTCGCGCGACGGATGGGCATCGGCGTGGGAGGCACGGATGGCCGCGCGACCTTTGCCAACGCCACCTCAAATCGAGGGCATCACGCTCACGGAAACAGGCACTGCGTTCGACTCCACTGCCTTGCCACCAACGGCGGCGGTCCGGCAGTCCTTGCAACTTGGCGGTGAAAGCGCAGCTCGCGACACGCTGCGCAGCTTCCTGCGCGAGCGAGGGGTGAACTACCGCGTCGAGATGAGCAGCCCCGTCACGTCGTTCGACGCCTGCAGCCGACTGAGTGCGTACATGAGCGTCGGGGCGATTTCCGTTCGGACCTGTGAGCACAGTGCCCGGGCACGCCTGGTCCAGCTGGCCGATGCACTCGATGCCGGCGAGTTCGTGGACCTGCGCTGGCGCAACAGCATCGGCAGCTTCCGCTCACGACTGCGCTGGCACTGCCACTTCATGCAGAAGCTCGAGGACCAGCCACGCCTCGAATTCGAGACCATGTGCGACGCGTATGTCGGGCTGCGCAATGAACAGCAGGTCGATGCAGCGCGGCTCGACGCCTGGATTCATGGACAGACCGGCTACCCGCTGATCGACGCCTGCATGCGTGCCGTGCGCGCCACCGGTTGGCTGCCATTCCGCATGCGGGCAATGGTCGTGTCGTTCGCGAGCTATCACCTCTGGCTGCATTGGCGCTTCACCGCGCCGCTGCTGGCGCAACACTTTCTCGACTTCGAGGCTGGCATTCACTACAGCCAGTTCCAGATGCAGAGCGGCGTGACCGGCATCAATGCCGTCCGCATCTACAATCCCGTCAAGCAGGCGGTGGAGCAGGATCCCGACGGCCGCTTCATTCGCACGTGGGTGCCGGAACTGGCCGCGGTGCCGCTCGAGTCGCTGGCCGAACCACACCGCATGCCGGTGATGCTGCAGGCGATGTACGGCATACAGATCGGACGCGACTATCCTAATCCGATCGTGGACAACGTGACCGCGATGCGCGCTGCCCGTGATCAGGTGTGGGCCGTCCGGAAGGCGCCAGGCACACGCCAGGCTGCACGACGCGTGTACGACAAGCTGGGAAGCCGCAAGGAGCCATTTCATCAGCGTGACATCCGCTGAGGTGTCGTCGCGGCTCGGTCGCACGTGTGCAAGCGGAATGTGTAGGCCTGACACAAAGACCTGGAAGCGCAACACCGATAGGCGTCGTCACGCTGCAAACGACCCGAAACTGCCTCACAGTCTGATACAGATTTCTGTAGTTGACGCCGGCCTGTAGCTGCGTTCGCGACAATTCATGTTCACTTCAAGTGAAAGCCCACAACTGCACACGCTGCGCGTAGACACGCCATCGGTTGGATGCCCTGCACGAGTGCGAGGTCAACCTGCAGTCTGCGATTCGGATCCGGGCCCTGTATTACACGCTCGATGTCCGACGTGAGACCGATTGGGCAACCGTCGTGCTGTCGCAGCAGGGGCAGATTCACTTGCTGCAAGCGTTGCAGTTGAATCTCGCGGCGCAGCCGGCCGCGCCGACGGGACGCATGTTGCGACTGAATCTCGCGTACGCGAAGCAGCATGCGCTGGCGATCCGTCGACATCATCGGCGCGATGTCGACGCCGAGTCTCTTCGCAGTTGCTCCGCAAAAAACGTGAGTACGAACGCCGACCCATCGAGCACTTTCGACGGCTTAGGTGCAAACCACCACGAAGACCGCCCACCGGGCCACGCATGCGGATGCGCGGGAATGCTGACTACCTGGACCGGACGTCCACTGCCGCATGCAGAGGCGACTCGTGACCGGACGCCGGACCCTGGCATTTGTGTCGTGTTCGCTGACCCAGTGCCAGCGCACCGATTGATGCGCTCCCAGAATACCGCGGCGGAGTCGTATGAGCGCGCGTACGCTGGTGCGCCGGTGGTTGCACCCCTCGAGTGATCGTACCGAAGCTCGTCATCGTCATCGCCGTGAATCAACAGCACGGCAACGGGCGCAGCCGGGGTGCAAACGGCATCGGGCATTGCGCCTGCGACGTCGGCCACAGCCCGCACGATCGTCGCGCGCTCGCACGCGACCTTGGGCGCCATCATTCCACCGGCCGAAAAGCCAGCCGCGAACACTGCGTTCATGTCGATTCGACGTGTGCGGATCATTGCAGCGTGCAGTGAATCCACGAATGCAATGTCATTTACCTGATGCGCCTGCGCGTAACCACAACAGCTGCCCACATTCCATGACAAGCCGATGCCGCGCACCCGGCCCGAGCCATCGGGATAAAGCACGGCAATACCGAGTGAGTCAGCCATGCGATTCATCTCTGACGTACGCATGGCGACGTCGGCGTTCGCCGTGTGGCCATGGAACACGAGCACTAGTGGCACACGACGCGTCGCAGCCGCCGGCGGCAGGTGCAGCAGAAATGTGCGTGACTTATCACCGACCGGAATCGCGTGGAACGTAGTGTGTCCGGGCGCCGCATCGGTTAGCGGAATCGGCGTGCGGAACGTCGTGCAGCCCGCCAGCAGCGTGCCGACGATTCCGACCAACCAATGACGAGACCTGCTCATTTGTGGATGATGCCCGACACACCACCCGAAATCAGGGAAGTCACATTTGCCAACACGCGCGGCAATGCAAACCCACCCGGGGAGGCGAGATATCGTGGCACCCAGACAGGAGAGAACTTGCTCTTGAAAGCACGCAAGCCTTTGAAATTGTAGAACTGTTCTCCACGACCGTAGACGAAGGCACCGGCTCTGGACCAAAGCGGGGCCAGCTCCGGTCGCGCCAGCGTTGGCGATTCCAAGCCGGCGAGCGGCGCCATGCCCAGATTGGCCGTCCCGTACCCGTGTGCCTTGCCCCACAGCAGCAGCTGAATGAACAGAAAATCCATCACACCACGCGGTGCGTTGCCAGTGCGTCGCATGAGATCCGGCGATATCTCGCCTCCAGGCGCACCGCACCACAGATTGGCGAAGGCGACAAGCTTGCGCCCGTCAGCAGCGGGTGCGTAGACCAGGGCTATCGGAAAGTGCTGCAGATAGGCCTCGTCGAACCTGCCGAGTGAGAAACCTTTTTCTCGTGTCGCCTTGCCGCCAAGCCACTCGTCCGAAATGCTCCGGAGTGCCGGCAGCATTGGTGGAACGGCACTCGCCGGTGCAACCTCGAAGGTCAGACCCGCCTTCTCTGCTTCCATGAGGCTGCGACGCATCCAGCGTCGGTCAGCGCCGGCCAGGGAAAAATCCGCGAGCGGGACACAGGCTTCCTCGCCAAGCTTCAGCAGGGTCAGTCCGAGGTCGATGTAGAGCGGCAACCGTTCGGGACTCACCTGATAAAACACAGGACGTGCGCCATGTGCATCGGCTTCGAGCTTGAAACGCCAGGCAGCATCGGTCCCGGCGTCGAGTGGTCCGACGGGATCGCCCATCGCAATCCAGCTGCCACCGGCAACGCCGTACATGACGAATGCCGTGCCGTCGTCATTGTAGATCAATGCCTTGTCGCCCAGCAGTGCCAACGCCGGCGTGCTGACGGACGACGCGGTGACGATCAACGCCGCATGCGACAGCGCCGTCGGATCGGGCATCTGCGGCGAATAGGTCGCGTGGCGCAACAGCCGATACACGGCGAGCAGCAAGGCCACGCCGACGACACCGGCGGTCGCACGCAGGAAGCGCGGCGCGTTGCCGCGAACGGCAAACTCCCACCACATGTCGCTGGAAAAATCCACGTGTCGATACGAGAACAGGCCAATCCAGACACTGGCGCCGATGACACCCAGAATGGCCGCACTCCACCCCGGCGAGAGTGGCTCACTGGTCAGCGCGGTTCGCCGATAGAAGGCTGTGCGTGCCGGCAGCAGTAGCAGCAGCACGCCGCCGAGCAGTGACGCTTCCTCGTAGTCGAGGCCCTTCAGGATGGACGAAATGATGCCGATGCACAGGACGGTCACCGTCAAACCCCATGCCGCATCCAGGCGGCGCCACAACGCCCAGCTCAGAATGAGCAGTCCGACACCCACCAGGCTTGCCGTGAAGTGCGAGAACTCGACGAGTCCCAGAGGCAGCACCGCGGTCAGCATCCGCACGCGACCATGCGCCGCTGGTGTGGCACCGGAAAACAACAGGAGTACGCCACCGAGAAAGGTGGACGTGCCGATCGCCCCCGGCAGCACCGGCTGCAGCACGCGGCCCCAGTGAGCCATCGTGGTCACGGTCACCCGCGTGCGCTCGCGAAGCGCCGGGAACCGAGCCCGCTGGCGTGCCATCTCCATCACCATCAGCGTGCCGACCGACAGCAGGAACGGCAGCAGGTAATACACGGCCCGATAGGCAAGCAGCGCTGGCAGTGTCGCTTCCGCGGGCAGTACAGGCTTGAGGGCCAGTACGACGATGCTTTCAAACACCCCAAGTCCGCCGGGCACGTGACTCAGCACACCGACCGTCTGCGCCAGCACGAACACGCCGAGAAAGGGCAGCAACTCAATACCATGGCTGCGCGGCAACAGCGCATACAACACCGCGCCGGCGGCCGCCCAGTCGAACAACGCGAGTACGATTTGCGCCAGTGCAATCCGGACAGAGGGCACCGGGAACGACCATCCGCGAATCCCGATCACGGTGCCGCGCCGCAGCACGGTCCATACGACATAACTGCTCGTAAGCGCAAACAGCACACACCCGATCAGGCGCGCGAACGTCGTCGGCAGCCCGAGGAGCAGCAGCGTGCCGTCAGGCTCGATCAGCAGCGCCGCACCACAGACGCTGATGATACCGATCGTGAATGTCGTGCTCACATGGGCCGCGGCACGCCCCATCTCTTCCGTCGACAGCCCCCATGCGCTCCAGAAGCGCACCCGCACGGCGTTGCCAGTGAGCAGCGGAAAACCGAGCGTCTGGCTGATGCCGTAGGACAGCATTGACGACAGCATGATGCGTGAGATGCTGATGCGCGCGCCCACATAGCGCAGTGCGAGCACGTCATAGCCGCCCAGCATGATGAAGGCAATTACGGTGAGCCCGATGGCCGCAGCCACTTGAGCCGCCGGCAATGACTGGACCGCGTGCATCACACGAGGATAACCAGTCCCCGACAGCTCACGGCGCAGGATGAGCAGCGCGGCAGTCAACAGCGCGAATACGACTGCGACACTGAGCCATGGTCGGACACGCTGCCAGGACGATCCATTTCCCTCCTGTACATGCGGCTCGTCGCCGACAGCGGCAGACAGGGATGAGTTACGCTGCATGATGTGTCACGCAAATTGCTGTAGTTGACAGTACAGGGCACCGCGAGATGGAGCCAGCGTACCCGGCCAAACATCGGCCCACCCGATATCCGGCTCACCGACACCACAAATGTTGCACAAAGGCTGCGCCGGAATCGAAACAGCACGACTTGACGGTGTATGATCAGCTGTGGCCGGTGTAGCTGGAATCATTGCTCCGACCAACGATTATTCATATTCTCGGGAGAAGTGTGCGTGATGGACAAGATACGCTGGATGCACCATGCGCTGGCTTTGGCAACAGTGACACTGAGTTCGGCGCTTGCGGCGCAGACGTCCAGTACGTCGCTCGGCGATCTCCCACTGACCGAAGTACCGTCGGTAAACGGAACCACGCTTGCACTGTTCTGGAGTGGTGATGGCGGCTGGGCCGATCTCACGCGATCGGTGTCGAAAGAGTTGGCCGCGAACGGAATTGCCGTGGTCGGGGTGAACTCCCGCGCGTGGCTCGATCACGACACACGCAATGCGGATGACGCCGCGCGAGACTCGGAACGCATCCTCCGAGCATATCTGACACGATGGTCCCGCAGTCGAATCATCCTCATCGGGTATTCGCGCGGCGCCGGCTTCCTGCCATTCGTCGTCAACCGACTGCCTCCTGACCTGCGTCAGCGTGTCGACCTGGTGGCACTGATGGGCGCGGAGCATGCAGCCAGTTTCGAGTTTCATTTGATGGATCTGGTACGGAGTTCGTCACGATCATCCGATCAGGCGGTGATTCCCGAAATCCAGCGCAACACCGGCGTCCGGTACTTCTGCCTTTACGGGACCACCGAAACGGATACGATCTGCCCAGCACTTGATGCAGCCAGAATACATATCGTGGCGCGATCGGGTGATCATCACTTTGACCGGAACTATCCAGCGATTGCACACGACATTATGAAGAGCCTACCCACTTTCTGAGTTTCCCCCGATCGGCCGCTGGCTTGTGCCAATGCCGCCGGCCAGCAGCAGGATCGACGAGCATTACGGTTTGGTCAGAGCGGCTGGCGCGCTGTGCTTCCGACTTCATGATGCGCGCAAGTGCGTGGCGGCGTCATCGTGTATTTGCGGCGCGGCCGCGGGCGCTGCGTGCGTGGCCGTTGAATGCGCAGCGTCGGCAATGCGTCCGCAAGCTTGACGATTTTAGCCGCAGCGCGCAAAGTCAAAGCTCACGAGCCGACGAGTTCGTCCACAAGCCGATCGTGTCGCATGCCGCTGTGGTGCACGTGCGTAGCTCTCGCGTCAGTCCGCCACTGTCGTCACACTTCCGGCGTATGTTCCAGCCGGTCTCAGACCTCGACGTGCAACACTGTAACCATCAAGGGTATGGCGCTGATGACGGATGGTGAACCGCCGTCTGATCCCATTGCAGTACGACCGCCGGCGGGCACCTCGGATGGCTGGCGCCATCGGCTGGCACATGCGCGGGCCGGCACGCGCCTCGCGGCGGCTGTGGTTGCCAGCGCACTGACGGCGTGGGCGCTTCCGTCGCGTGTGTCGCTCGAGATCCGGGCAGTCGCCTCGTGGGACGGCTTCGCCTTCGTCGCGCTCGCGCTGACATGGTTCACCATCCTCACGTTGCGTCCGGCGCAGATCCGTCAATTGGCGCAGCGAGAGGATCCCAGTCGATTTGTGACGCTCGTTATCGTGGTGCTCGGCGCCAGTGCGTCGCTGCTTGCGGTCGTGGTGTTGCTGCAGGGGAGCGTCACCATGCAGGTGTCGGACAAGATCCTCGCAATCGGCCTCGCGCTTACTGCGGTCGCCTCGGCGTGGGGACTGATTCACACCGTGTTCACGCTCCGGTACGCCCATCAGTATTACGAGTCACACGAGTCGTTCGCGGCGCTCGAATTCCAGGGAGACGGATCACCGCCGGACTATCTCGATTTTGCGTACTTTGCATTCGTGATCGGGATGACCGCACAGACATCAGACATCAGCATCCGTAGTCGCGACATTCGACGCACGGCGCTAGTGCATGGCGTCCTGTCCTTCGCCTTCAACACGGCAGTGGTGGCGTTGAGCATTGGAGTGCTGACCACGTTGCTGTGACTGGTCTTCTGCACGGCGCCGCTCGCTGCATGCGTTCCTTCTCGCAGCGGCGCCGTCCTGTGCAGCCGTGCCGTCGCATGCCCAGGCTGGAAGGCCGAGGATCAATGCCGTGACCGGTGTCGCCGCCGACCGCGACTCGCACAAAGTCGCATTGCTGAATGTAGTGGCCGCGCAGAACGTCAGGCCGCCGCCTTCAGATGCACGTCACGCCATGATACGCGCGCGTGCCCACGATTCCAGCGATGTCGACGGCAGCGCCGCCGTCAACGGCGATGTCGCACGATCGAATGTCTGATCAGTTGTTTCCGCGACGATCGTAGCGCGCAGAATTCGTCCGACCCCCTCGTGCAGCGGGGTGAGCACCGCCGCCATGCATCGCACCACGGCGAGCGGCACGTGCAGGATCGCGGCCGGCTTGCCGCACACCCGTTCGAACATTGCGGCCACCTCGCGGCTCGTCAGGTTCTCCGGGCCACCGACCGTCACCGTCTGTCCCACGAAGCGGGAATCGTTCAGCGCATGCCGCGCCACATCGGCCACATCCGATGCCGCCACGAAGTTGCGGGGGTTGTCGGCCGGACCGAAGAGCGGGACGCGCTTGCCGAGCTGCATGTTCTTGCCGATCAGGTCGTACGCATGCACCTCCATGAATGCGCTCGGCTGCAGGATCGTGAACGTCAGGCCGCTGTCTCGCACGACCTGCTCGATCCGCGCCTTGGTGCGCCAGAAATCCACCAGATGCTGCTGCGACGCACCGAGGGCCGATGTGTACACGAACCGTTCGACACGCGCCGCCACGGCAGCCGCGATCAGCGTGCGCTGCCCCTGATCGTCCACCACGCTGCTGGCGCTGGCGCCGCGGCCGAGTATCGAATGTGAGGCCGACACCACCGCACGGACGCCCTGCATCGCGCTGCGCACCGACGCCGGGTCTCGCAAGTCGCCTCGCACCACCTCGGCGCCGAGCGCGGCCAGCGCCTGCGCCCGTGCCGGGTCACGTGTGAACGCACGCACTGGCTCACCCGCGGCCAGCAACGACCGCGTCAGGTGACGGCCCATCGATCCCGTTGCGCCAATGATCAGATTCAGCGTGTGCTCCAGTGGGAACATCGTGTCAGGACAATCGCACGCCTCAGGAAAGCCAACGCTGACCGCAAGTTGCCCGGCACAGCCTGATGGACACGCGCGTCACTCGATGGCCGCAGACCGGTTGATGAGTCATTCGACCCGGATCGGCTCATAGTGCAACGCGCGCCGGAGCGAGGCAATACCTCCACGCGGCGACGACGCATCACCGCTCGTCGCGCCGCTCGAATCGGTGTGCAGTTGCGAAACACCGCCATCGCGCGCGTCGCCCAGCGTCTATCTCGCCGCGAGGCGGTACCGTGCCCACGCTATTCCGACGGATGCCGGTATGCCCGATGCTGTGCCCAATCGCCGCTCGGCACGCACCCGGCAATACCAGTCGCACCAAGCGGCCTTGCTGTCGGGGGTGCGCGGCATTGGCGGAACGACCGGAAAGAGCAAACGCACGAACGTAAATGCCGCCTGCGATTTCACAGGCGGCAATTCGTTAAAAGCTTGGCCGCGTGTCGCCTGACTGAGAGTGACTTAGCTCACGATACGACGACGACGGCGTGCAACACATCCGCCGAGGGCCAACAATCCAGCGCCCATGAGCGCCGAGGTTCCCGGCTCGGGCACAGTCGAATGCGGAAGAATGCCGCCGCTGGTGATCTCAAGAGCAGCACCCGCCAGGTCGCTCGGCGGCCCTAATCCGAGAAAACAGGACGCTCCCGTGCACGTCAACAGGCTACCGTTGGGAATGAAATCGAACTGAGAGCCGTAGGAAAAACTCAGCCAGTCGATTGGCTGCGTGACGATGATGGCGAACATCCCGCCGCTCGCAAACGTCAGGTTCGGGGTGATCGAGAGCCCATTGAAATTGTTCCCGAGCAATTGCGAAAACAGGCTCGGCCCCTCGAGTGTCAGGCCACTCAATTTGAAAATGTCCACGGTGAACGGCGACAACCCGGTGCCGCTGAGTCCATAATCCGGCACCGAGAATCTCGACAGAATTTGGTTGTCGGTGACGGTGAATGACTGGCCGACACGATTCTGTGCCGACGCGACGGTGGCGGTGAGCGCGAAAAGAAGAGATGCCGGAACCATGCGATAGGCTGAACGTCGAACTGCAGCAAACAACGTCATCGGATCGGGATGAAAGGGTTAAAATTGGAACCGCATAATTTTACGATAAGGCGTATCCCCTGTGACATGCAATGTGGCGTGCATGCCACGGCCGCAGCGGTTGGGCTTCCTGCGTTAAATCGCGCAGCGATTGACGCCGTCTGTCCGGTGTCCGAAATGACAGTGACACCGCGCGTTGCGCGTCCGCATCGGATGGATGTACATCAAGCAGCAAGCGCCATCACGCACAACGGCTGCCTGCGAATCATGCCACACGCCGCGTACGCCAATGCCGGCCCGGTGGCGAACGTCGCCCGTCGCCTGCGCGTGGCCGCATCCCAATCCGTCAACGAGTTCTGGGCGGCCCCCGTCAGAATTGTCGGTGCGGCGCGAGTCGATCATTCGCGCAAACAGATGGCGACGTCCAGCCGTGTCGCGCACGACCACGTGACGGTGCGGCACGGACAGCCGCCGGGTACCTGGATCGCCCGCGCGCAAAGTCGACGTACACACAATTCTGCAATTGACCGCTCGATCACTCGGCACATGTGCCACACGTGATTGACGTGCGCACGCCCACGCTCGCCAACACGCATTGCACCGCACGCGACGACGCGGCGGCATTGTGGCCCGGCGCCGTCGCACCCCATCACGACGCGGAGTTCACGCGACCTGAATCACTGCCGGGATTTTGCCGTGCAGCACATCGCTGATCACCTGACGCAGATTATGATCATCCCACCTTTTCGCAACGAAGGCCTTCGCGCCCGCTTGAAGTGCCCGTCGGCGATTGATCCGCACATCGCGAGCCGAAACGACGACGATCGGGATCATCGCCAGCTGCAGATTCGTCAGTAGACGTTCGATGACGACGAAGCTATCGCTGGCGGGCAGGCCGCGGTCAAGGACGATCAGGTCGGGCAGCTGCTAACGCGCTTCGCTGATCGCCGAGACCGTGTCGGCGTGCACGGTGTCTCGTCAGAGTTGCACACTGTATCGTCAAACATGCCGTTCGGTATGTCCACGCTGGTGTCACGCTAGTCGGCCTCGTAGCCGGGAACGGTCCGCCGGTCCTGTGGGGAGCCCGCTATGGATTGAATCGCGGGGCCGGTGGCGCTAGAAGTCCGGCGGTGGCACGCACTGAAGACGTCCCTGCTTCGCAGGCATGTTAGGCGGGGTACTGGGCTCAATCCACACCTCGCGAGTGTCGTACTTGACGGCGTTCGCCACCACGGCGTGCGCGCTGCCCTGAACGACGGCGAGTCCCTGCTGCGACGCCGCGAGGTGGTCATCCGTCCCCACCGCAGCAACATTGGCTGCGGCGCCGAAAAGGACCACGTTGTGTTCCCGTA